>NZ_CP043727.1:2198071-2512082 GCF_009831415.1 Yersinia canariae | reverse complement strand
GAACTGATGGGAGAACCGGGTATCCTTACTCAATATAAAACCCTTGCCATGCAGGGGTTTTGTTTTTTTAGAAAGACTAACTTATTATTTTTTAATCTCTTTTTATAAACTATTTATAGAATTGATGGTTTGCTTTATAAAATTGACTGTGGTAAAAATACAGCAGTTAATTATTCCAATTTGATGAGGGTTTTAGGCGTATCACACTAGGTTTGGCATACAAGAATGTGGCTAAAGCGCGTGTGGCTAGAAAAAAGAGATATATTATGATGAAAATTAATGGAATTACTTTCAAACCTTCTACTTGCCAACTCTTCCTGTCTGCCATTCTGGCCAGTGAGCATCACTGGTGCAGCGAGCTATAGCGTCTTTCTTCTTCAATAAAAAATAAAAGTTTCTACGCCAAGTGAGTTTCTATTTCTTACGGCCTGCGCACGTCAATTCCCAGTGAATGGTGTGCCGAGTGAGGATAACCGTAACAAATAGACCTTAGCGTGCGTTTTACCCGTCATTTCTCAAATAGCAGGGGTATTGGCTGCATTCAGTCATCCGAATCACTTACTTATGTAAGTTCAACAGGATTATCTTGTTTGCCGCCTTCCTGCACTTTGAAACCGATAGGGTAGCTGTGTGTTAGGAGAAGAATGATGATTTATTGGATATTTTTAGGTCTGGCGATTGTTGCTGAAATTATCGGCACCTTATCAATGAAATACGCCAGTGTGAGTGGTGAGATGACCGGGCATATCGTGATGTATTTTATGATAACCGGCTCATATATATTGCTGGCTCTGGCGGTGAAGAAAGTCGCGTTAGGTGTGGCTTATGCGCTGTGGGAAGGGATAGGTATCCTGATTATTACTGTCTTTAGTGTGCTGTGGTTTGATGAGAGTTTATCGCCACTTAAAATTGCCGGTTTAGTGACATTAGTCGGCGGCATAATGCTAGTGAAATCAGGCACACGTAAACCGAAGAAACCAAACAGTCCAAGTCGCAATTCAGGTGAGCATCATGCAACAGCTTGAGTTTTACCATATCGCGTTTCTTATTTTGGCTGTCATCCTGGAAATAATCGCCAATATTTTGCTGAAAATGTCAGATGGTTTTCGCCGAGTATGGTTGGGTATATTATCATTGATTTCAGTGTTAGGGGCATTCAGTGCTTTAGCACAAGCCGTAAAAGGCATTGAATTATCAGTGGCTTATGCTTTGTGGGGCGGGTTTGGTATTGCCGCCACCGTGGCTGCGGGGTGGATTTTATTCAACCAGCGGCTGAATTATAAAGGCTGGATCGGCTTGATTTTGCTGTTGGCCGGAATGGTGATGATTAAGCTATCGTAATCCGGTGTTTGGCGGGGCGACTGCACCAATGGGCACTCTGGCGTTTTACGCCGCTATGCCCCATTCGGTACATTTCCCCGCGTTTTCACTTTGTGATTAGGGTGAGGGAAGCTAAGTATATTTAGCGGCTAATCAGATGGCTGCAATAATTTTGATTTCGACTTTGTAGTTTGGATTCATCAACTTGGCTTCAACAGTACAGCGCACCGGCGCATTCCCGTCTACCACCCAGGCATCCCACGCCGCATTCATCGCCGCGAAGTCTGCTTTATCTGCCAGAAAAATGGTGGCATCCAAAATGCGGCTTTTATCCGAACCAAGCTGATTCAGCATGATATCAATTGCCGCCAGTGTGTTTGCCGTTTGTGCCGTGGCGTCCGCATCCAAGTTTTCCGGTACGCTGGTGTAATAGATAGTATTGTTGAATACCACCGCGTCTGACCAACGTTTTTCTGGATTAATGCGCTCAATACTCATTTTCACTCCTGTGTGTGAATGCCAATGTCAGTTGCGATACCCGTCATTCTTCAAGTTACCTCTGCATTAGCCCGGTGAGAAAAGCGCCTTAAAGCTCATCGGGATTCTCTCACTTGCCGCCTTCCTGCAACTCGAATTATTTAGGATATGGCATTAGGGTAGCATAGCTTGCCGCGAGAATGTGTGGTCGCCGGGCCTCAGGCTTGGCATAATCACCGCTGATTTCGCCCGGAAGAGAACGCGTGACAGACGATTTTGCAACAGACGGCGCATTAGCGCAGGCCATTACAGGTTTTAATCCCCGAGAGTCCCAGCGCCAAATGGCTGCGGCAATCAGTGAATCTATTGATGCCAAACAACAACTGGTCGTCGAGGCCGGTACCGGTACGGGGAAAACATTTGCCTATTTGGCGCCAGCTTTACGGGCTGATTGCAAAGTGATTATCTCCACCGGCTCCAAAGCATTACAGGATCAGCTGTATTCCCGCGATTTGCCGACTGTTGCAACCGCCTTAAAATACAAAGGAAAGCTGGCGTTACTCAAAGGCCGCTCGAATTATTTGTGTCTGGAGAGGCTTGAACAGCAATCTCTGGCAGGCGGGGAGTTAGCCAGTGAAACATTAGTGGATTTAGTGCGCTTACGCGGCTGGTCAGCAGAAACCGTTGATGGGGATATCAGTACCTGTGGCGAGGTTGCAGAAGACAGTTTTGTCTGGCCATTAGTGACCAGCACCAATGACAACTGTCTGGGCAGTGATTGCCCGCTGTATAAAGATTGCTTCGTGGTGAAAGCCCGTCGCAGAGCGATGGACGCTGATGTGGTGGTGGTAAACCACCACTTATTCCTGGCGGATATGGTGGTGAAAGAGAGCGGATTTGCTGAACTGATCCCAACCGCCGATGTGATGATTTTCGATGAAGCCCATCAGATGCCTGATATTGCCAGCCAATATTTTGGTCAGCAATTGACCAGTAGGCAATTGATGGATCTGGCAAAAGACATCATTATTGCCTATCGCACTGAAGTGCGTGATTCGGCTCAGTTACAAAAAAGTGCCGATCGTCTGACACAAAGCACGCAAGACTTTCGTTTGGTTCTGGGGGATCCGGGCTATCGCGGTAACTTGCGTGATGTGATGGAGCAGCCAGCCATCCAACGGGCGCTGTTATTGCTCGATGATGCGCTAGAGCTGTGTTACGACGTGATGAAACTTTCACTGGGGCGCAGCGCCATGCTGGATGCCGCCTTTGAAAGAGCCACGGTGTATCGCAACCGGCTTAAACGATTAAAAGATGTCTCTACCCCCGGCTACAGTTATTGGTATGAGTGCAATTCACGTCATTTTGTCCTGGCGCTCACACCACTTTCTGTTTCTGACCGCTTTCGTGAATTAATCGAAGAAAAACCCGGAACATGGATTTTCACCTCAGCGACTTTGTCGGTGAATGACCAGTTATCACATTTCACCTCACGGCTGGGGCTGACCAACGCCAAGACATTGTTACTGCCCAGCCCGTTTGATTACGCCAATCAGGCATTGCTGTGTGTGCCGCGTAATTTGCCCTCCGCCAATGAGCCGGGAGCAGCACGTAAACTGGCGGTAATGCTAAAACCTTTGATTGATGCCAACAAAGGGCGCTGTTTCTTCTTGTGTACTTCTCACCAGATGATGCGGGGGCTGGCGGAAGAGTTCCGTGCCAGCATGACATTGCCGGTCTTGGTGCAAGGGGAAACGAGCAAAGGGCAACTTTTGGCGCAATTTGTGGCGGCGGGCAATGCATTATTGGTGGCGACAAGTAGCTTTTGGGAAGGGGTTGATGTACGTGGGGATGCGCTCTCTTGTGTCATTATCGATAAGCTGCCGTTTACTTCGCCAGATGACCCGTTGTTGAAAGCGCGTATTGAAGATTGCCGTCTGCGCGGCGGTGATCCATTCAATGATGTGCAATTACCTGACGCGGTTATTACTTTGAAGCAAGGAGTGGGCCGCTTGATTCGTGACATTGATGATCGCGGAGTGCTGGTCATCTGTGATAACCGCCTGGTGATGCGCCCTTATGGCGCGATGTTCCTCAATAGTTTACCCCCCGCGCCGCGCACTCGCGACTTGGCGAAAGCCATCGCTTTTCTCAAGCAGCGTGATTGAGGGAAAAGCAAGGAAGGGTGTGCTATCATGCGCGCCCTGTGTTGAATTCATACTCTTTTCCTGCCGAGGTTGGCATGTCCACGCGAATTTTAGCGATTGATACTGCAACAGAAGCTTGTTCTGTCGCACTCTGGAACAACGGCGAAGTTCAGGCGCTATTTGAACTTTGTCCACGAGAACACACCCAACGAATTTTACCGATGGTACAGCAAGTGCTGGCGGACTCCGGTCTATCACTGCAACAACTCGATGCCCTCGCTTTTGGCCGTGGCCCTGGTAGTTTTACCGGTGTGCGAATTGGTATCGGCATTGGTCAGGGGCTGGCATTGGGTGCTGACTTGCCGATGATAGGGGTTTCCACTTTGCAAACCATGGCTCAGGGAGCATTTCGTCTGACGGGGGCCTCTCGGGTATTAGCGGCAATAGATGCGCGAATGGGCGAAGTCTATTGGGGGGAGTTTGAGCGCAATGATGAAGGGCATTGGCTTGGCGAAGCGACAGAAGCTGTTATGACCCCAGAGCAAGCACTGGTGCGCGCTCAATTGTTGAGCGGCACTTGGGCAACGGTGGGCACTGGCTGGCAGACATATCCTGATCTCATTGGCGATAGCGCTGTCGCGCTGGTTGACGGCAAAATAACCTTGCCGCATGCCGAAGATATGCTGCCGCTGGCATTATCTGCCTGGATGAGTGGGCAGGGGGTCAGTGTGGAAAATGCTGAGCCGGTGTATCTGCGAAATGAAGTTACCTGGAAAAAACTGCCGGGCCGCTAGAATGGATTAGTGACACTGTAACTTGTAAGCGTAAGGATATATGCTCGCCATACTTCAAGTACCCGAATCATTTGTTCAGCTAAGTTCCTGCTTGCCGCAACTCGGATTATTTAGGATATAGCAACTTGTCATCCTGTTTAGAGTCTAAAATATTAACATAGCTTTAGATATGATAAGGAGCAGTATGCTATGGCGATGAATACGTCAACAACTCAATCTATAAAGAACAGCAGCCGTAAATGGATGTATGCCGCGCTAGGATTGGGCGTTTTGCTGCTTTCCGGCTGTGTCACTATCCCGCCGGCGATCCAGGGTACAACTGCGACACCGCAGCAAAATCTTAATTTAGTTCGCACTGATCCGAAGGTATTTATTGGTCAGGAAGCGCGTTTCGGTGGGGCAGTCATTAATGTCACTAATGAAGTCCATCGTACCCGGCTTGAAATCGCCAGTGTACCGCTAGATTCAGGCGCCAGACCTATTTTGGGTGAGCCTTCACAAGGGCGAGTCATTGCTTATGTGAATGGTTTCCTTGAGCCAGTCGATTTTCGAGGGCATCTTATCACTGTAGTTGGGCCGATTGTCGGCGTGGAAGCAGGGAAAATCGGCATGACGCCTTATGACTTTGTGGTTATAAATGCAACCGGTTATAAGCGTTGGCATCTTGAACAGCAAGTCCTTATGCCGCCGACGATGGGCCCTTGGGGTTATCACTATCCCGGCATGTGGGGCCCAGGTTGGGGGGGATGGTACAATCCGGGGCCAGCACAAATACAAACTATTGTTACTGAATAGTGGGTTGGCGGCATAAGCTGATTCGTGATTAAGATAAGGGCGCTGAATTCAGCGCCCTTTTTACATTCAGTGAAACTTCATGGCAACCCGCTCAGGTGTTCTTCATAAATAATGTCTTTGAACCATTCGGTGGGTTGATGCGTTGTGGTTGGACATCATTCAATGCGGTGGTTGTGCACAAGACGTTCCTTAGTCACCACATCATTATCATGATTTGAAGCTGGAGATCATCGCCAAAAAGGGCAGGAGAAAATCACAAGAATGTTAATTAACGGGAAGGTAAACAGGTGTCTTTACCTCAGGAAATAACTAAAATACCCTATAATCAATCAGTTACATCGCTGTTTGGCGTCGTCTGTTTAATTTGTTGATCTGATTGATATTTGCTTAGCGACATCAGCCGCCTTGATTATTTAAATGTTTTGAGAGCCAGAAAATAGTGATGTATATCCCAACCTCAAAATTGTTTAAAAGCAAACTGGTACGCTGAGTTAAAATATTGTTAAAGTTCTGGTGTAAATAAGTTTGCCTTTATATCTTGGCGACCAATAATAACTCAGGAGCGCTACCTTGGAAAAAGTATGGCTAAAGCGATATCCGGCAGATGTTCCCGCAGAGATTGACCCGGATCGCTATTCTTCTTTGGTGGAAATGTTTGAGAACGCAGCATTGCGTTATGCGGACCAACCTGCGTTTATCAATATGGGGGAGGTGATGACCTTCCGTAAGCTGGAAGAGCGTAGCCGTGCTTTCGCCGCCTATTTACAGCAAGGTTTGGGGTTGCAAAAAGGCGACCGCGTAGCATTAATGATGCCCAACCTGCTGCAATATCCTATTGCCTTGTTTGGTATTCTACGTGCCGGTATGGTTGTGGTGAATGTTAACCCACTGTATACCCCGCGAGAATTGGAGCATCAGCTCAATGATAGTGGGGCTGCGGCCATTGTTATCGTTTCCAACTTTGCCCACACACTGGAAAAAATCGTTTTTAAAACGCAAGTTAAACACGTCATTTTGACCCGCATGGGCGACCAATTGTCGACTGCCAAAGGCACACTGGTCAATTTCGTCGTGAAATACATCAAGCGGCTGGTGCCGAAATATTATTTACCTGATGCCATTTCATTCCGCACGGCATTACAAAAAGGCCGGCGCATGCAATATGTGAAGCCGGATGTTATCAATACGGATATGGCATTCTTGCAATATACCGGCGGCACCACCGGCGTGGCGAAAGGGGCAATGCTCACTCACCGAAATATGCAGTCGAATCTGGAACAGGCTAAGGCGGCTTATGCGCCATTGTTACAACCGGGCCATGAATTGGTGGTGACGGCACTTCCGCTCTATCATATTTTTGCTTTGACCATGAACTGCCTGTTATTTATCGAGTTGGGGGGGCGCAGTTTATTAATCACTAACCCGCGTGATATTTCAGGAATGGTGAAAGAGCTAAGCCGTTATCCTTTCACGGCGATGACGGGAGTGAATACGTTATTTAATGCACTGTTAAATAATGAAGAATTCACCAAGTTAGACTTTTCAACATTACGGCTCTCAGTCGGCGGCGGTATGCCAGTACAAAAGGCAGTGGCCGATAAATGGGAAAAACTGACCGGCAAGCATTTGCTGGAAGGCTATGGTTTGACCGAGTGTTCGCCTCTAGTCACCGGCAACCCTTATGATTTGAAACATTACAGTGGCAGTATTGGCCTCCCCGTCCCTTCAACTGATGTTCGACTGCTTGATGATGAGGGGAACGAAGTTGCGCTGGGTGAGCCGGGCGAACTGTGGGTGCGAGGGCCACAAGTTATGTTAGGCTATTGGCAGCGGCCCGAGGCGACCGATGAAGTGCTGAAAGAGGGTTGGCTGGCAACGGGCGATATCGCGACGCTAGACGAGCAAGGCTTCTTGCGAATCGTTGATCGTAAAAAGGATATGATTCTGGTTTCGGGTTTTAACGTCTACCCAAATGAGATTGAAGAAGTGGTGGCATTACATGCGAAAGTGCTGGAGTCTGCCGCGGTAGGAGTGCCTAATGAGGTCTCTGGTGAGACAGTAAAACTGTTTGTCGTGAAAAAAGATGCCTCATTGACGCAGGAAGAGTTGCTAACCCATTGCCGCCGCTACCTCACTGGGTATAAAGTACCGAAAATAGTAGAGTTCCGTGACGAATTGCCGAAATCAAACGTTGGCAAAATTTTGCGCAGGGAACTGCGTGACGAGCAGATTAAAGCTAAGACCAGCGAGCAAAACGCAGCTTAGCTTAATGTGGGAGTCACTCAATCACATCAACAACGCCGGTGATTAACCGGCGTTGTTGTGTTTGCCATAGCACTAACGACTATATAGAGAATCACGTTTTGAATTATCAGTTGATCACGACCGACAGTGCGTTGCAGCAGGTTTGCGAACAAGCCCGAAAACATGCCCATGTTGCACTGGATACAGAGTTTGTTAGAACCCGCACCTACTATCCTCAGTTGGGCCTGATTCAACTGTATGACGGTGAACAACTTTCACTGATTGACCCTTTGCCCATCACGCAGTGGCAACCTTTCCGTGAGTTGCTACAAGATTTGAATGTGGTGAAATATCTTCATGCGGGCAGCGAAGATCTCGAAGTATTCTTGAACGCCTTTGAGCAAATGCCGACACCGATGATTGATACCCAAGTATTGGCTGCATTTTCTGGCCGTTCATTATCTTGTGGTTTTGCCATGCTAGTGAATGAGTTTGAAGGTGTCGAATTAGATAAAAGCGAATCACGCACTGACTGGATTGCCCGGCCACTTAGTGAAAAACAGTGTGATTACGCGGCTGCGGACGTATTTTACCTATTGCCGCTGGCGGCCAAATTAGTTGAAGCAACTGAAGCAGCAGGGCGTATGGATGCCGCTAAAGATGAGTGTGAGTTGTTGTGTCGTCGCCGTAGTGAAACACTCGATCCCGAATTAGCCTACCGTGAAATCACCAATGCCTGGCAGTTACGCGGCCATCAGTTGGCTTGTCTGCAAAAGTTGGCCTCATGGCGCTTGCGTCAGGCCCGTGAACGCGACCTGGCGGTGAACTTTGTTGTTCGTGAAGAGAATTTGTGGCAAGTCGCCCGTTATCAACCGACCTCGCTGGGCGAACTGGATTCTTTGGGCTTAAGTGGGCAGGAAATTCGCTATCATGGCCGCACCTTACTAGCATTAGTGGCTGAAGGTAATGCGGTTGCGGACGATCAGTTGCCTCCACCGGTTATTAATTTGATTGACCAACCGGGTTACAAGAAAGTCTTCAAAGATATTAAAGCACTGATTACGTCAGTTAGTGAGCGTAGTGGGCTAAGTAGCGAGCTACTGGCGTCACGTCGCCAAATAAATCAATTACTCAGTTGGCATTGGAAACTGAAATCCACAGAGACTCAGCCTGAATTATTAAGTGGCTGGCGTGGTGATTTATTGTCTGCGCAATTAACTGAAATTTTAGAACAGTATTAATTGATATTCAGGGTGGGGGAGACTTCACTCTGGGTGTTTGAATTTTAATTTATAACCCGTTTATGAATAGCTGAAATAGGGTTGAAAATTATTATGCTTTGGCGGGTGTATATATAACAGAAATAAAGCTGGGTATATATACAGCCAAAAAGGAACTATCCCCTGTAAATAAATACAGGGGATAGTTATTGCGAAGAAATCATTTAGGCGTTTCTTCCGTTTCCGGTAATGTCACGTTAAGCTCGAGCACCGAAATATCATCCCCTTTTTGCTCAAATTGCACATGCAGCATTTCAGGTTCGATTTGGATATATTTACAAATAACCGCCAAAATATCGCGTTTTAAGTCAGGTAGATAGTGGGGAGCACTGTCCCCACGACGACGTTCAGCGACGATAATTTGCAGCCGTTCCTTGGCTATATTGGCTGTCGGTTTTTTGCGGGACAGAAAAAAGTCTAACAAAGCCATGGTTTATCCCCCAAAAAGGCGTTTCAGGAAGCCCTTCTTCTCTTCTTCAATGAAGCGGAAGGGACGTTCTTCTCCTAGCAAACGGTCAACGGTATCGTCATAAGCTTTACCAGCATCTGACTCTTTGTCCAGAATCACAGGCTCGCCTTGGTTCGACGCGCGCAGTACGGACTGATCTTCTGGAATAACGCCAACCAGTGGGATCCTCAGAATATCGAGGACATCTTCCATGCTAAGCATATCGCCGCGATTAACACGCCCTGGATTGTAGCGAGTTAATAACAGATGTTCTTTAATCGGCTCTTGGCCATTTTCAGCACGGCGTGACTTAGATGACAATATCCCAAGGATGCGGTCTGAGTCACGGACGGAAGAAACTTCAGGGTTTGTCGTGATGACAGCCTCATCAGCGAAATACAACGCCATCAAAGCACCGCTTTCGATACCAGCAGGTGAGTCACAGACAACAAACTCAAAATTCATTTCGCCAAGATCGTTTAAAATCTTTTCAACACCCTCTTTGGTCAGGGCGTCTTTATCACGGGTTTGGGAGGCGGGCAGAATATACAGATTATCTGTGCGCTTATCTTTTATTAATGCTTGGTTCAAAGTGGCGTCACCTTGAATCACATTAACAAAATCATAAACCACCCGGCGTTCACAACCCATAATCAAGTCTAGGTTCCGCAGACCGATATCGAAATCGATAACAACGGTTTTTTTACCTTTTTGGGCCAAGCCGGTTGCGATAGCCGCGCTTGATGTGGTCTTGCCAACGCCCCCTTTACCCGATGTAACAACAATAATGCGTGCCATGAAATGGATTCCTTGTCAAAAGGGCTTAATTTAAAGGTTGTATAGTTAATGCGTTATCCAGCAGATGCAAACGCGCAGCTTGACCAAAATAATCACTGGGGATCTGGTCACTCAACCAGTACTGCCCTGCGATAGAGACTAGCTCAGCACCCAGATGCGTGCAAAAAATCTGGCATTGCGCATCACCTGATGCACCTGCTAGTGCGCGACCTCGCATCATTCCATAGATATGAATATTGCCATCGGCAATTAATTCAGCTCCGGCACTGACACTGCTGATAACAATCAAATCACAATTACGGGCATAAATCTGTTGGCCAGAACGGACAGGTGTGTTGATGATTCGTGTCTTGGTAGGAACATTTTCCGGCGGGCTGATAACAGGCTCCGGTGCCACTTTCTGGCCTTTTCCTTCGCTCAGTAACGGCAAACCTGCCCGTGCAATCGCACGTTTTTGACGTTCATCCTGACAACCACTGATGCCAACAATACGCAGACCCGCTGAAGTGACAGCCTGTTGGAGATCTTTCCAGTTAGCACCGTTAGGTAACGTTGCAACGTTAATCACAACAGGGGCGTTTTTCAGGAAAGCCGGTGCTTGATCTACCTTTTCCTGTAATGCCTGACGGATTACCTCCGGTCGTGAATCATGTAAATGAATGACCGATAGGGTAAAACTACTGCCTTTTAACTCAATTGGCGATTGTGACATCTATCCTGACTCAGTTTCAGCTGCGTTTAATCCCCGGAATATCATTCGGGGTACAATATTCTGATGTTCCCAAGCATGTTATAGGTAATATAAAAAGAAATCTATCCGTATCAATATATTGAAATCTCAACGCTGCATTGACGTCAATCTTGCAAGAAATTACAGCATAACTTCGGCTTATTCGCTAGCCCTGACCTGTCTATATTTGGCTAATATCACTGCCGTGATTGAGTTGTTTATTTTTCCAGCAAGTTAGCTGGCTTCATGCCCGTTTGGCACCGCCCATAAAAGGCGCTAATTTCTAGCAAATGTGGCCATTTTTTTATCAAGTGAAGTTATTTTTTATAAAATAGATGAATGGTAGACCATTATTACCGTTTTTAAGATGGTGAAGTCGGGGAATGGAATTCAGTTATTATCCGCTGAGTGAAATGCCTCACAATATTATTTCGGAGAAATCTCACTCAATAATGTGTAAATCTGCACAGCACATTGGCAAGACGCATTAGTCATAAAAAGTACAGATTTTTATGTTTTCTACTATAAACGACGTGAATTAGTGCGATTTTTAGTGATTTAATATTGAGAATGATAATCATTTTGTGATATTTTGTATTTTCTGCATTAATTAATCTAAAGGAAATTAACGATGAAAAGGAATTTCATCTCGCTATCATTTATCTGTGTTATTGCCATGTCGGCCTCATTTAGAGTCGGGGCTGATTTTAGCTATCACGCAAAAACGCCAAACGATAGTAAGGTTTCTACAGATTATCTGGAAAAACGTAAGGCGCTGGGCTCGACCGGCCTTGATGCTGAATCATGGCAACGGCAACTGGACGCAGAAAAAGCGCGAATGGATGCTGAAGCCACAAGGCGTGAAAATGAAAAGCAGCAGAAATGCCAACAGCAGCAATATCAGCAACGCCCACGCGTAGACAATTCTAAAAATTCCTATTTAGTTCCAGACCCTTGTGGCGACAGTATAGGCATCGATATCCCTGTCTACTGATATCTCAACGATGTGATATAGCTGAGCGTGTTATAATCGCCAGCTATGATTATTGAATTTATCGACTAGAGTCCAGAACATGCTTTGTGCTATCTACAGAAGTCCGAAACGCGATCAGACCTATCTTTATATTGAAAAGAAAGATGATTTTTCGAGAGTGCCTGCCGAGCTACTTGCCAGTTTTGGTCAGCCACAATTTGCGATGCTACTTTCGCTCAATGAGCGCAAAAGCTTAGCGACAGCGGATATCGAAAAAGTGAAGAGCGCACTGGTTGAGCAGGGTTTTTATCTGCAAGTTCCGCCGCCACCCGAAAGTTTGTTGAAAATGCATTTGGGTGAAACGAAAGCATAGCTTTGATGTGTTATCAAAACAGCTTGATGGTATCTATCACGGCAAAAAACGAGATGCCTCGGGGTGAAATTCGACTGATTTTAAGCGCCCAGCTTCCCCACTGGCTACGGCTTTATAAAGGAACACGTCGATGAAATTGTCAATGATTACAGTCGCCATTGCGGCTGTTATCTCTATGGGATGTGCCAATAAAAACACGGCAGCCCCAAGACCCGCGCAGGCTTCTGCATCACAATCTGCACCAAGCCCATCTCCTGTTAGCAACAGCAAAAAAATGTTATCCGAGCAGGGGCGGGATCCAGCACAGTTTCCTGCTTATGTTGAGCAATTGAAAGCCCAGGCTCGCGCTAAGGGAATCAGTGACGCTACCTTGGATATCGCTTTCGCAAATATTCATTTTGTTGACAGAGTCGTCCAATCAGATCGTAATCAGTTAGAAAAGAAAGTCACATTGGATGATTACCTCGCCAAAGTTTTGACGCCCAGCAAAATAGCCCAGGGCCAGGAAATTTATCAGCGCTATCAGCCCCAGTTATCCCAAGTTACCGCGCGCTATGGGGTGCCGGAGCGCTACATTGTGGCACTGTGGGGAATGGAAAGCGGTTTTGGTAAGATTCAAGGTAAGGAGGATGTGATTTCTGCTTTATCGACATTGGCATTTGAAGGGCGGCGAGAGGCGTTTTTCACTAAAGAGTTGATGGCCGCGCTGGAGATTATTCAGCAAGGTCGAGTTGACGATCCGCAATTGAAAGGGTCATGGGCCGGAGCCATGGGGCAAAGTCAGTTTATGCCGAGCTCTTTCCTGACCTATGGTGCAGACGGTGATGGTGATGGGAAAGTCGATATTTGGAATAATATTGATGATGTGTTTGCTTCCACGGCTAACTATCTGTCTACTGAGGGTTGGAAACCGGGTATTGGCTGGGGTCAGGAAGCTCAGTTACCTGTGAGTTTCAATGTTGCTCTTGCCGGTCTGAAAGACAGCCAGGCCAAAACAGTTGCGCAATGGCAGCAGCTCGGCGTTGTCCCGAGGGGGAGTGTGGCTAACCTTGACTTGCGCGCTTGGGTGATTGTGCCCGATGATGTGCAAGGGCGCGCGTTTCTGGTTTATGATAATTTTAGAACTATTATGCACTGGAACCGTTCTTACTATTTCGCTATCAGCATTGGTATGATGGCAGATAGCATGGGGCAATAATATCGGTGGTCAAATATTGGCTGCGGTGTCGTGTCTATCAAGATGTAAATTCAGGAGAGGCAGTATGTATCAACATAGAGACTGGCAAGGGGCTTTACTGGATTTTCCAGTGAATAAAGTGGTTTGCGTAGGCAGTAACTATGCCGAACATATTAAAGAAATGGGGAGTACGGCCTCACCCGAGCCGGTGTTGTTCATTAAACCTGAAACGGCCTTGTGTGATATTCGCCAACCGGTTTCGATTCCGAAAGAGTTCGGTGCCGTACATCATGAAGTTGAATTGGCCGTTTTGATTGGTACGCCGTTAAAGCAAGCCAATGAAGACAGAGTTGCTCGCGCCATTGCGGGCTATGGTGTGGCATTAGATTTAACACTGCGTGAATTACAGACCGGGTTGAAGAAAGCGGGCCAGCCATGGGAAAAATCCAAGGCTTTTGATGGTTCATGCCCGATTTCGGGTTTTATACCGGTAGCTGAATTTGGTGATGCGCAGCAGGTTGAGTTATCTCTGACAATTAATGATGAAATCCGTCAGCAGGGGAATACCCGCGATATGATTACTCCTATCATTCCATTGATAAGCTACATCAGCCGCTTCTTTACATTGCGCGCCGGTGATGTCGTTTTGACTGGCACCCCGCAGGGTGTCGGGCCAATGAAGTCGGGCGATATGCTAAAGATTATGCTGAATGGTAAGACATTAAACACCCGTATAATCTAAGTCATTGTATGCCGCTTGTGTTCTTGCTCAGGCGGCAAAACTTGCATCTGGTAGCCAAAACGTCTATAACGGCCCGCTCATTTAACCCTATATTTATTAACTACACCGGATATCGTCATGTCACAACTTCCTTTTTGGCAACAAAAAACACTCGCTGAAATGTCTGATGGCGAATGGGAATCACTGTGCGACGGGTGCGGGCAATGTTGTTTGAATAAATTAATAGATGAAGACACTGACGAGATCTATTTCACTAATGTGGCCTGTGATCAGCTCAATATTAAAACCTGTCAATGTCGTCACTATGAGCGCCGCTTTGAATTAGAAGAAGATTGCATCAAGTTAACCCGCGAAAACTTGGTGACTTTTGATTGGTTGCCCCCGACCTGTGCATATCGTTTAATTGGTGAAGGTCATGGTTTACCCCATTGGCATCCATTATTAACAGGTTCAAAATCTGCCATGCATGGTGAGCGGATTTCGGTACGTCACATTGCTGTGCGAGAGAGTGAAGTGATTGACTGGCAAGACCATATTCTGAATAAACCGCAGTGGGCCAGATAATGGGCCCCATTAATAAGCCAGATATGGCATACTAACGCCGAAATTTAACCAAGAAACTTAAAAATGAAATATTCAACTTTAGCCGCTGTCATCATCGGCATATCCGCTACTTTAGGTAGTGTTTCACATCAGGTTCAGGCCGCTGGGACTTCATTAATTAATCTTGATTGCGAATTGAAAGAGGGCGGTAGCCTTTCTGCTGTATTGGATGGGCCTAATCAGCAACTGACCATTGATAAGTCAGTCTTTCAGTTTGTTAAAGTTAATCCTGAAGGTCAGGGAGAGTCATTAATTTTCCAGAAGGCAAATAATCAAGAGCAAGTTATTGCGGCCCTTAACATTTCTAGCATGCCAATTCGTCTGGCGATTGTTGATGGTGAGCAAGCCAGCCAGTATATTTGTACGCATACCAAAGCCTAGTTTTTTGATAACTATGGTGTAATGAGGCTGCCATCTGGCAGCCTTTTTTGTTGTGTAATGAATATAAAAAAGGCGCCACATTTAGGGCGCCTTAAATAGATAAAGATATGTATGGAAGTTATCGGCTGAACAGGTCGCGTCTTTTCGGCTTAACAAACTGGCTGATTAGCACTAATACGGCCATAAGCAGATAAGCGGCAAAGATGCCCACTAACCACTGTGGCATTTCCAGAGACAGGAATTCCCACTGTTTTACCGAGCAATCGCCACTGGCCACAAAAATAGCAGGCAACCATTTATCTAGTGGCAACCATGAAGGGAAGCTCACAAAGAAATCACAGGTTGTGAAAGGTGACGGATGCAATTGCAACATCGTATGCACCCACGCTAACTGAACACCTCTCCAGGCGCTGTAAATCCAGACAAAAATAGCCAGATAGCGCAAAGGGGATTTAGGCGCGATAGCACCCAGCAGTGATGCACCAAGAATACCCAATAATGCGGCCCGTTCATAAATACACATAACGCAAGGCTGAAGCAGCATCACGTGCTGAAAATAGAGCGCAACCAATTCTAATACAAGTGCAGTCAGGGCCATTAATAGCCAAGCACCGCGCCCTTTAGAGCAGCGGTTAAGGAATTGCAACATATCTTTATTTTCCATGCAGTAAGCAATTGTACTGGCAGTGTAAACCAATTCATCTTTGCTGCCAGCTACCCAAGGGTAAAATTAGGCAAAAATCAGTTATTTCTCGCGTATGACCACCACCACGAGCATGAATTTTGCTTTGGGTGAGATATTGGTTTGTTTTGCCAGCCCACCTTAACCTCGCAGAGAGAGGAAAAACAGAGGGCTGGCGCGTACTATAATGCAAGCAATCAGTGTGTAATGCTAACCCCCGCAGCAATATGAGGCAAACTTATCCAGCCACTTTGCATCATCCACTCTGTTATCGGAACTAATAAATACTCAACACCGAGCAGACCAACCCCCGTCATCACGACAGTATAAGGCAATGCCATGTAGACCATTCGCCCATAGGATAGACGGATTAACGGGGCGAGTGCTGAGGTCAACAGGAATAAGAACGCGGCCTGTCCATTAGGTGTTGCAACAGAGGGCAGGTTGGTACCGGTATTGATAGCAACGGCCAATAATTCAAACTGTTGAAGTGAGATAATCCCCAATTCAAAGGCTTTTCGCGCTTCATTGATGTACACGGTGCCGACAAAAACATTGTCAGAAACTGAAGATAACAAACCATTAAACAGATAAAACAGGGATAACTGGGCTGATGGCGAGGATTGCAAAACAAACTGGATAATCGGAGTGAATAAGCTTTGTTCGATAATCACGGCGACCACAGCGAAAAACACGGTAAGTAGGGCGGTGAAGGGCAATGCTTCCTGAAAAGCCTTACCCAGCGCATGTTCACTGGTGATGCCGCAGAAAGAGGTGGCGAGGATTATCACTGACAAGCCCACCAAACCGACTTCTGCCAAATGGAATGCCAATGCCAGAACCAGCCAAACCCCAATCAGCGCTTGAACCAGCAGTTTTACTTTCTCCTGCCGGTTTCGTTTCGCACTGGCTTGTTTATCATAATCGGTCAAAACCTGACGGACACGTTCTGGTAGCGCCGCACCATAGCCGAACAGCTTAAAACGCTCGACCAACATGCAAACTAATAGCCCGCAGCACAGCACTGGCAAGGTGACCGGTAGCATCCGCATGAAGAAATCACCGAAATGCCAACCGGCACTTTTGGCGATAATCAGGTTTTGTGGCTCACCGACCATGGTCATGACGCCACCCAAGGCCGTCCCTACACCGGCATGCATCATCAGGCTGCGCAAAAATGCTCTGAATTGTTCCAGTGTTTTGCGATTTTCCTGACTGTCTATCCAACTGTCATCATTGATATCTTTATCCGTATGATTTGAAGCTACATGATGATAAATAGTATAAAAACCGACAGAAACACTAATGACGACGGCAATAACCGTCAAGGCATCGAGGAAGGCTGAAAGGAATGCGGAAGCCACACAAAAAGCCAATGAGAGAATGATTTTTGAGCGGATGCTCAGCAGCAGTTTGGTAAAAATAAACAGTAGCAATTGCTTCATAAAGTAGATGCCAGCCACCATAAACACCAGCAGCAACAGGACTTCGAGGTTATTAGCAATTTCTTCCGCAACCTGATGTGGGCTGGTCATGCCGATAGCGACGGCCTGAATCGCCAATAAACCGCCAGGTTGTAATGGATAACATTTCAGCGCCATTGCCAGTGTAAAGATAAACTCAATAACCAGCATCCAACCGGCAACGAAAGGGTTGATAAAAAAGAATACCAACGGGTTAATGACGAGAAATCCTATAATTGTCAGCTTGTACCAATCAGGTGAATTACCCAGAAAATTTCTAAGTACAGCTTGTCTAATGGTCATATCCATCGTGAGCTATGGTCTCCTTGATAAATTATTATGGCGCTATTACTGCTCAAGGTTACATTTTACTTTACGTTATTGGCCTAAAAGCAATATGTATAATCTGTTCATCATTCCATCTGCGCAATTTTTGCAACTTTATGACTGCTTTCACCATTTGTTCGGCTCTGGAGCTATATCAGAATACAGTCGTCTGGTATGATGAGCGCACTAAATTGCTGATATGTATCGCTACGGAACGTCAAAAAATATGGTTATAAAGGCGCAAAGTCCTGCCGGTTTCGCGGAAGAGTATATTATTGAAAGTATTTGGAATAATCGCTTCCCTCCAGGCACAATTTTGCCCGCGGAGCGTGAACTTTCAGAGCTAATTGGAGTTACCCGCACAACATTGCGCGAAGTGCTGCAACGGTTAGCCCGCGATGGCTGGCTCACTATTCAGCACGGTAAACCGACGAAAGTAAACAACTTTTGGGAGACGTCCGGTCTTAATATTTTGGAAACACTGGCGCGGCTTGACCATGACAGCGTTCCGCAGTTGATAGACAACTTACTGGCTGTTCGAACTAACATCGCCACAATCTTTGTCCGGACGGCTATTCGTAATCATCCGGAAAAGGCGCAGGAAATTCTGGCACAAGCGCAAACGGTTGATGATAACTCAGAGTCTTTCACTGCACTGGATTACGGCATTTTCCGTGGTTTGGCTTTTGCTTCAGGTAACCCTATCTACGGCTTGATCCTGAATGGTATGAAAGGGCTTTATACTCGTGTTGGGCGTTACTATTTCTCGAATCCCGAGGCGCGTAAGTTGGCTCTGACGTTTTATAGTCAGTTGTCGACACTTTGTGATGAGAAAGCCCATGACCAAGTGTTAGATTGCCTGCGCACTTATGGTAAAGAGAGCGGTGCAATCTGGCACAGTATGCAGAGCGCCATGCCAAGCGATTTGGCTGAAGCTCGCCGTTAGAAGGCGATGCAAAGCAAAAGGAAAGGGGCCTATAGCGCCCCTTTCTTATTGATATCCCAGCTAAGTATCGCTGCCGGTATTAGAGCTTATTAACTCTCGGTGGAATACTGTCGAGCAGTTCGATACTGCCATCATCATTGAGTTGCTCCATATGAATATCAAATCCCCATAAACGATGAATATGTTTCATAACTTGTTGGCGACTTTTATCCAATGGTGCGCGGTCATGGGGAATATAGCGCAGTGTCAGAGAACGATCCCCTCGCAGATCAACATTCCAGACCTGAATATTAGGCTCATGATTACTCAAATTATATTGAGCAGACAGTTCATTGCGGATAGCGCGATAGCCTTCTTCATTATGAATGGCCGAAATTTCCAGATAGTTATTCTTATCATCATCCAACACAGTAAAGAGTCGGAAGTCGCGCATCACTTTCGGTGATAAGAACTGACTAATGAAACTTTCGTCTTTAAAGTCGCGCATGGCAAAGTGCAATGTATCCAGCCAATCTTTACCGGCAATATCTGGGAACCAGTAATAGTCTTCCTCGGTCGGCGACTGACAGATACGCTTGATATCCTGGAACATGGCAAACCCAAGGGCATAAGGGTTTATCCCATTGTAATAAGGGCTGTTATACGGCGGTTGATACACAACATTGGTGTGGCTATGTAAAAACTCCATCATAAACCTATCACTGACCCGACCTTCATCATACAGATGGTTCAAGATGGTGTAGTGCCAGAAAGTGGCCCAGCCTTCGTTCATCACTTGAGTCTGTTTTTGCGGGTAAAAATACTGGCTTACCTTGCGCACGATCCGCAGCACTTCCCGCTGCCAGGACTCTAACAGTGGCGCATTCTTCTCCATAAAGTAGAGCAGATTTTCTTGTGGTTCACTCGGGTAGCGCTGAGCTTGGGCTTGCACTTCTTCTCTATCTTTACGCGGCAATGTTTTCCACAATGAGTTGACCTGACTTTGCAGATACTCCTCCCGGCTTTTTTGGCGAGCGGTTTCCTCAATCAGCGAAATTTTTTGCGGACGTTTATAGCGGTCAACACCATAATTCATCAGCGCATGGCAAGAGTCCAGCAGTCGCTCAACCTCTTCTACACCATAGCGCTCTTCGCATTCACTGATGTAATGACGGGCAAACAACAAGTAATCAACGATAGAGCTGGCATCTGTCCATGCCCGGAATAAATAGTTGTTTTTAAAGAAAGAATTGTGGCCGTAGCAGGCGTGAGCCATGACTAAGGCTTGCATGGTAATGGTGTTTTCTTCCATTAAATAAGCAATGCAAGGATTGGAGTTAATCACAATCTCATAGGCCAATCCCTGTTGACCGTGCTTATATTTTTGCTCGGTTTCGATAAACTTTTTACCGAAAGACCAATGGGTATAATTGATTGGCATGCCAATACTTGAATAGGCATCCATCATTTGTTCTGAGGTAATGACCTCTATCTGGTGGGGGTAGGTATCGAGCCGGTAATGTTTTGCCACCCTGTCTATTTGATCCAGATAGACCTGTAACAATTCAAATGTCCAGTCCGGGCCGTCAGTCAGGCGCTTATCTTGCGCGGTGTGTTTCGATGTTGAAGTTGTCATTAGCGCATCCTCACGGTTTTAAAACCCTGCAAAATACTGGTCACTTCAATAATCCTAGCTCAATATGAACAAACTGAGGCATGGCAAGACCTTATGTCAATGAATATCCGTCATCTTTTACACGACAGGTTTCTTGACGATGCTCATAGACTTTAATTTAGATTATTTTTTACCGGCAGAATCAATTATCTTAAAAAAGATTTAATTGGATTATTGTTCTGAATAATCGCCCATTTACTGGAATATAAAACCAATAAAGTCGACTTCCGCAACATGCTAATTATTCATGCTGTTAATAGGGATAATCGGTGCATTTCTCAGTCATTCTTTCGTTTAACGGGCTGAAAATAGCATCTTATCGCTATTTCCCTCCTGCTATTGAATTGAAAAGTCATTAGGACGTAAATTAATTGTGAATAAAGTCACAGTCTATAATTAATATGTTGGATAGTTTTTTCTGCTGGGTTAATTTTCTGTCAACAGAATATTATGCTTTTGATGCGTATTGGGTGTGGGAGATGATATGCGTGTTGTCATTTTAGGAAGTGGTGTGGTGGGTGTGGCCAGCGCTTGGTACTTAGCCAAAGATGGGCATGATGTCACGGTGATTGACCGCCAGGACGGGCCAGCTCAGGAAACCAGCGCAGGCAACGCTGGCCAGATATCTCCCGGATATGCGGCCCCTTGGGCGGCTCCCGGCGTTCCATTGAAAGCCATTAAATGGATGTTCCAGCGCCATGCGCCGTTGGCTATTCATCTTGATGGCAGTGCTGCCCAGTTGCGCTGGATGTGGCAAATGCTAAGAAACTGCGATACATCCCACTATATACTCAACAAAAGCCGCATGGTGCGGCTGGCTGAGTACAGCCGTGATTGTTTAAAAGACCTGCGCGAAGACACCGGCATTCAATATGAAGGGCGTCAGGGCGGGACACTGCAATTATTCCGCACCGAGCAGCAATTTGATAATGCCGCCAAAGATATTGCGGTATTGGATGATGCCGGGGTGCCGTATTCATTATTAACCGCGGATCAATTGGCTACCGTGGAACCCGCATTGGCAAAAGTTGCCCATAAACTCACCGGCGGTTTGCGTCTCCCTAATGATGAAACCGGCGATTGTAAGTTGTTTACTGAGCGGCTGGCCAAAATGGCTGAACAGGCTGGGGTGAAATTTATTTTTAATCGCTCGGTGGATAAATTGCTGGTGGATGGCGATCAAATCGCGGGTGTGTTGTGCGGCGATGATATTATGAAAGCGGATGCTTATGTGGTGGCTTTTGGCGCTTATTCTACCGCTTTGTTGGCGGGGTTGGTGTCGATTCCGGTTTATCCACTAAAAGGTTATTCCCTGACCATCCCTATCATCGACCCGGCTTCCGCGCCATTTTCTACTGTGCTGGATGAAACCTATAAGATTGCCATTACACGTTTTGATGACCGCATTCGGGTTGGCGGCATGGCAGAAATTGTGGGGTTCAATATGCAACTGGAACAAGCGCGACGGGAAACCTTGGAAATGGTTGTTGGCGATTTGTATCCCCACGGCGGCAATATCAGTCAGGCCACGTTTTGGACCGGTTTGCGCCCGATGACACCGGATGGCACGCCTATCGTCGGCCGAACTTCACTTAAGAATCTCTACCTCAATACAGGTCATGGAACGCTGGGCTGGACGATGGCATGCGGTTCAGGTCAATTATTGGCCGATATAATGTATGGCAGGCGTCCAGCCATTCTGGCGGATGATCTTGCGGTGTCGCGCTATCGCGCGGGCTTTCGGCCACTGAATGTCACGCCATTACACGACATTCATCCTGTTCGCTAATGTATATCCCTGATATTTCAAGCTGTATGTGCTTGGGCTGAGTGAATTACTCAGCCCGGTTATGTGCTGCGAGGCCGCTGCAATTGGGATTATTTCGGGTGAAATTTTTCTGACAATAATGGCTAGTGATAACAACAACTGAATATTGTTCTGGAAGGAATAAGTATGCCTCGCCCAATATCGGCCACGCTGAATTTATCAGCACTGCACCATAATTTGAGTATTGTTCGTCAACATACCGGAACCGCTAAAATCTGGTCGGTGGTTAAAGCTAATGCTTATGGTCATGGATTAGCGCGTATTTGGCCGGGGCTGGTGGCAACCGACGGGTTTGCCTTACTGGATTTAAATGAAGCAATCTTGCTGCGAGAGCAGGGCTGGAAAGGGCCAATCTTACTGCTTGAGGGTTTCTTTCAGCCGCAGGACTTAGTGCTGCTGGACCATTATCGCCTGACCACTTCTGTCCACAGTGATTGGCAATTGGAGGCAATTAAAGCTGCACGTTTGGCGGCTCCGCTGAATATTTACTTGAAACTCAATAGCGGCATGAATCGTTTGGGGTTTCCTGTCGGGCAGGCGGAAGCTGTGTGGCAATGGGCGAAAAGCCTCAGTAATGTCGGCGAAGTGACATTAATGAGTCACTTTGCCAATGCGGATAATTCAATCGGCGCAGAGGAGCAATTTGCTCAGATTCAACACGCCAGTGGGCATATTCCCGCGCCGCGTTGCTTTGCTAACTCGGCGGCGGTATTACGTCATCCGCAAACCCATTACGACTGGGTGCGCCCGGGGATTATTCTATATGGCGCGTCACCCAGTGGCGATATCGCTGATATTGCAGGGCTGGGTTTACGGCCAGTGATGAGTTTGCACAGTGAGATTATTGCGGTGCAATCTTTATCGGCAGGGCAAAGTGTGGGGTATGGCAGTCGGTATCGTGCTAATAGTGCGCAGCGCATTGGTGTGGTGGCTTGTGGGTATGCCGATGGTTATCCTCGCGTCGCGCCCAGCGGAACACCGATAATGGTCGACGGCATATTGACTCACACGGTGGGGTCGATTTCGATGGACATGCTTACGGTGGATTTAACACCTTGTCCACACGCGCAGATTGGCAGCAAAGTCGAAATATGGGGCGAAAATGTGCCTATCGATAATGTGGCAAATTCCGCCGGAACCGTGGGGTACGAGTTGATGTGTGCGCTGGCAGCCCGGATAAATGTCACGACCGAGCGCACACAGTGAAATTTTAGTTTATTTTCTGTAAGTTACCACGGACATGTTTACTGGCACGACGTGCCTGCCAGGCCAGTAGACAACCCGTCAGCATCACGATGGCCAGTGATAATTTAGGTTCAATCGGCAAGGCCATCGCCAACAGACCCAATCCGGCCCCCCCCGCCATTTGCACAAATCCTACTAAGGCAGAGGCAACACCGGCCTCATTGGCATAAGGCTCCAGCGCATAGCTGGTGGCTGGGCCCATCATAAAGGCTAAACCGGCACAGGCACTGGCGACTGGCAACATGTAAACGAGCCAGTGTTGTTGCACTTCTGGCGGTAATCCCAGGCCATATAACAGACCGAAACAGCCAAGAGCCATCAATACGCTGCCGGTCATCAGGCAGGTTGGGCGACCCACTTTTTGGATAATCCTGTTGGCGAAGAAGCTCACTGCCATAATCCAAAAACCATTCGCACCAAAAACCAATGAGAATTGTAGAGGGCTTAATCCCGCGCCGACCATCAGGACATTAGGTGCCAGCGAGACATAAGTCAGGGCCATACCCATTGCCCCGGCATTGACCAGTGAGAAAATCAAAAAGCGGTCATCACGCAAAATACGCAGGTAGTTTTTTACGGGCAAACTCTTCACCGGTTGCGTATCTGCCGGGCGCGTTTCTGGGAGGAAAAAAATGACCAGAATCAGGACTAACAGCCCATACAGCGCCAGGAACCAGAATGGCGCTCGCCAGCCAAAAGCTTCGGCCAGTAAACCGCCCAATAAGGGCGCTAGTGCCGGGACGATATTCAATGTGCCATTGAGAAAGCCAAAAGCACGGGCCGCCTCATTGCCGTTAAGACGGTCACGCACGCCACTGAATGCCACCACCGCCGTACAGCAGACGGCCACGCCTTGTAACAGACGGGAGCTGACAAACATGAAGGGGCTAACCGCTAATGCAGCCATGGCCGCACCCAGCATGTAAAGGATGATGCCGATGATGGCAATGGGTTTACGGCCATATTTATCAACCAATGGCCCGGCAATTAGCTGGCCAACACCCAGCACCAGAATAAACAGGGCAATGGTGGATTGGATCAACGACTCGCTACTATTTAGCCCCTTGGCTATGGCGGGAATTGTCGGCAGGTAAAGGTCGATGCCCAAAGGGCCAAGTAAAATCAGGGTTAACAGCAGGAAAAGAAATTTTTGCATAACAACAAAACAACATCCAGATGACAAAGCCAGCAAGGATAAAGAATTTACTGGCAGATGAAAAGGTTGGACTGCGCCCAACCTGACGATAGTGACGGTGTCACTTATTAGTGCTTAAGTCTGCCAATAGGTTACTACAATTTATGATATATCTCTTGTTATTCATCAGCTACTTGTCATGCGATTCTCTAACCATTTCTCCAGTTTGATTGGGGGCAATGGCTCAGAAAACAAGAATCCTTGACCTATCAGGTAGCCTTGGCGGCTTAATAAGGTGCGCTGGGCTTCGTTTTCTACCCCCTCGACAATGACTGACAACTGCAAGCTTTCACCAATGCGTATCACCGCTTCACTCAGGGTTCGGCTGGTTTCATCATATTCAAGATCATGGACGAAGCTTTTATCCAGTTTAATTTCATCGAGATCCAGTCGGCGCAGATAACTGAGACTGGAATAGCCCGTGCCAAAATCATCCATTGATATCCGAATGCCCAGCCGATGAATTTTTTTGATAGTGGTGAAAATTATTGGGTTATTTTCAATCAAGATATCTTCGGTAATTTCCAGGGTGAGATCCTGTGGCGGTAAATGATAGTGCCGCAAGATATGCGAAATTATGTCGGCTAAATCTGGGTTGCGGAAATTGGTTGGGGATAAATTTACGGATACCGACGGCACATCAATCCCCCGTAAACGCCAGTCGGCTAATTGGCGGCAGGCGGTCTCAATTGCCCAGAGCGCAAGTTCGTTGATAAGGCCACTTTCTTCGGCGATAGGAATAAAACGCTGCGGCGGGATATTGCCCAGTATGGGGTGATTCCAACGACTCAGGGCCTCGACACCATACAGATGGCCGTCTTTGAGCATCACTTGCGGCTGATAAAATAACTCAAGGGAGCCGATATGGAATGCATGACGCAGCGCATCTTCCATATCCTGGCGTTGTTGATTGAGATTATTCATTTCTACACTGAAGAAACTGAACTGGCCGCGCCCCGCATTTTTCGCTTTATGCATCGCGACATCAGCATGATTCATCAGTGTATCCATCTCCACGCCATTTTCGGGGTACAAACTGATCCCCACACTGGCGGAAGGAATAATATTCGTGTTGGCTATTTGACATGGTTGGGACAACAGGCTGAGCATCCTTTCTACTCTCATCGTGGCTTGCTGCATGGTGCACGAGGAGAGGATAACAATAAATTCATCACCCGACAGGCGGCCAATAATGTCATTTTTGGGGAGGCTATCGCGCAGCCGCTGGGCAATTGCAGCCAACAGTTCGTCGCCAGCAGCATGGCCGAGAGAGTCATTGACCTGTTTAAAACGGTCCAGATTAATCACCAATACCGCCAGTGAATAATGCATTTCTGCCGCCAGGGCGATGGCCTGTTTGGCATAAACCAGAAACTGACTGCGATTTGGTAACCCGGTCAGTGAATCATAGAAAGCTAAGTGTTGAATTTGTTTGCGTGATAGTTCCCGCTCCATGGCCAGAGAACACAAATTGGCGATTAACTTAACCAACTGGCGATGAAATTCACTCGGGCTTTGTATCTTTTTGTAATAAAAAGCAAATGTACCCAGAATCGCCCCTTGGCTGGAGAGAATAGGGGTTGACCAACACGCCAGTAGACCATGAGGTAAAACCAAATGGCGGTAATTCTCCCATAATGGGTCGGTGGCAATATTTTGGACTTCGACAGGTTGCTTGCGAAATGCCGCAGTACCGCAGGAACCAGCGACGGAGCCAATGGGGATGTTGGATATCACCGCAGTATAGGCCTGTGGCAGACTGGGGCCGGCGAGATGACTAAGGTGGTTTGGCCCAGTGGCCTGCAAAATACTGGCAGTGACTTCTGGGGCGATGCGCTCAACTTCGAGGCAGAGCATTGACATAACTTCGTCGAGTGGGCGCTCCAGAATCAGTGCTTCCAATACCTTATATTGCAGCACTTCGTACATTTTGGTCATGGTGATATCAGTTAATACTCCAATGCTATAACTTTGCTTGCCTTGCTCATTAGCCAACGAGTTAATGACTGCCGAGCACCAATGGGGTTGTCTGTCTTTACTGTAAAAGAGTTCTTTCGGTAACAGGCGCTGACGTGCTTCTGGCGAGTTTGCCTCTATCAGTGCAAGTTGCTCAGGATGCTCATTTTGGAGCAGATCGACCATATTCTGCCCCAGAGCCTGTTCTGGGGTATAACCAAACAGCTTGGTGAAACCCTGATTAATATAAACAGCTTGCTGCCCTTGCTCGCTATTCGCGGCAATAAACATTGCGCTGTCGCTACGGTCAGTTAATTGAGTCAACAGTTGCACCCGCTCTTGGGTCGCCTTTTGTTGCTCAATTAATAAGGTAATATCTTTGGCGATTTTTACCATGCGAGTTACTGTGCCATCAGGGCCAAGAACCGGCTGATAAATGGCGGCTAGCCAAACTGTTGAACCATCTTTGTGTAATCGCTCAAAATGTCCTTCCAGAGATTGCCCTGCGAGTAAGCATTTTTTGATTTTTTGATATTCTTCGCTGTCGGCATAACCGGGATGGCAAAACATTAAATGATGTTGACCAATAACTTCTTCACGTTGATAGCCAAAATAATCGAGATAGTTTTGATTAACTTCAATAATACGGCTGTAAAGATCAAACCCGATAATAGCCAATGAGTGATCCAAGGCGCTTAATAATGCGTTATTTTCATCGTAATCAGATTGCTTAGGGCTCTGCCATTCTACTGTTTTTTTTTCTTTCATGATTAATTCCTATAAAAAATAATCGCTTGGCAGTTATGCAGCTTAAGTGAAATGCTGACTGACGCTATTGAAATATCACTATTTACTAATAAATAAAATAAGATTAATGACAAATATTCAAACGCGAATTAAAGAACAACGTTTAAAAGAATACGGCAGTCTTATTTATGACAGTGTTATTTCTATTCACGGTATATAGCAATAAGTTTAGTCGATAACCGGGGAGGAAAATGGCGGATTTGCTGAAAAGTTAAATACCATTGCCTGACGATATCGCCGTCAGGCAATGGTGGAGAGAGCCTTTGTTAGGCGTGATTATCTATCGAACCAAAGCGGCCACTGTTGAAATCAGCAATAGCCTCGGCTATTTGCTCTTGTGAGTTCATGACAAACGGCCCATAACCCATAATAGGTTCATCGATTGGCTCACCGCTGAGTAATAATAGCACTGCATCATTATTAGCTTCGATAGTGACATGGCTGCCAGCAGAGTCCAATAGCACCATTTCTGCATCACGGGCCACGGCATCACCATTTACCTGCACAGTACCGCGCAACACAATCAATGCTGTATTCCAGCCATCAGGCAGTGAGAATTCGGTACTTTTGCCCTGATTGAGCTGGATACTCCAGACGTTCAACGGCGAGAAAGTATTGGCTGGGCCATTTTTCCCGGCATACTCACCCGCAATAATGCGCAGGTTGCCAGCATCTTCAGGCAATGTCACTTGAGGAATAGTTTCACTGCGAATCGCCTGATAACCCGGAGCCGTCATTTTGTCTTTGGCGGGTAAATTGACCCACAACTGGACCATTTCAAAAGCACCGCCATGCTGAGCGAAATTATCTGAATGAAACTCTTCATGCAAAATACCGCCACCCGCCGTCATCCATTGCACATCACCGGGGCCAATAACGCCACCTTTGCCGGTAGAGTCGCGATGCTCAACTTCTCCTTGATAGACAATAGTGACGGTTTCAAATCCGCGATGTGGATGCTGTCCGACACCACGACGTTGTGTGGTCGGGGTAAAATCCATCGGCCCGGCATAGTCCAGCAGCAGGAATGGGCTTAGCTGTTTACCATGGCTCTGATACGAGAACAGTGAGCGCACAGGAAAACCATCACCCACCCAATGCTGGCGCGGCGCACGATAAATGCCTTGGACTTTTTTCATCGTAATCTCCTTGCAACATCATTAATAAAGTATAGCCGCCAGGTGCTTTTATTCACTTGGCTACAGATTGGGTAAAGTATATATTCGGGATAATCTAAGCAGTAGATAGCAAAATTAGTTATCACTGTTCTATTATTGGAACAATGATGGCAATAAATCTCTGAGGGGCAGGGTATGCAGGATCTCAATGACCTCTATTATTATGCCGAGGTAGTCGAGCACGGCGGATTTAGTGCGGCGTCGAGAGTCCTTGGCGTGCCAAAGTCTAAACTGAGCCGACGAGTGGCCTTACTGGAAGAGCGGCTGGGGGTACGATTACTTCAGCGCTCAACCCGGCGTTTTGCGGTCACTGAGGTCGGGCGCACTTATTATGAGCATTGCAAGGCAATGCTGGAAGAAGCCAAAGCCGCGCAGGAATCGATTGATTTAACCCGTGCGGAGCCACGCGGTGTGGTGCGCATTACCTGCCCAGTGGCATTATTACAGGCCACGGTCAGCACTATGTTGGCAGATTTCATGGCCACTTGCCCTCTGGTCACTATCCACCTTGAATCAACAAATCGACAGGTTGATCCGGTCGCCGAAGCGATTGATATTGCCATTCGAGTTCGGCCCCCACCATTGCAAGACAGTGATCTGGTGTTGAAAATTTTGGGTAATCGTTGTCAGTGTTTGGTTGCCAGTCCTGACTTGATTGCGCACCAAGGCGAGGTGAAAGCCCCCGCTGATTTGACGGGCTGGCCAAGTCTGGGATTAGGGCAGCCCCAACAGGAATTTATCTGGAATTTAGACGGGCCAGAAGGGGCACACGCGGCAATCTATCATCAACCACGGCTGGTGACCGCAGACATGACCACATTACGCAGTGCTGCATTACGCGGGGTCGGGGCGGTACAACTTCCCGTCATGATGGTGACGGAGCTTGTGGCATCGGGCGAGTTAATACGGCTATTGCCACAGTGGTCGCTGCGCCATGAGATTATCCATGCGGTATTCCCCTCTCGACGGGGTTTGTTGCCCTCGGTGCGCAGAGTACTTGATTATCTGGAGCTACGTTTTAGCCAACTTGATGACAGATAACACGATAGCTCTTGTCAGTCACTGTTTATGGGGGAGCCAATATTGGCCGCCCACACTTTAATTCGCTTATCCAGCGTGACAGTAAAACCTGATTTTAGTTGGTTGTAGAGTTTATTGACTTTTTCGGCATCATGCAGGGTATAGCTTATGACAGTATGACTTGCTGTTGTCAGGCAACTATATTCGACGGTGAACATATCATTATTGAATGCGAACTCTGTGGTCACTTTGTGAGTATCACAAGGCTCAATGCTTATCAGTGAAATCACCATATTTGCCCAATGGGTTGTGGGGCCGGCAATACTGATCAGTACCGGTTCTTCATCTTCTGTTTGAGTTGCTCCGTACAAAACCCCGCCCTGAATATGCCAAATATTATATTCTTTAGGATTATAAACCGCTTGGCAAAGAGGAATAAATGATAATGATAAAATCAGTATAAGTAAGGAGCGCACAGTGATCTCTGCAACACAGCCACAATAAGGATGTTCTTATTTTAGGTGATTTGGTCGGCATCACAAGCCAATGATTTTAATTGGCTAATTATCCTGTTTGGGGATGCCAAACTAACATTTGTTAAATAAAATATGCGCTAACGTGGTGATTTATATACGGCTAATGCTTGTGGCGATGGTGCGAGTCAGGAAAATGGGGGTGGGAGTGATCCATTGGCTGATGCTGATGAGGGTGCTTATGCGGCGCATTTTCATTGACCGGGAACTCATGTGAATGCTGATGATGTTCGTCATGCCGATGTTCGTGCTCATGTATTAAATTATCATGGCTGTGTTGATGTTCATGTTGTTCAGTCAGGTGCAACCAAAGCCCTATGGTCATCAACACGCCCGCAATGATTAACGGCAATGTGATTGCATCCCCCATCACCACAGCCAGCGCGGCACCTAAGAATGGCGCAATGGAGAAGTAAGCTCCGGTGCGTGCAGTGCCCAGATGGCGTAAACCAATAACAAACAGCGCCAAACTTACACCATAGGCAAAAAAGCCGACCAACAATGCGCCGGCTAAGTTAGTCAGCGGTGGCCAGGTTGCGCCGAGGGCGAAGGCCAATCCAAGATTTACCATGCCCGCAACCAATCCTTTGACCGAAGCAATCCAGGTGGCATCTGTCAGAGAGACTTTTCGGGTCAGATTGTTATCAATCCCCCACGCGAAACAGGCGGCAAGAATCGCCAGTGTTGGCCACAATCCCGCAAAACGGGCTTCTCCCGGCCAGCTTAAAATAGCCGCACCGGCCACAATAACTATCATGCCCAAGGCAATGCGGCGGTCAAAGTTTTCTTTGAAAGCAAACCAGGCGAGCAGGGCGGTAAATACCCCTTCAGCATTGAGTAACAGTGAGGCCCCCGATGCGGGCATGCCGGTCAGGCCGACCATCAATAACACCGGCGCAATAATTCCGCCTGCGGTTATCGCCCCGATAAACCACAAAAGTTCATGACGCGGCAAGCTGACTGGGGCCGGGCGAGTTATCAGCCGATAGAGCGCCAAACCTGCCCCCGACCCCAAATACAGCAAACCCGCCAGTAACCAAGGGCTTACTGTATTCAGCAATTGTTTCGCCAAGGGCGTTCCTGCACCAAACAATACTGCCGCCGTTAATGCCGCCAATACACCCGGTTGTCGCAGTCCATCACGCCATTTCATGGGAAAACTCTGAGAATGAAAGAGGGAGTGGAGATTTTAGCCTATTAAAAAGCCGGAAAGCCATTTCTGTTGCAAAAAAGACTCCCGGCTGTCTTAAAAATTTAATTATCAACGGTCTGTTTATGGAACAATTCACGGAAGACTGGATAGATATCTTCTGGCTCGCGAATATGTTGCATGGCAAAGTTTTCGTACTTAGCCTGTAAGTCTTCATATTCCCGCCACAGTGTCTGATGGGCTCGGCGGGTTATCTCGATGTAGCTGTAGTAACGCACCACAGGTAGGATTTTCTTCGCCAGTAATTCATGACATAGCGGAGAATCATCAGCCCAGTTATCACCATCCGAGGCTTGAGCCGCGTAGATATTCCATTGTGCGGGGTCATAACGTTCTTGTACTACCTCGTCCATCAGTTTCAGCGCACTGGAAACAATTGTCCCGCCGGTTTCTTGCGAATAGAAAAACTCCTGCTCATCCACTTCTTTAGCTTGCGTGTGGTGGCGGATATAAACCACATCAACGTTTTTATAAGTACGGCTCAGGAACAAGTACAGCAGAATATAAAACCGTTTTGCCATGTCTTTCGTGGCCTGGTCCATGGAACCAGAAACGTCCATCAAGCAGAACATGACCGCCTGACTTGAGGGTTCCGGACGCCTTTCATAATTTTTGTAACGTAAATCGAAGGTATCAATAAAAGGTACCCGGGCGATTTTTTGCTTTAATTCGGCAATAGCTTTACGTACCCGTTCCTCTTCCAGCAATTGTGCCGGTTCGGAGTTTTCCAGAGCTTTAAGTGTTTCTTCCAGTTCACGCAGTTCACGCCGTTTACTGGCCGTCATGGCAGTGCGGCGAGCCAGTGAATTTTGCAGCGAACGAACCACACTGATATTGGCCGGAACCCCATTTGAGGTATAACCCGCACGATGAGTTTTAAACTCAGTCAGTTGTTTATACTGATTTTTCTTCAGGTTAGGCAGCGCGAGATCTTCAAACAGCAAATCAAGGTATTCGTCTTTGGATATCTGAAAGACAAACTCATCCTCACCTTCACCGTCTTGACCGGCATTCCCCTGACCACTGCCGCTACCGCCGCCGCCACCTTGAGGGCGCTCGACGCGGTCATTGGTGACAAAATGGTCATTACCAGGGTGTACCCGATGGCGCAATCCCCCCCGGCCCTGATGGAACATCGGCTCATTTATATCGTCAATAGGTATCGAGACTGATTCACCACTATCAATATCAGTTACTGACCTTTTATTGATAGCATCGGAAATCGATTGTTTAATTTGCGACTTATAGCGGCGCAAAAAGCGCTGGCGATTGACCATGCTTTTATTTTTGCCGTTAAGTCGTCTGTCAATAAAGTAGCCCATAGCTCCCCCAAACGACTTTGCCTCTGCCCCCGCATCTTTCATGCTATCGCAGTGTTGATATCAACACTGCGACAACACAAAAACGATTGGAACTCTACCCTGCGATGCCGTAGTGAATCGGTCAACAGATTATGATGATTTTCTTACCCGCAAATACCATTCACACAGCAAACGAACCTGTTTACGGGTATAACCTTTCTCCATCATCCGATCGACAAAGTCATCATGTTTCTTCTGCTCATCCGTTGAGGTCTTGGCGTTAAAGGAGATAACGGGCAATAACTCTTCAGTGTTGGAGAACATTTTCTTCTCAATAACCGTGCGCAACTTCTCATAACTGGTCCAGTTAGGATTACGGCCATTGTTATTAGCTCTGGCGCGCAACACAAAATTGACGATTTCATTACGGAAGTCTTTCGGGTTGCTGATACCCGCCGGTTTTTCAATTTTCTCCAGTTCAGCATTCAATGATTCACGGTCAAACAGTTGGCCGGTATCGGGATCACGATACTCTTGGTCTTGAATCCAGAAATCGGCATAGATAACATATCGGTCGAAAATATTCTGACCGTATTCCGAGTAGGATTCCAAATAAGCTGTCTGGATCTCTTTGCCGATAAATTCGGCATATTTCGGGATCAAATAGCCTTTCAGGTGTTCGAGGTATTTCTCTGCAACATCTTGCTGGAATTGCTCGCGTTCAATCTGTTGTTCCAGCACATAAAAGAGGTGTACTGGGTTGGCTGCCACTTCTGCATGGTCAAAGTTAAACACCCGTGACAGGATTTTAAAGGCAAAACGGGTCGAAAGGCCGTTCATCCCTTCGTCAACCCCAGCATAGTCCCGATACTCTTGATAAGACTTGGCTTTAGGATCAGTATCTTTCAAGCTCTCGCCGTCATACACCCGCATTTTGGAGTAAATACTGGAGTTTTCCGGCTCTTTCATTCTTGAGAGAATAGAGAACCGTGCCAGTGTTTCCAGAGTGCCCGGGGCGCAAGGCGCATGAGTTAATTCACTATGATTCAATAGCTTGTCGTAAATTTTGATCTCTTCTGACACCCGCAAGCAATAAGGCACTTTGACGATATAGACACGGTCAAGGAAGGCTTCATTATTCTTGTTATTACGGAATGTCACCCATTCTGATTCGTTAGAGTGCGCGAGAATAATGCCGCTGAATGGCAGAGCGGAGATCCCCTCGGTACCGTTATAGTTCCCTTCCTGCGTGGCGGTCAGCAGGGGATGCAGCACCTTAATAGGCGCTTTGAACATCTCGACGAACTCCATAATCCCTTGGTTCGCACGGCATAACGCCCCTGAATAGCCATAAGCATCGGGGTCATTTTGGGCGTGATTTTCCAGTTTACGGATATCAACCTTACCGACCAGGGCAGAAATATCCTGATTGTTTTCATCACCGGGTTCAGTTTTCGCAATCGCGACCTGCTCAAGAATAGAAGGCCAGACTTTGATGACTTTAAATTTGGTGATGTCACCGCCAAATTCATGCAGGCGTTTGGCCGCCCACGGCGACATGATAGTGCCGAGATAACGGCTAGGAACATTGTATTCTTTGGCTAAAATCGCCGCATCTTCCTGCGGGTTGAATAAGCACAACGGGTGGTCATTGACCGGGCTGCGCTCACCATTAGCACTTAAAATATAGATAGGCACCCGTTGCATCAGTGCTTTCAACCGTTCAGCCAGTGATGATTTCCCCCCACCCACTGGGCCGAGCAAATACAGGATCTGTTTCTTCTCTTCTAGCCCTTGGGCGGCGTGTTTAAGGTAAGAAACGATCTGTTCTATGGCTTCTTCCATACCATAGAACTCTTCAAAGGCAGGGTAACGGGCGATAACTCGGTTTGAGAACAACCGAGACATGCGGGATTCGAGCGCGGTATCGACCATGACAGGTTCACCAATAGCCATCAACAGACGTTCAGCCGCATTGGCATACGCGCTGCGATCTTGCTGACAGATAGTGAGGAACTCCTGCAGTGTGAACTCTTCGTCCTTGGCAGCCTCATAGCGCTGGCGATAGTGATCAAATATGTTCATAGCGATGCCCGTCCTGTTTGAATGGTTGGGAACATAAAATAATAGTAGCGCTTTATTGGGTTAAAATTTTGAAACTACTACCTTATTGTTATGGTCGCGTCTCTCATAAAGGTCAAGTTGACATTAACCACAGATTTGCCAGTCCTGGTACAATAAATAACCATTATTTGGTAATTAAATCTATTTTTTATTTCATTAGCAGTGTTTTATATAAGATTAGCTGAGATTATCTATTTGAATATCTTGTTATTTTATTGTAATCAAATCTACGTAAATTTTTAGGTTGTTAATTTGTGGTATATCGGCGATAAGTTGTACAGGTAATAGTGATATCGGGCCGAAATATGTAAAGATTTCGCCACGGGCAAGCAATTGATTTACACTAAGTTAACTAACGATTTTGTTACCAAAGGGATTTTATCCGTGAAAAAACATTACATAAAAACGAAGCAAGTCAAAACACTGGCGGCATTGGCTGTTGCTACCGCAGTTTGTATGCCAACTGCGATGGCGGGAACATGGTCTGTCGGGGCATCCGCATTAGTGAGTCCTGACCCTTATCGTGGTAAGAATGACCGCGTTTACCCAGTGCCTATCGTTTCTTATGAAAGTGATAATTTCTATTTCCGTACATTGGCCGCGGGTTATTATCTCTGGAAGGATGACAGCAATCGTTTATCAATTGATGCTTATTATTTGCCACTGCACTTTACACCGGGTGACAGTGACGATCAGCAGATGAAGCAGTTGGATAAACGCCGCAGCACCATGATGGCGGGGATGTCTTATTCTCATATCGAGGATTGGGGGACTATCCGTGCAATGTTCTCCGGTGACGTACTCGATAACAGCGGTGGTTTTATCGGTGATCTGGCCTATCTTTACCGCTTTAATGTTGATAGCTGGACTCTGACGCCGGGCGCGGGTGTTGCTTGGAACAGTGAAGATCAGAATAATTATTACTATGGCGTGAGCAGCGGTGAGTCCGCGCGTAGTGGTTTGTCGCAGTACAGTCCAAATGATAGCTGGTCACCGTATCTGGAGTTGACCGCTAATTACAATATCAATCCAAACTGGAATGCTTTCTTTACTGGCCGTTATATCCATCTGGCAAATGAAGTGAAAAATAGCCCAATGGTAGATGCATCCTGGACTGGGGTGTTGTGGACTGGGGTAACTTATACTTTCCGCTAATTCATCGCGCACAGTATCGAACAATAAAAATGGGGCTTAAAGCCCCATTTTTGTATCTGCAATGTCAGCCGTTATTGGGAATTTTTACGGCTACGAATGGTCATGGCGAGGCGCGCAGGAGCATCAGGTGTCGCCACCAGCGGTTTATTCACCCGTGCAGTTTCTACACAAACCATTGTTTTATAACCATCATTGGGCATATCAACCATGCCGCTCGCCACTTCAGCACCCGGATTCCATGCAACCACATCACTTTGATGATGATGATGCACTTCAATGGTACGTTTCAGCGCAGCATCTTTTATCAGACTATAGGCTTCTGGTTGGGTATAGATACGGTCAGTTTGGCCGTTAAAGACCAAGTCGCCTTGCTGAGTCGCATCAGCAACTTTCAGCACTTTGTCTAAGTATTTCTCACCTAATCCACTGATTTTAACTTGATTGATATCACCAATCTGGAAATAGGTATGCAAGGCCGCAACCGCTTGGTAATCACCATGCGATTCTAATTCCATTTCACATTCCTCGCCCAGTTTGAAACGGGCAATCAAAGTGAATGGATGAGGCCAGAATTGGCGCGAGGCATCGCTATCTTCCAGTGTGAAAGTTAGGATAACCCCATTTTCATTCTCATCATGGGCGCTGAGAGTCCATGGCAGCAAACGAGCAAAACCATGAGAAGGCTGTGCTGATGGACCAAACCAAGGCCAACAGATAGGCACACCACCACGAATAGCCACGCCGTCTTTAAATGGCGTGTTATTGCTCAACCAAATAACCGGTTGTTCACCGCTAGGCTGATACGCCAATAAATGAGCACCTTGCAAGCTGACTGCGGCACGCACTTTCGGGTGGGAAACGACCACAACCGGCAGTTCATCCAATTGGCGTAAGCTGATGTAAGGCGAAATTTGTTCAACAACAGGTAGGGTGAATACTTTCTCGTTCATTCGTTTGGCCTTATGAGAAAAGGAGTTTGAGATCCATTGAACTTCAGACTTTCGATAATATCACAGGCTTTAAATCTTGCAGTCAATCGACGATAAAGTAGTAGTGAATCATTGATATCGCGCAACTTTTTAGAGTGATGAAATGGGCAGGGTGGTGAGTTTATCTATGATAAATAATAAAAAAAGCCACTCGAGAGTGGCTTTTGGCAGAGATCTACATCAATCCATTATTTGGAGATGTGAGAAATCAGATCCAGAACTTTGTTTGAGTAGCCAGTTTCGTTATCGTACCAAGAAACCAGTTTCACAAAGTTGTCATTCAGCGCGATACCTGCTTTAGCATCGAATACTGAAGTCAGTTTTTCGCCGTTGAAATCGGTAGAAACAACGTCGTCTTCGGTATAACCCAGAACGCCTTTCAGCTCGCCTTCTGAAGCTGCTTTGATAGCGGCACAGATTTCTTTATAAGAAGCTGGTTTTTCCAGACGTGCAGTCAGGTCAACAACAGAAACGTTAGGGGTAGGAACGCGGAACGCCATACCAGTCAGTTTGCCGTTCAGTTCTGGGATAACTTTACCTACTGCTTTAGCAGCACCGGTAGAAGAAGGGATGATGTTCTGGGATGCGCCGCGGCCGCCGCGCCAGTCTTTGTGAGACGGGCCATCAACAGTTTTCTGAGTTGCGGTAGTTGCATGCACAGTGGTCATCAGCGCTTCAACGATACCGAACTTGTCGTTGATAACTTTAGCCAGTGGTGCCAAGCAGTTAGTGGTACAAGAAGCGTTAGAAACGATTTCCTGGCCAGCATAAGCCTTGTGGTTAACGCCCATAACGAACATAGGGGTGTCGTCTTTAGAAGGACCAGTCAGAACAACTTTCTTCGCGCCAGCAGCGATGTGCTTACGTGCAGTTTCGTCGGTCAGGAACAGGCCAGTTGCTTCAGCAACTACGTCAACATTAACTTCGTTCCACTTCAGGTTAGCCGGATCTCTCTCTGCGGTAACACGGATGGTTTTACCGTTAACAACCAGATGGCCGTCTTTTACTTCTACAGTACCGTCGAAACGACCGTGGGTAGAGTCGTATTTCAGCATGTACGCCATGTAGTCAGCGTCCAACAGGTCGTTGATTGCAACGATCTCGATGTCAGAACGTTCCTGAGCAGCACGGAAAACAATGCGACCGATACGGCCAAAACCGTTGATACCTACTTTGATAGTCATATATTCCACCAGCTATTTGTTAGTGAATAAAAGGTTGGTTGTAAAATTACAAAAACCTTACCGAGCGTCAAGCGGAATCGTGTCAATTATTGCTACAAATCAAACCAAGGCCGGTAGATCGAACATTAATCACGCGTTTCCAGATACGATTAGCCTCATTTTTATATTGGGGCGAATTATTCAGTTTAAAGTGATAATCAGTAAGATTTGCGATTTTTATCACATTTATACTGTTGCCGCTTTGATGGCATACAGTTTAGGACAATTTTAACTGCTTTGTTGTTAATTTTTTGTTATTATTAGGCGTTGTTTTCGTTGACTTTATTCCCTGCCAGAGAACCGCACAAATGGCTAAAGAACTGAACTCTACAAAAAATAGTGAGAAACTGTCCGATATTCAACGGCATGTCACCCAACAACGGGGGACAGAAGCGCCTTTTAGTGGCAAATTGCTGCATAATAAGCGCGAAGGTGTTTACCAATGCTTGTGCTGTCATCAGCCGCTGTTTATCTCCGAATCAAAGTTTGATTCAGGTTGTGGTTGGCCGAGTTTCTACCAGCCGCTGGATACCGAATCTATCCGCTATATTGATGATTATTCTCATAATATGCATCGCATTGAGATCCGCTGTGGCAACTGTGATGCACATTTGGGGCATGTTTTTCCTGATGGCCCGCAGCCGACAGGGGAGCGCTATTGCGTGAACTCGGCATCACTGAATTTTGTTGATGACCAAAATGGTGAACAAACCGCGGGCTAAAGGCTCTTTATTATCACCATTTCATCGATGAAAAATCGATTCAGCTTATTATTCGTTTACTGAGGATGCTCTGATGGAGCTTGAAGATCTGATTTCAGTGATGACGCCCGAAATATACCAGCGTTTGATGCAAGCGGTGGAACTGGGTAAATGGCCAGATGGTGTGGCGCTGACACCGGAACAGAAAGAGAACAGCCTGCAAATGGTAATGTTGTGGCAGGCGCGTCATAACGAGGATGCTCAGCATATGAGTATTGGGACCGATGGTCAGATCGTGATGAAAACTAAGCAAGAACTGAAGCAACAATTCAGTCAGCCGACATTGGTCAAGTTGAAGCCGGAGTAATCGCAAATGTCAGTCAGTCCGAGTGCATAAAAAACGGAGCCAGTTAGGCTCCGTTGATATTTATTTCTGATGAGTCAGCAAGTGCTAAGTTGCTTTATCTCGGCAATAAACAGCGCCAATGACTGTAGCGTTGCCCCGGACTGATTCATTACATTAATGGCTTGATTGGCAATCAGTGCGTCGCCCTCAGTAACCGCCAGCGCACCACCCAGACAAAAATCTTTTGTAAATCAACTAAGAGCAGTGCTGCGTTCATTCACATTCCATCAGGTCAGTTAGTCTCGGTGAGTTCACCGCGCAGGTTTTGTTGCATCAACCGGCGAATGTCTTCAGGAGATAGGGATTGGCTCAATAAATAATGCAATTTTGTCAGCGCGGCTTCCACCGTCATATCAAAACCACTAATAACACCGGCGTGCGCCAGTGCATTTCCGGTTGCATATCCTTCCATATTGACGCTACCAGAAATACATTGTGTCAGATTGATCACCACAATACCGCGCTCGCTGGCATTTTTCAGTTCATCCAGTAACTCTGCTTTTTGTGGTGCATTACCCACACCATAGGAGCGCAAAATCAGTGCTTTGACGGGCTGTAGCAGGAAGTTACGTACTACCGCACCAGATATGCCCGGATAAATAGTGACCACACCAATAGGCTGAGGTGTGATGTTATGAACAATCAATGGGCCGTTGTTAACCGGCGACTCTACCGCGGCCATCCGACGGATGTGGATACCGGCCTCCAGCAGCACGGAGAGATTAGGTGAAGCGAAAGCATCAAACCCATCTGCATGGGCTTTGGTGGTGCGGTTGCCGCGAAACAGTTTGTTGTTAAAGAACAAACTGACTTCATTCACCGGATGATTAGCGGCCAGATAGAGCGCATTGAGCAAGTTGGTTTGCCCGTCAGAGCGCAATTCTGCCAAGGGAATTTGTGAGCCAGTGACAATCACGGGTTTGGCCAGATTCTCTAGCATGAAAGACAGCGCTGAGGCGGTGAAGGCCATGGTGTCGGTGCCGTGTAAAATCACAAAACCATCATATAAATCGTAATTTTGCTGAATATCATTGGCGATATGCTGCCAGTCCTCTGGTGTCATATCCGAGGAATCAATTAATGGGGCATATTCATGGATGGTAAAATCTGGCATTTCGGGCCGATGGAACTCAGGCATGAGAGCAAGTTGGCGCTGTAGGTGGCCGGAAACAGGAATGTATCCGTTATCCGAGCGCTGCATACCAATAGTCCCGCCGGTATAGGCGACATAAATAGATTTCTTCTGCATGAGTCATTTGCCTGAAAAAGAGTACGAAATGAGATGGGTGAATTATAGGGAGACTGACGAGGAAAAAAAGCCCGGCAGGTGCCGGGCAGAGTATTTATCGACTATTTGCTGAATTGACTAGCGTATATCGCCACAGGTTAGACATAAAGCATAGCGATTCTGCGGGTCATTGAGTGTATTCAATAATCCTGGCTTATCTTTCACTGCTTGCGCCAGCGCAGAAACTGGCTCGGGCAACCAGGCTTGAATCGCCGCCGGTAACATCGCCTGTACGGATGCGCTCATCTGGCCGAAAATCAAATCACTGAGACTGGGTTCATCAACAAACCAATTCAGTTGCCAGGTTTTCAGTTGCGCCAATTCAGCGACTTTCTTCACGGCATCATCAAAATCACCCAGTTGATCCACTAAACCGTTATTTTTGGCATCCAGACCAATCCACACATGGCCTTGCGCGATTTGATCAACTTGCTCTGGGGTTTTGTGGCGTGCGGTAGCGACCAAATCAATAAAGGTTTTATAGCCATTCTCTATGTTGATTTGCATCATCTGAGAGAATTCAGGCGGCAAATCCTTGGTAACAGAAACATTCGCCAGCGGCGACGTGGCTACGCCATCGGTATGTACGCCTATACTTTCCAGGGTGTTTTGGAATGTATTAATTACACCGAAAATACCGATTGAGCCCGTCAGGGTACTTGGGTTGGCAATAATATAATTGGCTGGCGTTGAGATCCAATATCCACCAGAAGCTGCCATTCCGCCCATGGATACAACCAAAGGTTTATTGGCGGCACGCAATGCGGCTAATTCAGAGCGAATCAGTTCAGACGCACTCACGCTGCCACCTGGGCTATTTACTCGCAAGATAACAGCTTTGATTTTCGGATCTAAACGCGCCTGACGAATTTGAGCCGCCAGAGCATCACCGCCGACATTCCCAGGGGTCTGAGGGCCATCCATAATCGCACCGTTAGCAAAGAGAACCGCTATCTGCTCGCCTTGTTGTGGTGTCGGGGTCGGTTGGTAGTCATAAATGCTGACAAAGTTGAAGTCATTATTCTTCTTATCCCAACCGAAGGTTTTAACCAACTCATTTTCCACATCTGGACGCGTGGCTAATTGATCGACCAATTTGCTCGCCAGTGCATACTGCGCCGGAGAACCACCTGCGGCCTGCAATCCACTGATAACACCGGCCGCCCCAGGGAACAACTGTTCTGGGGTTAATTGCCGGTTAGCCGAAACTGCCGTGAGGTAATTTTGCCATAACCCGCCAATCCAACGGCTGTCTGCTTCACGTGCCGCTGGCGACATATCATCACGAATCATCGGCTCGACCGCTGATTTATAAGTGCCGACGCGGAAGATATTGGTGGTGACTTTGAGTTTTTCCAGTAATGACTTGTAGTACAGATTATTACTGGCAAAACCATGCAGATCGACCGCCCCTTGTGGTGACAGGTAGATTTTATTGGCAAAGCTGGCTAAATAGTATTGAGTCTGATTATAACTATCGCCAATGGCGTAAATGGGCTTGCCGGTATCACGGAATTCCCGCAGCGCCTTACCAATATATTGCAAAGAGGGCTGGTCAGTGCCGGTAAAGTCACTCAGTGAGAGCACCAGACCGGTAATATTATTATCGGCTTTTGCCAGACGAATGGTTTCTACAACATCAAATAGGGAGTTTTCCTGTAGGCGATTACTGGATGCCCCTAATAACTCACGCCCTAATTGGCGCAACTTATTATTCACGGCCGGCTGATCGACAACGACACCGCTTAAATTAACTAACAACGCGCCTTTAACCGGTTCTGCCGGTTTGCTTTGGAACTGAAGGTAAATACCGACACCGACCAAAATCAGCAGTATCAGGAAAAGATTAAGAACAAACTCTCTGACAAAATTCAGCAGACGCCAAGTCCACTTGAAAAAGCCAGCAATAATTCGCCACAAAGTGCGCATGTTATCTCCAACAAAACCGGGCAAGTACAGTTATCCTAATGACCTGACGAACAAAAGTCAGCTTTAAATCATCGTGAAGCTTAGTGAATAGGTCAACACTGGTAACAAAACGACAACTTATGCTACCGTGCTGAAAATGAAAATCGTTATCAGGAGAAAATGATGGATGCATTGGAACTGTTACTAAATCGCCGCTCGGCGTCTCGTTTAACTGCCCCAGCCCCTGCCGGCGAAGCATTAGACCACATTATTCACGCAGGAATGCGGGCTCCAGATCATGGCACATTACAGCCTTGGCGCTTTGTTTTAATTCAAAATGAGGGGCTAGAGCGCTTTAGCCAATTACTACAAAATGCGGTCAAACACGATGGATCGGATGATGCGGTGCTGGAGAAGGCAAAACTGGCCCCTTTCCGTGCGCCTTTGATTATTACCGTCATCGCTCATGTCACCGAAAATCCTAAAGTTCCAAATTGGGAACAAGTCGTTTCTGCGGGCTGTGCGGTGCAAGCCATGCAGATGGCGGCGCTGGCCCAAGGGTTTAATGGTATCTGGCGTACCGGGTCTTGGACTCACCATCCTGTTGTTCGTCAGGGTTTTGCTTGCCGCGAACAAGACGAAATTGTCGGTTTTCTGTACCTTGGCACACCGCAATTGAAATCCGCGACCAAAGTGACGCCACCGGACTACTCGACTTTTGTCCGCTATTTCTGAGATTGACAGTCTATTTATTACGCGATACTGCGCAGCCTGTGGCTTTTAACGGCAATAAGCTGCGTTTTCGCCCGCTTTGTGACCAACCTATCTGCCCGAACGCCGCTCTCTACTTACTAAGCTAAGCTATAGGCGCTACCATAGACATCTTGGATATTTGCCCTATATGTGTCATTGCTGACTAAATATCTTACTTATTGATTGAACTGCTTATTACTGAACCATCAAACGGGAGAGTGTTATGACATCGCCAGCGATACGTCTTACTCAGTACAGCCACGGAGCGGGTTGCGGTTGCAAAATTTCGCCCAAAGTATTGGATAAAATTTTACATTCCGAACAACAAAAGTTTCTTGACCCTCGCCTGCTGGTGGGCAATGAAACCCGTGATGATGCTGCCGTTTATGATATTGGTAATGGGGTCGGTATAATCAGTACAACTGACTTTTTTATGCCGATCGTCGATGATCCCTTCGATTTCGGGCGCATTGCCGCCACGAATGCCATCAGTGATATTTATGCAATGGGCGGTAAACCTATTATGGCAATAGCCATTTTAGGTTGGCCAATTGATAAGTTGGCACCTGAAGTTGCCCGGCAAGTCATCGAAGGTGGGCGACATGTGTGCCAGCAGGCAGGGATTTCATTGGCTGGTGGGCATTCTATTGATGCGCCTGAACCTATTTTTGGTTTGGCTGTTACAGGTATTGTCAGCACTGATCAGGTTAAGAAAAACAGCGCCGCAAAAGCGGGTTGTAAGCTGTTTCTCACTAAACCTTTGGGCATTGGTATCCTAACAACGGCAGAGAAAAAAAGTCAATTACGGCCAGAACATCAAGGTGTTGCGACCAAAACTATGTGTCAGTTGAATAAGTCTGGTGCTGATTTTGCCCATGTTCCAGGGGTTACCGCCATGACGGATGTGACAGGTTTTGGTCTGTTAGGTCATTTAAGTGAAATTTGTCAGGGGTCGGGTGTTCAGGCGACGTTGCATTTTTCGGCTATTCCACGGCTACCGGCTGTCGAAGAGTATATTGCTGCGGGTTGTGTTCCGGGTGGAACCGGCCGCAATTTTGACAGTTATGGACATCTGATTGGCAAAATGTCTGATTTGCAGAAGAATTTACTCTGCGACCCCCAGACATCGGGGGGATTACTGTTGGCGGTATTGCCGGAGGCCGAGGCGCAAGTGCAGGAAATCGCAGCTCAACATGGTATGACGCTCAGTGCGATTGGTGAGCTGAATGTGGTGGATAACAGCCGAGCTTTGATTGAGATAACAGAATGACCTTTTCTTTGATGTATTCGTGCGGTGAATGATGCGACTTTTTATTGCCGAAAAGCCCAGTTTGGCGCGGGCGATCGCGGATATTTTGCCAAAACCGCATCGTCGGGGTGATGGATTCATTGCGTGCGGTAGTGATCAAATGGTGACCTGGTGTGTGGGCCACTTGTTGGAACAAGCCCAGCCTGATGCGTACGACAGCCGTTATGCGCGTTGGTCATTAGCAGATTTACCCATTATTCCTGAAAAATGGCAGTTGCAGCCACGTCCTTCAGTCAGTAAACAATTGAATGTTATCAAACAGTTGTTACAACAATCTGATGAAGTGGTTCATGCGGGTGACCCAGACCGTGAAGGGCAACTTTTGGTTGATGAGGTATTGGATTATCTCGATTTAGCCGCAGAGAAAAGACAAAACGTACGTCGTTGTTTGATTAATGATTTAAACCCACAGGCAGTGGAACGTGCCGTGGAGCGCTTGCGCTATAACCGTGAGTTTATCCCACTTTGTGTTTCTGCCCTCGCGCGAGCCCGGGCCGATTGGCTCTATGGCATCAATATGACTCGGGCCTATACCATTCTTGGGCGCAATGCGGGCTATGATGGCGTGTTGTCTGTTGGTCGTGTGCAGACGCCCGTATTGGGATTAGTGGTGCGTCGTGATGAAGAAATAGAAGACTTTGTTTCCAAAGATTTTTTTGAAGTTAAAGCTCATATCGTCACACCCGCAGATGAACGTTTTATTGCGCTCTGGCAGCCGAGCGACTCGTGTGAATCCTATCAGGATGAAGAAGGGCGTTTGTTACACCGGCCGTTGGCGGAACACGTTGTTAACCGCATAACGGGCCAGCCCGCGTTTGTCACATCCTATAATGATAAACGGGAATCAGAAACCGCGCCGTTACCATTTTCTCTGTCTACTTTACAGATTGAGGCGGCAAAACGATTCGGGCTAAGTGCGCAACAAGTGCTGGATATTTGTCAGCGATTATATGAAACGCACAAATTGATTACGTATCCGCGCTCGGATTGCCGATATCTACCAGAAGAGCATTTTGCGGGGCGACATTCAGTGCTCAATGCTATCAGTATCCACCAGGCTGACCTTTTGCCGCTCGATGTTATGGACAGTGACCGGCGAAACCGTTGTTGGGATGACAAAAAAGTTGACGCCCACCACGCCATTATTCCGACTGCGCGTGCCAGCGAAGTGAATCTGACTACTGATGAGAGCAAAGTTTATCGATTAGTGGCGCAGCAATATCTGATGCAGTTTTGTCCTGATGCGCAGTTTCGTAAGTGTGTTATTGAATTGGATATTGCCGGCGGGAAGTTTATCGCGAAAGCCCGTTTTCTGGCCGAGGCCGGTTGGCGCACCTTGCTCGGCAGTAAAGAGCGAGACGAAGAGAATGAAGGCGCGCCATTACCGGTGGTTGAGAAGGGCGCGGAATTACTGTGTGAACGCGGTGAAGTTGTTGAGCGCCAAACTCAACCCCCACGGCCATTTACTGATGCCAGTTTGTTATCTGCCATGACCGGCATTGCGCGCTTTGTGCAAGATAAAGAGCTAAAAAAGGTATTGCGCGCGACAGATGGTTTGGGGACGGAAGCAACACGCGCAGGTATTATTGAGTTATTGTTTAAACGGACTTTTTTGTTTAAAAAAGGTCGTTATATTCATGCTAGCCCGGCGGGAAGAGCATTAATACACGCATTACCCGATATCGCCGCACGCCCTGATATGACGGCGCATTGGGAGTCGACGCTGACACAAATCAGCGAGAAAAACTGTCGCTATCAGGATTTTATGCAACCGCTGGTGGCGACATTGCAGGATTTAATCAGTCAGGCAAAACAAAATCGTTCACCTCAGGTTTTCCGTGGGCTGCCAGCAGCACCTTCTGGGGCGACAAAGAAACGTAAGAAAACAGCGTCCAAAGCCAAGGAGAATAAGTCATGAGAACATGGGTAATTCTGGGGTGTATTAGTTTTGCCACACTGATTTCCGGCCCGGTCTTGGCAAACCGGAACAATGTTGATGTTGATGTTGTTGTTCCTTTACCTCCTGAAGTTTGGAATAACTCATCAAACCGCAATAACAACAATAATCCGTGCACGCGTTGCTGTATTTACCAAAATCAGAATTATTCAGAAGGTGCGGTACTCAGGGTTGAAGGGGAAGTCTTGCAATGTGTGCGAGATCCCAATGTGATTGGAACTAATCCACTGATATGGAAAAGATTAACCCGATAAGTAATTATTGTTTTTGACGAATATAAGCGTCTAATAATGGGATATCAGCGGGCGCCAGAGGGTAATGATAAGCATCCTCTGGCGTTAACCAGACAAACGCTGAGTGGCAATGCAAAGTTGGCTCTCCCTCGAAGTTTTTAACACGCCATGCATGCAGCCGGATAGTGCGTTGCAGTGAATCCCACTGATTAGTTGCAATATATTCGGTGACTATTGCGTCAATATTTAACTCTTCGGCAAGCTCACGAACTAACGCTTGCGGTTGGCTCTCTCCGGCCTCGACTTTCCCTCCAGGAAATTCCCACAAACCGGCTTGATCGCGATGTATATCTCGTTGCGCCAGTAAAATCTTGCCGTTTCGTTCAATAATTGCCGCGACGACATCAATCATTTTATATTTGCCTGATTACAGTGGGTTATTTATTTCGTTAAAAAATAGCCCCATTAGTAAATAGGGCTTATCTAAACCAGCAATGATTAGAGTGCGAATTCAGACCATACTGGAGCGTGATCTGACGGTTTTTCCATGCCTCTAATGTCGTAATCAATACCGGTGGCGATGCAGCGAGCGGCGAGCGGTTGGCTTGCCAGCAATAAATCTATGCGCAAACCTCGGTTCTCGTCAAAACCCCGTGACCGGTAATCAAACCATGAGAATTGATTGCTGCAATCAGGATTTGCTGCACGGAAAGTATCCACCAACCCCCAGTTTTGTAAGCGCTCTAGCCATGCACGCTCTTCGGGCAGGAATGAACATTTCCCGGTACGCAACCAGCGCTTACGGCTATCTTCCCCAATACCAATATCCAAATCCGTTGGGCTAATATTTAAATCGCCCATAATCAGCACTTGGGCATCAGCCGAAAGTTGCTGCTCTAAATACTGCTGCAAGTCAGCATAAAAACGTTCTTTAGCGGGAAACTTTATCGGGTGGTCGCGGCTTTCTCCTTGAGGGAAATAGCCATTAATGACAGTTAAAGGGCCTTGGGGCGTCGCGATGTCAGCCATAATAATGCGCCGCTGAGCATCTTCTTCATCTGTAGGGAAGCCGCGTCGAACCGCCAAAGGTTCATTTTTGGTTAACAGTGCAACGCCGTAATGGCCTTTTTGTCCATGATAAAAAACGTGATAACCATGCTGACTAACCTCTTCCAGGGGAAACATATCATCATGCACTTTTGTTTCCTGAAGCCCGATAACATCCGGTTGATGTTGTTCGATTATTGCAGCCAGTTGATGAGGTCGAGCACGTAGGCCATTGATATTAAAAGAGACAAACTTCATGGTCAGCACCGTATATTCACTAGAAATGATTCCGAATATTAGCAGATGCCGCATAAAAATGTAATGCATAATAAGAGAATAAGTAATAAATGTTCATTAAAATAGATAATGAGAAACCATAAACAAAAAAGAAAACTTTAAATTACTGTATTACTGCTTTTATATCGAGCAAGAAGTTATTGCTATCTCATAGCTTATTGATTAGGCCAAATATTGAATTTGGTCACCATCACTTTAGATATTCTCCTGCAAGAAAATCATTTTTTTTAGAATAGACTGTTTTTAATTCTCATAAACCAATTCTTATTTTCTTGATGACTATTATCATAAATATCTATTGATGGATTTTATTTATTATCCAACTGGAAAATGGATCTCATCATATTTACTGCTGTCACAAGCACCTAATATTTTTTGAGGTTATAAAGGTTATCAGTAATTTTTGTTTTTTTATATTGAAGTGTGTTAACTGATTTTGTAACGGGAAGAATAAAAAATAGTTATTTAATATCATAGATCTACACTGAATTCTCTGTTAGAAATATTTGTAATGTTAGGGTGGTAATACACAAAGTCTCCAAAACTTTGATTGCAAAAAATGTAACTTCACGTCGTTAGTGTCTACGCGACAATAATCTTTGATAATGTTTCTACAAATTACTCTAAATCCAATTGGTATTTTTTATATTATATATTAAATAATATCTACAACTAGCATTATATACGTAGGCATGCATGTCTTTTTTTCTGATAAATTTTTACGCAAAGCAAAGGATTGGTGAATTATGTTTCTATCACGTAAGTTAGAGGCCTTTATGGCCGTAGTTGAAAATGGTTCGCTGAGTAAGGCTGCCAGAGTGATGAACAGGACCACGCCTCCCGTGGCGAAGTCTATAAAAGACTTTGAAAGCATAATAGGAAAAAAACTATTTAAACGAGAAAAATTCGGCATGAGTTTAACGCGAGACGGCGAGGTTTTATATAATGATCTAAAAGATTTATATCAGCAAGAAAAAGAAATAACCAAAAAACATCTTACCGGTCATGTTTCCAATGTCATCAATATTTATTACGACTGGGGAAAAAGTGAAAAATTAACACAGCTCTATAAATTGGCCGAAAAAAATAATATTCAAGCTAATATAATAAAGTTTTATTATGAAAATATTGATGAGATTGGAGACTATGATGGGAATTCGTTAATTCTTTCATCAGAAAAAATTGGTAGTGACAGGTTTATGTTATTGAATGAAGTTCCAGATAGTGGTTTTGGTATTTATGGTAGAAAAGACATAATTAATGAGAGTCAAGATATTATAAATATTCTCCACAACAATACTTGGCTGTGTAATCCAACATTATACAGAAGTAAATTTGTTAAGAATCTGGAAGAATGTGTTAAAAAACAACATAATAAAGTGAGTGTGAGGCAAGTGGATAATTTGGCTTGTTGTTTGGACTTTATCTATACTGGCAGGTACATCTGTATTACAGACTCCATTATGGACAATTTTAATGGTGACTCAAAGCTGGATTTTATAAATTTAGCAAACTTCCAAGATGAAAATAAATTGTATTTCTACAAATCGAGATCTCATTCCAGTGTGTTAAATGGCTTAATAGATTATATTTATACTTTGGTGTGAATACGTCATATTATTCATCTTTTTTTGACAAGAATAATACCCTTTCACAGGCTGGATATACTTTTGATGGGTTTTATATCAGAAAACTGAGAACACTATAAGATGATGGTGGTGGGGGAAGGATTCGAACCTTCGAAGTCGATGACGGCAGATTTACAGTCTGCTCCCTTTGGCCGCTCGGGAACCCCACCACTGAATTCGTGGTTTTGATGCTTAGATATTTGGCCATGCTTTTCAGTTAAGTGCTCTTGAATATAACTCTGTTAATTCAACACATTGAATCAACGTAGAATTCAAAATGGTGGTGGGGGAAGGATTCGAACCTTCGAAGTCGATGACGGCAGATTTACAGTCTGCTCCCTTTGGCCGCTCGGGAACCCCACCACTGGCCTAACTGCTTAACAATACTGTCTTGGTAAGCGGGGCGCATCATATCAAATGAAGCGCCCCTGTAAAGACTTGAAATGAAAAAAATAACTTGTTCGCTGTTTTTTTGTCCGTGGCGATGAATATATGGGCAAAAAATATCGATTTATTGTGAGCTTACAGAATAACTGTGCGGTTACCGTACACAAAAACGCGCTGCGCTAATACACGATAGAGCGCGCGGCTCAGCACATTCTTTTCTACATCACGCCCAGCCCGCATCATGTCTTCGGCAGTATATGAGTGATCTACATGAATCACGTCCTGCATAATGATTGGGCCCTCATCCAGGCTGTCATTAACATAGTGCGCGGTCGCGCCAATGATTTTCACACCGCGCTCATAAGCTTGATGATAAGGACGTGCGCCAATAAATGCGGGCAAAAATGAATGGTGAATATTAATAATTTGGTACGGGAAGCGCTGCACAAAAGCTGGTGTCAGTACACGCATATATTTAGCCAGCACAACATAGTCGGGCTGATATTGCTCAATTTGTTCAATCAAACGTTGGTCATGTTGATCTCGGGTGAGGCCTTCATGGCTAATAAGATGGAAAGGAATATCAAAACGCTCAACCAAATTTTGTAGCGCGTCATGGTTGCCAATGACAGCCGCAATCTCAACATCCAGACCACCGTAGGCGCTTTTCATTAATAAGTCGCCAAGGCAATGCGCCTCTTTTGTTACCATAATGACAATGCGACGACGCCCAGCCGTATGTAATTCACGATTAGTACCTTCAGGCAATGCATCATCCAAGTCTGCCAACAGGGTAGTGTCATTGAAAATACCCTCAAGCTCTGTGCGCATGAAAAAGCGACCAGTCAGATGATCAACAAATTCATTATTTTGCACAATGTTCAGTTGGTGCTTGTAGCAGATATTGGTGATTTTCGCGATTAAGCCTTTAGCATCAGGGCAAATAGTGCGTAACACTTTCTTTTGTACATTCTGGTGTGGCATAAGGTGGTAAATCCTGTCTTAACATGACTTGATGTTATGTAAATGTTCGATGGTACGGGCAGTAAGAGAATGATTTTACTATTAGCGTCCGCAGCATTTCTTATATTTTTTTCCCGAACCACATGGGCATGTATCATTTCTACCTACGGATGGTCGGATTCCATCAATATAGTACCAGTGTTCTTTTATGCGAAGGAAGCGAGAACGTTCATGCATTGCGCTTATCTGAGCATTATTTGCGTCAGTAAAACGGGCAATGAATTCAACAAAGGCTTCATCATCACTATCCCCCGAGATTTCTGCAAGTACAGTTAATCCGTGCCATGTTGTATTACTGAAACTTTGAATTATCCCTTCACGCCAATCTTGTGCATTGCAGTCGGGGTGCCAGGTCTTGATCAAGTAATTCACATCTTTTTTGACGTAGGCGCTATAGCGAGAACGCATCAATATTGCGGGTCTAGCCGCGATTTGGGTACCCAGAATATAAGGTTCGCAGCATTCGCGATATTCAAGTGTGCTGCCACAAGGGCACTGTTCTGACAAAATTTCTCCAAATAATCAATACGCTGCGATATCCACTGATGGAACGTTAGCTGTAGATCAGCGCGGGAAAGCCGAATTGTTACGAGTATTGCGGCCTATATTACCTAATCATGTGTTGGGGTTCAAAGCTGATAGTCATGTAAAAGATTTACGGTGGGCAAAAGATTTGTGATGTCGCTCACATAAATACTTGACCGCTGTTTCATTTTGGCGTAACTTAATAACTGTGATGTGTATCACATAAAAATAAAGATATTTACAGGAGCAACCCATGAAACTGATCAACAAAATTATCGCAATGTTCGAAAAAATGAGTGTCTCATTTGGTACCATTAACGGTTAATTATTTCATTATTAATCCGTAAGTCTTCATAATATTCTGGATGAAATTCAGTTTATAGATAATGGTACTGAGCCTTCACTGAAAGCAAGCTGTAATGTAACAGCGTAAATGTCATTATCTGTTTCCGAATTTATTATTATTAGACAATATCTCGCCTTTTGATTTGCGTGATCCTGAATATTTACGCTCAATAGCTGCCTTTATGGTGGCTATTTTGCGTTGTATACATTATTAAAAATAATAAAAATAAAGGATATGATTCATAAATTGGACAATGACCTATTGTGCATATTTTCTATGATTTGCTTAATGTTCAGAATTTAATGATTTCTTTATATACCACTCAGCGGGTCATATTCATAACGGCCTAAATGGGATATTAATTCAAAACCTAACCGCTGATATAACTGTATTTCCTCAGGTTAAAATACTCCTATCTCAAGATAAATTCCCTTTGAATTTAATATGATAGCTTGATTTGTTAAGCCATTATTAACAATGGCGCAAAACTGTGACCGCGGCAATCTGGCTGACAACAGCGCGCTTAACTTCCGGGTATGATGCCTCCAACAGTGGCAGAAGAGCGCATCCAACAATACTTCCATCCCATTTGGCGACGTAAACAAATGTTTTTATTTGAACCAGGTTCTCTATTGCCTCAACCTGATTACATTCGGTAGGGTATAGTGCAGATTGGTACGCATCTAATTGAGAATCAATGCAATAAATTCAGAAATAAACAGATCCGTTTAGCATATTTCAATATTTATAGTATGCCCTTTGGGTTCGAGACTCTATCTTAGTCAGGAAATGTAAAGTATTTGTATCAAAATACCAGAAGGATAAATATTCACTATAGTTTTAAAAGTCAGGCTGCAAAGTAATAAATATAATTTTTACTCCTTAGCCATGACCTGTTGATGCCAGACGAATTAGCTATCAGCGTGAGACGCAACATTTATTTTATTTGTGTAGATGATGGAAAGTGCCAAACAGATTAGAAATGGATGAAATACAATGAGAGAAAGAAAAATTGGCCTGGCACTGGGCGCTGGGGCTGCAAAGGGATGGGCACATATCGGTGTCATTAACACGCTAACAAAAATGGGTATAAAGATTGATGTTGTCGCCGGGTGTTCAGTGGGATCATTGGTTGGCGCTGCCTATGCAAGTGATCACTTGGAAGTGATGGAGCGCTGGGTAAGATCGTTTAAATACTGGGATGTTATCCGACTAATGGATGTTTCGTGGCGGCGGGGTGGATTGTTGCGTGGCGAACGCGTATTTAATGCCGTCAACGAGATAATCGAAGTAACAGACATTGCTGAATGTGTATTACCCTTTGGTGCTGTGGTGACAAATTTAACAACCGGGCGAGAGCTATGGTTTACAGAAGGGGATATTAAGCAAGCGATTAGGGCATCATGCAGTATGCCTGGGTTATTCTCACCGGTTTTGTTCGGGGGCTATTGGCTGGTTGATGGGGCAGTTGTTAATCCGGTTCCTGTTTCTTTAGCCAGAGCAATGGGAGCTGACATTGTTATTGCTGTTGATTTGCAACATGATGCGCACCTTATTCGGCAAGATATATTTTCTTCCCAAGCACCTCTTGAGGCTAAGTTTACGGATATTCCTGATAGCTGGCAGCAGCGTTTGAAGGCGCGGATAACAGATATATCATCCAGCCCCACCAAGAGTACGCCTAGCGCGATGGAAATTATGTCAACCTCGATACAAGTGCTAGAAAACCGTTTAAAACGCAATCGTATGGCCGGTGATCCTCCTGATGTCCTCATTCAGCCTTATTGCCCACAAATATCAATGTTGGATTTTCATCGTGCAGACGAAGCAATCGCGGCGGGACAATTGGCAGCGGAGAAGTGCGCGGAACAATTATGTCACCTAACGCAACACCGATAGCGTCAGTAGGTGTTTGTAAAACAGTACATAACAATTTCTGACAAGCACAAACAATCATTTTGAGCCACTATTACGGTTAAGGTTAGTAAGAGAAGCAGTGCATGGAAAAACCATTAGCAGGTAAAAGTATTTTAGTCGTCGAGGATGAAACCGTTTTTCGTTCAGTTATTGCGGGATTCTTAGGATCACTCGGCGCCACAGTTCACCAAGCGGGAAATGGGTCGGAGGCTTTAGACCAACTAAAAATTCAGGTTCCTGACCTGATACTTTGCGATCTGGCTATGCCGGTGATGGGCGGGATAGAGTTTGTCGAGCGCTTACTCATTCAAGGGATGAGTGTTCCGGTTTTAGTCATTTCAGCTACCGATAAAATGACGGATATTGCTAAGGTCTTACGTCTGGGGGTAAAAGACGTATTGTTGAAGCCGATTGTTGATTTAAACCGCTTGCGTGAAGCGGTGCTCGCGTGCCTTTACCCCGCATTGTTTACCTCTCATGCCATTGAAGAAAATGAACTTATTCAGGACTGGGAGGCACTGCGTCAGAACCCTTATGATGCTGCTCAGTTATTAAAACAACTACAACCCCCAGCACAGCAGACCATTGCTCATTGCCGCATAAATTATCGGCAATTAACCATGGTTGAGAAACCCGGCCTCGTCCTGGATATTGCGGCATTGTCAGATAAAGATTTAGCTTTTTACTGTCTTGACGTAACGCGAGCGGGAGATAACGGTGTTTTGGCAGCGTTATTGTTAAGAGTGTTATTTAACGGGATCCTGCAAGAGCATTTGGCACATCAGCAACATCGTTTGCCACAGATGTCATCATTACTCGAACAGGTTAATCAACTCTTAAGACGCACTCACTTGGATGGACAGTTCCCTCTACTTGTGGGTTATTACCATGTGGAACTCCAGAATTTAATACTGGTTTCCGCTGGTTTACATGCCAATGTCAATGCAGGTAAAAATCAGATTCAACTCAGCAATGGTGTGCCTTTAGGTACATTAAAAACAACTCATCTAAATCAAATTAGCCAGCGCTGTAATGCATGGCAGTGCCAGATTTGGGGAGGAGGCAGTCGTTTACGATTGATGCTTTCCACAGATGAGGGGATGCAAGTTTGAGTTGATGACTGAATAAACTGTCTAATAAATTAACTTCTTGCCACATTTGCCATCTGCAATATCTATCCTAATATAAACAGTTCTATAACGAATCTGTGAAATAAGCCTAATTTGTTTCAATCGATGTGTATTGCCGAGATGAGAGAATTATCGGTTGATATACTTTCGTCCTAAATTATTTCTAGAATTTTTCATCTGCTTTATTGTTTGCAGGCAATAAGGTGCGTCGCCTCAGGCTAAATTAAGGTTAGTTCCTGATAATGGTCAGCAGTACGCCCTTATTGAATTTTAACACGAGGACTGATCGAATGAAGGTTACGGTTTTTGGTATTGGTTATGTAGGGCTAGTCCAAGCAGCAGTGTTGGCGGAAGTTGGCCATGATGTCATGTGTATAGATATCGATGAGAACAAAGTTGCAGACCTACAAAAAGGCCGTATTGCTATTTTCGAACCGGGGTTAGCTCCGCTGGTAAAAGAGAATTATGAGGCGGGCCGCCTCCAATTTTCTACCGATGCGCAAGTGGGCGTAGCCCACGGCACTATTCAATTTATCGCAGTGGGCACTCCGCCCGATGAAGATGGCGCCGCAGATCTAAAATATGTTCTAGAAGTCGCCAGTACCATTGCTAAATATATGGATACGCCGAAAGTCATTATTGATAAATCTACCGTGCCTGTAGGGACGGCGGATAAAGTACAGCAAAGGATACAGGCTGTTCTACAACAACGTGGCAAGCAAATAGCATTCAATGTGGTTTCAAATCCAGAGTTTTTAAAAGAAGGCGCGGCAGTTGCTGACTGTAAACGGCCTGAACGTATCGTTATTGGTATTGATAACGATGATAACGGTGTTATCGATTTAATTAGCGAGCTTTACGAGCCATTTAATCGAAATCATGACCGGATGCTCATTATGGATATTCGTAGCGCAGAACTGACGAAATATGCAGCGAATGGCATGCTAGCAACAAAAATCAGCTTTATGAATGAGATTGCTAATATTGCTGAACGTCTTGGTGCAGATATCGAAAAAGTACGGCAGGGTATTGGTTCCGATTCGCGCATTGGTTACCATTTTATTTATTCTGGTTGTGGCTACGGTGGTTCTTGCTTCCCCAAAGACATTCAGGCGTTAATTCGTACAGCAGAAAGTTGTGGCTATCAACCTCAACTGTTACAAGCTGTTGAGCAAATCAATAATGAGCAGAAGTTTAAGTTAGTCGAATTTATTCGCCATCATTTTGATTCTCACCTCGCAGGGAAAACATTAGCTCTTTGGGGGTTGGCATTTAAACCCAATACCGATGATATGCGAGAAGCCCCAAGTCGTATTTTAATGGAGGCACTGTGGGAAGCAGGGGTGATTATTCAAGCCTATGATCCAGAGGCTATGGATGAGGCACAGCGAATTTATGGCGCGAGAGATGATTTGAAATTAATGGGGACAAAGGAGGCGGCATTACAAGGTGCGGATGCTTTGATTATTTGCACTGAATGGCAGAGTTTTAGGGCACCAGATTTTGATATGGTCAAGTCGTGTCTCAAACACCCCGTTATTTTTGATGGGCGTAATTTGTACGATCCAGAACGACTCAATAGCCGTGGCTTTACGTATTACGGAATTGGCCGTGGCGCTTCGATTAATCGCGCGCAATAAGTGATAAAGATAGTTTTATGTGTTGGCTATGAAATTAAATTAATTTTTGTTTGTAGCTAACACTAAATCACCCAAGATTCAGTCACAGTGCTTTTCCGCTAACGTTCTCTTATATCACTAAAAGGCGGTTCCGATCGGATTGTTATATCGATTATTGTATTGTTATAAATTAGCAGAGTATTCTTATCGACTTACATGAAGTGATAACAGAACGTTATTTATTGAAAATGATATGTTTAGAGTGACTGTTGTTTATCGAGAGGGTTTTTAGAGGTTGAGTCGGGTAATTCTTCGATATGTAGTACAAAAGCTAACACTTAAAGACAAGGCAAAAAAATACCCCCCGTATAATAGGAGGGTATTTTTATCACAATACTAAATTAGCTATTACGATTACAGCAGGAAATCATCCAGTGATTTACCCTGTTCTTCAATGGCTTTCTTGATTACTGCTGGAGTGCGGCCTTGGCCTGTCCAGGTTTTAACATCGCCATTTTCGTCTGTATACTGATATTTAGCAGGACGCGCAGCACGTTTTGATTTACCAGTAGCGGCTTTAGCAGCTGCCATAGTATTCAACAGTTCATTCGGATCAATACCGTCTGCAATAAGCATTTCACGGTATTGCTGTAATTTACGTGTGCGTTCTTCAATTTCTGCTTGTGCCTGGGAGTCTTCTTCGCGGCGTTCGTTAACGACCACTTCGAGTTTCTCAAGCATTTCTTCTAATGTTTCAAGAGTGCATTCACGAGCTTGTGCACGCAGAGTACGGATGTTGTTAAGAATCTTTAACGCTTCGCTCATTGTCCTGGTCTCAAATTATAATTGGTGGGGGGGCGTCAGGATAATAATAGAGTGCTATTTTAATTTCTGCAATAGCCAATTTGATTAGCATACTCGAATTTACGTATTTTATTAGCGAAAAGTTGCTGCTTGCTTCTAATAAACGATGAGCTCTTGTTATTATTTGAGCTGTTTTTAACGTAAATCTTCGTTTCACTCCCTAAATGATCCTACTCGCTAACATGATTCTCTCACTAAGTTATAAGTTTGCTTTATATCAATAAAGCAAAAATACGTTACTTCTCATGTTGGGATGCACAATAACTGATCATACAAGCACCTCATGATATTGATATAGCTGCAACGAAATATTGAGTAAGAAAAAATGCTTGCTACCGAGTCTTTATCAGCTTGTGACAATATTTGTTATCACTATTGTACCAATTAATCATGAAAACACATTAACCGTATCATTAATGGACCAATCGTGCGGCCTACATATCAATCGCCGTTGCTTTCATATCGCGCTAGCCTGGTTAATGTTCGAGCAGAATACTTTTACGTTATCAATATTGTGAAATGGGTCATAAAACTCACCTAATAATAAAGAGGTATTTCATGTGATAGCTCGGCCAACATCATTAGCGTTATCATTACTTAATATAGAAAACAGTAATATACAGGGCGTAGCCTGCCCCACGGAAAACCTGAATTTATGATAAACTGCGTATACGTTGTCAATATGACCATTTATTATACTATTGGAGTTAGGGGCCCATGGCTCAACTTTATTTTTATTACTCAGCAATGAATGCAGGTAAATCTACCGCGCTCTTACAGTCATCTTATAACTACCAAGAGCGGGGCATGCGTACTTTGGTGTTTACTGCCGAGATTGATAATCGCTTTGGGGTTGGAACTGTGAGTTCGCGTATTGGCCTGTCGTCACAAGCCCTGCTTTACAATAGTGGAACATCATTATTATCTATTATCTCTGCTGAGCATCAGGAGAAACCAGTTCATTGCATTTTACTTGATGAGTGCCAATTTTTGACCAAAGAGCAGGTTCAGGAATTGTGCCAAGTGGTAGATGAATTGCATATCCCTGTTTTATGTTACGGCCTGCGTACTGATTTCCTCGGTGAGTTATTCCCCGGCAGTAAATACTTATTGTCGTGGGCTGATAAATTGGTCGAGCTGAAGACAATTTGTCATTGTGGACGTAAAGCTAATATGGTGTTGCGTCTGGATGCGCAGGGCCGAGCTGTGCATGATGGCGAACAAGTTGTCATTGGTGGGAATGAAAGCTACGTTTCTGTTTGCCGACGCCATTATAAAGAAGCCATTAAGGCTGCTTGCCTCCAGCAACTTCCTTAGCGCGTTGTTATCCGCAGGAGAACGCCTCACTGGCTCCTTTATTTATGCTGTGGGGTTGTTTGTCTTGGACGGTATTAACGTCATACAGTCCTATTCATTGCGTTTATGCGCATCATAAATATCTTCCGACGTTATATTTCTGACTGAGTTCCCAAACGGGCTATCCCTGGCGGTGCTTTATTTAAATCAATGAGCAGATGCCACTTGGGCTCTTCATTCTATCCGTTATTCACGCTCAGATATTATTGCGTAAATCGCAATGAGAGCAGTATGGCGAGTTTATCGAGTGAGGAGGGTGTGACTGGCGACGGGCAGCTATATAAAAAAGAAACCCCCAACAGTTGTCGGGGGTTATATCTTGCAGTTATTAACCTCACTATACACAAGGTTACACATTAAGATAGAGATTACTTCTTAGCTTTTTTCTCAGCTTTTGGGGCTGGAGCGGCTACTGCAACTTCTTCACGGTCAAGCTCTTCGCTAAATTCGCGGCCGTAGTAAGTATCCATCAGAATCTGTTTCAGTTCAGAGATCAGTGGGTAGCGCGGGTTAGCACCAGTACACTGGTCATCGAATGCATCTTCAGACAGTTTATCGACTTTAGCCAGGAAGTCTGCTTCTTGAACGCCAGCTTCACGGATTGACGCTGGGATGCCCAATTCTGCTTTGATTTCATCTAACCAAGTCAGCAGTTTCTGGATTTTCTGTGCAGTACGGTCGCCCGGAGCACTCAGACCCAGATGGTCTGCAATTTCAGCATAACGGCGACGCGCTTGTGGGCGGTCATACTGGCTGAAAGCAGTCTGCTTGGTTGGGTTGTCATTTGCGTTATAGCGAATAACGTTAGAAATCAACATGGCGTTTGCCAGGCCGTGTGGGATGTGGAACTCAGAACCCAATTTATGGGCCATTGAGTGACAGACACCCAAGAAGGCATTCGCAAAAGCGATACCGGCAATCGTCGCGGCGTTGTGAACGCGTTCACGTGCAACCGGATTTTTTGCCCCTTCGTTATAGCTGGCTGGTAGGAATTCTTTCAGCAGTTTCAGCGCTTGCAGAGCTTGACCGTCAGAGTATTCATTCGCCAGAACAGAAACATACGCTTCCAGAGCATGGGTAACAGCATCCAGGCCACCAAAGGCGCACAGAGACTTAGGCATATTCATAACCAGGTTGGCATCAACGATTGCCATATCTGGAGTCAATGCATAGTCAGCCAATGGATATTTCTGGCCTGTCGCATCGTCGGTAACGACTGCGAATGGTGTCACTTCTGAACCGGTACCTGATGTGGTGGTGACGGCGATCATTTTCGCTTTCACGCCCATTTTCGGGAACTTGTAAATACGTTTACGGATATCCATAAAGCGCAATGCCAGTTCTTCGAAATGGGTTTCAGGGTGTTCGTACATAACCCACATGATTTTCGCAGCATCCATCGGTGAACCACCGCCCAGCGCGATAATCACGTCTGGTTTGAAGGAGTTCATCTGCTCTGCACCTTTACGTACGATGCTCAGGGTAGGGTCCGCTTCAACTTCGAAGAAGACTTCTGTTTCGATACCGTGAGATTTCAGTACGCTGGTGATTTGATCTGCATAACCGTTGTTGAACAGGTAGCGGTCAGTCACGATGAAGGCACGTTTTGCACCGTCAGTTGCCACTTCTTCCAACGCGATAGGCAGAGAGCCACGGCGGAAGTAAATAGATTTCGGGAGTTTATGCCACAACATGTTTTCTGCTCGCTTAGCCACAGTTTTCTTGTTGATCAAGTGTTTCGGACCGACGTTTTCAGAGATGGAGTTACCACCCCAAGAACCGCAACCCAGCGTCAGAGATGGCGCTACTTTGAAGTTATACAGGTCACCGATACCACCATGAGAGGCAGGAGTGTTGATTAAGATTCGGGCGGTTTTCATTTTATCGCCGAAATACTTAACGCGCGCAGGCTGATTATCTTGGTCAGTATACAAGCAAGATGTATGCCCGATACCGCCCATTTCCACCAGTTTCTCTGCTTTTTCAACAGCGTCTTCAAAGCTCTTCGCACGATACATCGCCAGAGTAGGAGACAGTTTTTCGTGAGCGAATGGCTCTGATTCATCAACAACTTTAACTTCGCCGATAAGAATCTTGGTATTAGAAGGAACTTTGATGCCGGCCATTTCAGCAATTTTAGTTGCTGGCTGACCCACGATAGCCGCATTCAGGCCACCATTTTTCAGGATGATATCCTGAACAGCTTTCAGTTCTTTGCCTTGTAACAGGTAACCGCCGTGGGATGCGAAACGCTCGCGAACAGCATCATAAACTGAGTCAACAACAATGATAGACTGTTCAGACGCGCAGATTACACCGTTATCGAAAGTTTTGGACATCAGGATAGAGGCGACAACACGTTTGATATCAGCTGTTTCATCAACAACAACAGGTGTGTTACCCGCGCCAACGCCGATAGCAGGTTTACCAGAACTGTAAGCCGCTTTAACCATGCCTGGGCCACCGGTCGCCAGAATCAGGTTAATGTCAGGGTGATGCATCAGTTGATTAGACAACTCAACAGTCGGGGCATCAATCCAACCAATAATATCTGCTGGCGCACCTGCTGCGATAGCGGCTTGAAGCACGATATCTGCGGCTTTATTGGTTGCGTCTTTAGCACGTGGATGTGGAGAGAACACGATACCGTTACGGGTCTTCAAGCTAATCAATGCTTTGAAGATAGCGGTAGAGGTTGGGTTAGTCGTTGGCACGATACCGCAAATCAAACCGATAGGTTCTGCGATAGTAATAGTACCAAAGGTTTTATCTTCTTCCAGAATGCCACAAGTCTTTTCATCTTTGTAAGCATTGTAAATGTATTCAGAAGCAAAGTGGTTTTTAATCACTTTATCTTCCACAATACCCATACCTGATTCTTCTACAGCCAGTTTGGCCAGAGGAATACGGGCATCTGCTGCAGCCAGAGCTGCGGCGCGGAAGATTTTATCAACCTGCTCTTGAGTGAAGTTGGCATACTCGCGCTGGGCTTTCTTGACGCGTGCTACTAGCTCGTTAAGTTCAGCGACATTCGTTACAGCCATAATGCTCTCCTGATAATGTTAAACTCTTTTAGTAAATGAGCTGTTGAAGCAACTAGTATAGACAGGCTCTAGCATGCTGTAGTCTCAAATAGAGATAGTTTTTATACCTTACTTTCTCATTTCTTACCGCTGATTTACTGAAAGAGCTTTCGATCCCTTAGGAATAAATTGGGGGAGAAAGTCCTAATTTCAACTCTCATCCTCTATTTCCTAATAGAGTTATTCTTTACCACGACACTGAGCTTAACTATTCTTAGGTATATTTTTCGTGATTTATATCACAAAATCGTCAAGCTGACACCATTCAGCAATTATTACTTGAGAGTAATTATCATTAACGCGAATAAAGTGATAATTCATGACGTTAAATCATCATTAACACCACAGATTATTAACAATAATCATTATTCTACGCGGTGAGAATTTACTAATCATAAATGCTGGTTTATTCCATGGATTCCTGTGACTAATTCTATTACATTAGCGCGCACATCTGCCCAGGAGCCTCCCTAAGGGGGATTTTTAGTGGAAAGAACTGTAGTGGGTCATTTGACTATCAAGATCAGCCACGGCATGCGGTGATATCATTATTTGCATTGCAAATTTTCTGATTTTTGGCCGTAAGATGTGTTGTCTCGGGCATTAGGTATAATGACCCGATATCTGTGATGTATTTATCAGCAATTTCGCGGAGTGATGTGTGAGTCAATCACTGTTGGACCTTTCAGGTTACATCAAGTTTTTTGTTGGCTTATTTGCGCTGGTTAACCCGGTGGGTATTTTGCCGGTATTTATTAGTATGACCAGTTATCAGGCGGCGGCAGGGCGGAATAAAACCAACCTGACAGCTAACCTGTCGGTGGCAATTATTTTATGGATTTCTCTGTTCCTCGGGGATGCCATCCTGAAAATATTTGGTATTTCTATTGATTCATTCCGTATTGCTGGTGGGATCTTGGTCGTCAGTATCGCCATGTCGATGATCAGTGGCAAATTGGGTGAAGATAAGCAGAACAAGCAGGAAAAAACAGAAACTGCGGTACGCGAAAGTATTGGCGTCGTCCCATTGGCATTGCCATTGATGGCGGGGCCGGGGGCAATCAGTTCAACCATTGTCTGGAGTTCCCGTTACCACAGTTGGCAGAACCTGCTGGGGTTAACTGTCGCGATTGCTCTTTTTGCATTTTGTTGTTGGTTATTGTTCCGGGCGGCACCGCTATTGGTTCGATTACTCGGTCAAACCGGTATTAACGTTATTACACGTATTATGGGTTTATTGCTGATGGCATTGGGTATTGAATTTATTGTGACCGGCATCAAGGCTATTTTCCCAGGCTTACTTTAATACAGCAAGGTAAGACAACTCATCATAGTTCGACATTCATCATTGTAGAGAGGCCACCCGTTTATTACAGGTGGCCTTTTTCTTATCTTTAGCATGATATTTAAGTTTCTAAGCGTTATTTTGGTGCAAATAATGCTTGAACTTTAATCTATTGCACTCAAATGCTGCATTAATAGTGACTTCGAATAAATAATTTGGCTTAAGGCTTATTTGTTTATCTTTAATAAATGGTCTGATTACTTTCAGCTTAAATTAAATACGCGATTTGTTGTTAAAATGCTCACATCATTCTGTAGGGCTTGTGCTGAATTTATCTAGATGTTATTAGTGATTACACTGCGATGTGTAGGTGTTTATTCTGGCAACCGTAAAAATGTTAACTTTATGTTTCTTATTGCTGTTTTTAAACATATTTTTTGATGTGAAGCTAAAATGAGAAGTTAACATATCCAATAAATTCATAATGTTATCTCTTTTTGTGGTAAATGACTTTGCCAGTTACTGGTATGAATGACTCATTGGAAAAGAGAATTGCTTAACATTTCTGTAAAAATTATTGGCGTCAGATTTCCGGTTCTGTTAGTTTTCGAACAACTCAGTAATGAGAGATTTCTCGTTTTTTCAATGAAAATGAATCGTAATTTTTATTTTGGAATAATTATTGCTAGCCGTTGTTGGCGGTAGATTGATGCAGAACCTTGAGAAAAACATCACAAATCTCGTAAAAGGGCGGTTAGAAATGCACATAAAGTTTAAGCAACGGCCACTGGCAATAATTTGCACTTTTCTGGGTTTGTCACTTTCAGTTGGAACAATGGCGGCAGCCGTTCCTTCAAGATTAGCCGTAAAGTATGAAGTCGGGTCATCAGGTATTTAAGAAAATAAACAGAGTATTAGGGATGTATAACACAGTACGAAATTTCGTCAGATGCTAATACATATAGGGTATTACATGGCCGGATTCGTTCCCCGCGCAATGTAATGTACAAATACCTTTTAAAGGTGAAGCTTGCTCAGTCACTGGGCGAAGCAATAATAAAAACTGGAGTGGATATAAGCATGACCAACATCACGAAAAAAAGTCTCCTGGCCGCAGGTATTGTGGCTGCCTTGGGTATGACGGCTGTAGGAAATACTTTTGCAGCTAACGTACCTGCTGGCGTACAACTGGCTGAAAAACAAATTTTAGTTCGTAATAATGGTTCTGAGCCTCAGTCATTAGACCCACATAAAATTGAAGGCGTGCCTGAATCAAATATTTCTCGCGATTTATTAGAAGGGTTGGTTATTAACGATCCTAACGGCAAGATCCTGCCGGGAGTGGCAGAAAGCTGGGATAATAAAGATTTTAAAGTTTGGACTTTCCATCTGCGTAAAGACGCTAAATGGTCAAATGGTGACCCTGTAACGGCCCAGGATTTTGTTTATAGTTGGCAACGTTTGGCTGATCCTAAAACAGTTTCGCCTTATGCAAGCTATGTGCAATATGCGCATATTGCTAATATTGACGATATTATAACCGCTAAAAAAACACCCGATACTTTAGGCGTGAAAGCACTGGATGACCATACTCTGGAAGTCACGCTGAGTGAGCCCGTTCCTTATTTGGATAAATTGCTGGCACATCCTTCTATGTCTCCGGTGAATAAAACTGTCATTGAGAAGTTTGGTGATAAGTGGACTCAGCCACAAAACTTTGTCGGTAACGGTGCCTATAAGTTGAAAGACTGGATCGTTAACGAACGTATTGTATTAGAACGCAGCCCAACTTATTGGGATAATGCCAAGACCGTCATTAATCAGGTCACTTATCTGCCAATTTCTTCTGAAGTGACGGATGTTAACCGCTATCGCAGCGGTGAAATCGATATGACATATAACAACATGCCGATTGAGTTATTCCAGAAACTGAAGAAAGATATCCCGCAAGAAGTTCATGTTGACCCGTATCTGTGTACTTATTACTACGAGATTAATAACCAAAAAGCACCATTTACCGATGCTCGAGTTCGTGAAGCCCTGAAGTTGGGTATGGATCGCGATATCATTGTGAACAAAGTGAAAAACCAAGGCGATTTACCGGCTTATGGTTTCACCCCGCCATACACCAGCGGTGCTGAATTGACACCACCAGAGTGGTTCAGTTGGACACAAGAAAAACGTAATGAAGTGGCTAAAAAGTTGCTGGCTGAAGCCGGTTACACCAAAGATAAACCACTGACATTCAATCTGTTATACAACACATCTGACCTGCATAAGAAACTGGCTATTGCGGCGGCTTCCATCTGGAAGAAAAACCTGGGTGTTGAAGTGAAGTTGGAAAACCAAGAATGGAAAACCTTCCTTGATACCCGTCATCAAGGGACTTTCGATGTCGCCCGCGCGGGCTGGTGTGCTGACTATAACGAGCCGTCTTCCTTCCTGAATATGATGTTATCTGACAGCAGCAACAACACCGTGCATTATAAGAGCCCGGCGTTTGATAAGCTGATACAAGATACGCTGAAAGTTAAAACCGAGAAAGAGCGTGCTGGTTTGTACCAACAAGCTGAAGTCCTGTTAGACAAAGACTCTGCTATTGTGCCGTTGTTCTATTACGTGAATGCTCGTTTAGTGAAACCTTATGTCGGCGGTTATACCGGCAAAGATCCACTGGATAATATGCACGTTAAAGATCTTTATATTATCAAGCACTAATATAATAGGGGCAGCCGCTAAATTGGTGGGCTGCCCTTATTGCTTTGAAATATAAAGTCGCAGTAAGAGGCTAAAGGTACAGGCAATGTTAAAATTTATTCTACGCCGCTGTCTGGAAGCGATTCCGACACTTTTCATATTAATAACTATTTCATTCTTTATGATGCGTCTCGCCCCGGGCAGCCCATTTACCGGCGAACGCAATCTTCCACCCGAAGTGATGGCGAATATTGAGGCAAAATATCACCTCAATGACCCAGTTTATAAGCAGTATTTCAATTATTTGGGTCAACTGGCGCAGGGTGATCTTGGGCCTTCATTCAAATATAAAGATTACACCGTCAATGAGTTAGTTTCAGCCTCGTTTCCTGTTTCGGCAAAACTGGGCCTCGCTGCATTTCTGCTCGCTGTGGTATTAGGGGTTAGTGCTGGTGTTATTGCGGCGCTAAATCAAAATACTAAGTGGGATTATACAGTTATGGGGTTTGCTATGACTGGGGTAGTTATCCCTAGCTTTGTGGTCGCCCCTCTATTAGTGCTGGTTTTTGCCATTATATTAAAATGGTTACCCGGTGGCGGTTGGAACGGGGGAGCGCCGAAATATATTATTTTGCCTATGGTGGCACTGTCATTGGCCTATATCGCCAGTATCGCGCGTATTACCCGCGGTTCAATGATAGAAGTTCTCCATTCTAACTTTATTAGAACTGCACGGGCTAAAGGTTTGCCATTGCGTACTATTGTATTACGCCATGCTTTAAAACCTGCATTATTACCCGTTCTCTCCTATATGGGGCCTGCATTTGTGGGCATTATCACCGGCTCAATGGTTATTGAAACTATCTTTGGTTTGCCGGGTATTGGCCAGTTGTTCGTCAACGGAGCGTTAAATCGCGATTACTCTTTGGTCCTGAGTTTGACCATTTTGGTCGGCGCATTAACCATTTTATTCAATGCGATTGTTGACGTGCTGTATGCCGTTATCGATCCGAAAATCCGTTACTAGCACTGGAGCACGCCAATTATGTTGAGCAAGAAAAATAGCGAAGCTCTGGAAGTTTTCAGTGAGAAACTGGAAGTGGAAGGGCGCAGTCTTTGGCAGGATGCTCGCCGGCGCTTTATTCATAACCGCGCGGCAATCACCAGTTTGGTGATCCTGATGTTTATTACCTTATTTGTTATTTTTGCCCCGATGTTAGCTGAGTTCTCCTATTCAGATACTGATTGGGGCATGATGTCAGCCGCACCTGATATGGAATCCGGGCACTATTTTGGTACCGATTCCTCGGGCCGAGACCTGTTGGTTCGTGTTGCCATTGGTGGACGGATTTCATTGATGGTGGGTGTTGCTGCCGCATTGGTTGCTGTGGTTGTCGGCACATTATACGGCTCGCTATCCGGTTATCTGGGGGGGAAAGTTGACTCACTGATGATGCGCTTGCTGGAGATTCTTAACTCATTCCCTTTCATGTTTTTCGTCATTTTGCTGGTGACTTTCTTTGGCCAGAATATTCTGCTGATATTTGTCGCCATCGGGATGGTGTCCTGGTTGGATATGGCGCGTATTGTGCGCGGGCAAACGCTGAGTCTGAAACGCAAAGAATTCATCGAAGCTGCGCTGGTGGGCGGAGTTTCCACACGCAATATTGTATTGCGCCATATTGTGCCCAATGTCTTGGGTGTGGTCGTGGTCTACGCCTCTTTATTAGTTCCCAGCATGATTTTGTTTGAATCATTCTTGAGCTTCTTGGGGCTTGGGACGCAAGAACCGCTGAGCAGCTGGGGCGCGTTACTCAGTGATGGTGCCAATTCAATGGAAGTTTCTCCTTGGTTATTGATGTTTCCTGCTGGTTTCCTGGTGGTAACCCTGTTTTGTTTCAACTTTATCGGCGATGGCTTGCGTGATGCCCTCGATCCGAAAGACCGCTGAGGAGTAGCATTATGACGACTATTGATAATCAGTCTGCTGTTCAGCAAGATGTCCTGTTGGATGTCAAAGACTTGACCGTTACATTCGGGACGCCAGATGGCGATGTTACTGCCGTAAATGCCCTTAACTTTGACCTACGCGCAGGTGAAACGCTCGGTATTGTCGGTGAATCTGGCTCGGGCAAATCCCAAACGGCATTCGCTTTGATGGGGTTGCTGGCCAGCAATGGCCGCATTGGTGGCTCGGCAAAATTTAATGGCCGTGAAATCCTGAACTTACCAGAGAAGCAATTGAACCGCTTACGGGCTGAAGAGATCTCGATGATCTTCCAAGACCCCATGACCTCACTTAACCCTTATATGCGTGTGGGTGAGCAGCTAATGGAAGTGCTGCAACTGCACAAAAAGATGAGCAAGAGTGAGGCATTCGAAGAGTCAATTCGCATGCTTGATGCGGTAAAAATGCCAGAAGCGCGTAAGCGCATGCGTATGTATCCTCATGAATTTTCAGGGGGAATGCGTCAGCGGGTCATGATAGCAATGGCGTTATTGTGCCGGCCTAAATTGTTAATTGCTGATGAACCTACGACCGCATTAGATGTTACCGTTCAGGCGCAAATCATGACTTTGCTGAATGAACTTAAGAATGAGTTTAATACGGCAATCATCATGATTACCCATGACCTGGGGGTTGTTGCCGGGATTTGTAATAAAGTTTTGGTGATGTATGCAGGGCGGACGATGGAATATGGTCAGGCGCGTGATGTGTTTTATCACCCAAGCCACCCTTATTCTATTGGTCTACTGAATGCAGTTCCTCGCCTCGATGCTGAAGGCGAATCTCTCATGACTATTCCGGGTAATCCGCCCAATTTACTGCGCTTGCCGAAAGGGTGTCCGTTCCAGCCGCGCTGCCAATATGCCATAGACCGCTGCTCCACGGCTCCAGCATTAGAGCATTTTGGTGATGGCCGTTTGCGTGCCTGCTATAAGCCAGTAGGGGAATTAGTATGAATGCCATGACAGAGAAAAAAGTATTGTTGGAAGTGGCTGACCTGAAAGTACATTTTAATATTCAGGACGGCAAACAGTGGTTCTGGCAACCCGCCAAAACACTGAAAGCTGTTGATGGCGTCACTTTGCGCCTGTATGAAGGTGAAACCCTAGGGGTGGTGGGCGAGTCCGGTTGTGGTAAATCAACATTTGCCCGCGCCATTATTGGTTTGGTGAAAGCCACTAGCGGCAGTGTGGCGTGGTTAGGTAAAGATTTACTTAACATGAGTGATGCGCAGTGGCGTGAGACTCGCAGTGATATCCAGATGATATTCCAGGATCCGCTGGCATCATTAAATCCGCGGATGACTATTGGCGAAATCATTGCTGAGCCATTGCGGACATATCATCCGAAAATGCCACGTCAAGAAATCAAAGATAAAGTTAAAGCCATGATGCTGAAGGTGGGTTTACTGCCTAACTTAATCAACCGTTACCCGCACGAATTCTCAGGGGGGCAGTGCCAACGAATTGGTATTGCTCGCGCGTTGATCCTTGAGCCGAAACTGGTCATTTGCGATGAGCCGGTATCCGCGCTTGATGTGTCAATTCAGGCCCAGGTTGTGAATCTGTTGCAGCAGTTACAGCGCGAGATGGGGCTATCACTGATTTTCATTGCGCATGATTTGGCGGTGGTAAAACATATTTCTGACCGAGTATTGGTGATGTATCTGGGTCATGCCGTTGAGCTGGGTACCTATGATGAGGTTTATCATAATCCCCAGCACCCTTACACCAAAGCATTGATGTCGGCTGTTCCTATCCCTGATCCAGACAAAGAAAGGGCGAAAGTTATTCAGTTATTAGAGGGCGAATTGCCGTCACCTATTAACCCGCCATCAGGTTGCGTGTTTCGGACTCGTTGCCCCATCGCCGGGCCTGAGTGCGCAAAAACCCGCCCATTGTTGGAAGGAAGTTTCCGCCACGCGGTCTCTTGTTTGAAAGTTGACCCGTTATGATGCCGTCATTCAGAGATTAATAGCCTAATAAAAAAATCCCCGCCAAATGAATAAGCGGGGATTTTTTATGATATAGCCCGGTCGTATTAGCTATAAACATCAATTTGATAAATAGCTAATACCTGAGCAGTGAGCAGGATGTTTGTTACTCTTTCCACAATATATGGCAAAGTTTATGATCTTTTTCACGGCACAGCAGAACACGAGCAAAAATATCATTGATTTCCTCACCGTCACTGTCAGCCAGACCAATGACAACTTCGGCGAAAAAGTCCGGATTCACATCAAAATCGACATGTTCTTGCCAATCTTCAGCGGGATCAAACAACTCCGCACCACCACGTTCTTCAAACTGAAGGTTAAACAATAAAATATCTGCTGGGTCGAGGTTATCACCCGCCAGTTCCAGAAAAATATCGTATGCCTGTTCCAGTGTTTCATCTTCAGTCAGGCGGTTATTAAGATCCATTATACTTTGATCCATTTGCAGATTCCTATTTATCCCCGTCATACTCCAAGCTGCATCTGTTAGCTGCCCCGGCAGATTTGTCACCCGAATCATTGAGTTGCGTCAACTCATTGGGGTTTTGAGCCTCATCAGAGGCTCTTACGGGCCAGCACTTGCTGCTTTTCTGCCACTCGAATTATTCAGGGTCTATCATTTATAGACTGTGCTTATTAAAACATTCTCTATGCAGCTTTTACAATTAATATGCTATTGAAAACCGATAACTCAGAGAATCTACAATTGGATGACTGTTAGTTCCTATTGATTACAGGAATGGGCTGAAAAAGTAGAATAATCTTTCCGTTACACGATGCCAGAGCGGGCGCTTATTCCACTGTTCGCCATCTAATAATACGGAGCGAGCAATATAATCATCTTGGACTTGTGCTAAATCTGCGCCAAAACCATCATCGTCAATCACCAGTGTGATTTCAAAATTCAGCCATAAGCTGCGCATATCCAGGTTTACTGTTCCCACCAAACTTAATTGCCCATCGACCAAGACGCTCTTACTGTGCAGTAACCCACCTTCAAACTGATAAATTTTAACCCCAGCTTCAAGTAATTCCGCGAAGAATGCGCGGCTGGCCCAGCGAACCATCATCGAGTCATTGTCTCGTGGAACGATAATACTGACTTCAACCCCGCGCTGTGCTGCGGTACAAATAGCATGCAGCAAATCATCACTGGGTACGAGATAAGGCGTGGTCATGGTCAATTGTTTACGTGCGGCATAGACTGCGGTCAATAATGCCTGATGGATCATTTCTTCAGGGAAGCCAGGGCCAGAAGCTATAACCTGGATTGTATGGCCGCTTTCTTCTTCGAAGGGCATGATATGGCTGTCTGGTGGCGGTGGCAGGATGCGTTTGCCCGTCTCAATTTCCCAGTCACAGGCATACACAATACCAATGGTGGTTGCCACTGGGCCTTCCATGCGCGCCATCATATCAATCCATTGACCAACACCGGCGTCTTGTTTGAAGAAACGGGGGTCAACCATATTCATGCTGCCGGTGTAGGCAACATAGTTATCAATCAATACAACTTTACGGTGTTGGCGCAAATCCATACGGCGCAAAAATACCCGGAAGACATTAACTTTGAGGGCTTCGACAACTTCAATTCCTGCATTACGCATCATGGCAGGATAGGGGGTGCGGAAGAATTGCTGGCTACCGGCCGAATCTAACATTAATCGGCAATGGACACCGCGTCTTGCTGCGGCCATCAGTGACTCAGCCACTTGATCAACCAACCCGCCCGGTTGCCAGATATAAAACACCATCTCGATATTATGGCGAGCTAATTCGATATCGCGGACTAATGCTTTCAGTGTGTCATCGGTGGTAGTTAACAGCTGTAATTGATTGCCTTTTACGCCGCTGATGCCTTGGCGACGTTCGCATAATTGGAATAATGGGGTCGCCACTTCGCTATTTGAGCTGGCAAAAATATGTTGGCAGTCTTTCAATTCACTGAGCCAGCGGGCGGTAGACGGCCACATGGCTTTTGCTCGCTCAGCGCGGCGTTTACCGAGATGAAGTTCGCCGAATGAGAGATAAGCAATTATTCCCACCAATGGCAGAATATAAATAACAAGCAGCCATGCCATGGCCGAAGGAACGGCTCTGCGTTTCATTAGAATACGCAGCGTGACCCCGGCAATAAGCAACCAATAGCCAAAAACTGAGAGCCAACTGATTACGGTATAAAATGTTGTCATAAGGGCGGAAATCCTGTTCACAAACGGTCACTAAAGAGTGTACGCACAGTATGGCAAAGGCGAAACCTTTAATCGGATATATTACTGGATAAAGTCTTTTAAGCTAAAGGACTTGCAAGGACGAATATACATATATAGTTGGCGTTCTCTGTTTTTTCCATAACCCCAGCAATACTATTTCAGGCTAAACATGCGTTTTTGCCCGATGGCGGCTTGGCTCAAGAGATGAAAAGTTTATAATAGATGGGTTCTCAGCCTTGGAAGAATAGCTTCATGAGACGGAGTAAGAATGAGGTCGGCCGTTGGCGTATGTTACGGCAAAACCAGCGTCGAAGAAATCGCTGGCTTGAAGGTCAATCACGGCGTTATCGCCATATCTATTGTGTCCGACAACTCCGCGAGCATCAACATCGCAGGGCGTTATTGTTCACTGTGGCTTATGAGTGGTAGTTCACTGTGAGGGTAATGAAAACAGTCTCTTTATGAGGCTGTTTTTGTTTTTGTCATCACGAAGATAAGTCGATTATTAATTTCCTCCCTCAAAGTCTCTTACTCAAAACATTGCTTAACTCGGATGTTTCACGTCAGATTGCTAAAATAGTGATGTCGATTAGACATTTTTGAATAATATTTTCCACTTCAAATTACACTTTTTTTCGCAGAAAAATTACACCTATCCTAAATTAGCAAAATGCGATAATTCTGATGTCCCTATTAATAATGAAAGGTGCAAAATACTCTTTTCCCTGTTTATTTCACATCAGAATGAGATCGCGCTACCCTATATATTCGGTCGCTTCGTTCTAATCGTTCAGTTTCAGGGGTGTTACTGTTGGATTGTTCGAGGCGGCCATCCCGCTGCGAAACAAATGATTATGAAATAATAAACATGATAATCATCATGTTTACCTGATACTTTCTTATCTATCAATGAGTTGTTCTGTATTCCATTTTTTTATGTCAATATAACCAATCGTTTTTAGTGATCAATAATAAAAAATTGATCAATTTTATCAATTGATCAATACTGCTACCCTAACCAAATAAAAGGATTTTACTGTGAATAGCAGACTAAACATTGCAGTCGATTGCACTTTTATCTGTGAGCCTGTTTACAAACGTGACGGTAAGTTACTTGCAGTAGAGTTATTGAGTCGGTTCACAACAACGTCATTTAAAACGCCTATTTGTACTGAGCGCTTCTTGCATCAACTTAATGCTCAGATGAAAGTCAAATTGTTGCACACCCAATTATCTGAAGTAAAAAATGTTCAACAGTGGTTTAATGAACACCAAGTAATGCTCTCAATTAATATAGATTTTGATATGACACATGCGGTGTTGAGTGACGATAATCTTATCTCGTTATTGGACTCAATGCCTTTTATCCGGCTAGAAATAATGGAGAGCTTCCCTAACCTCAATGGCGGTGTTGCGAATGCATTATTAAGTAAGCTGGCTAAACGATATACCTTATGGTTGGATGATTTTGGCAGCGGTAATGCTCATATTGCTGCGGCAGCCAGCGGCTTCTTTGAATGTGTAAAAATTGATAAAAATTTTTATTGGCAGTGGGGCGGTAGTGTCACGTTTCATAACCTGATAACACGATTGCGTGACTATTGCCCGCATGTTGTTATTGAAGGCGTCGAAACTCATTTGCAGTTTAGCCAACTTGCCGATATAGGGGTTGATGCCATGCAAGGTTACTTATTCAACTCCTGCGCATTGGAGGCGGTGGGCCAACTTCCTCTGCAGTATGATCATTTTAATATAAGGTGATTATATTTTCAGGCGCACAGAGCGGACTGCGAGAAAAATCAAATTTTGCCGATAGGACATCAAGTTAGACCAACTTTTTGCTGTGAATATCACAGTTAAATGATGCTGTTCAGTGGATGATGTAACCCCTATTCCAGCAAAGGCTATAGTTAATGTCTCAATATAAATTAGCTAAAACAGTATTCTTCGGGGATTTGAAAACCAGCACTGCACTGTATAAATATGAGATTTATTGTGAAGAATCTGAGCTGATATATCACGCGGCTATTTATTCTGAACAAGTCATTGCTGCTGGCAAACATACTTACCCTGTTTGGGTCAGAAAAGACCATATGATACTAAAATCACCGGCGCATATGTTGGATAAAGCGGTAGACGCCTGTGAAGAGCATTGGCTGAAACACTACAAAGTCTAGCTGATTTCGGTTAAATCAAAATACGCCTGGCTGCAGGCGTATGGTTTTGGTTTGCGTCAGAGTGTTACTGATAGGGCTAGTCAAATAATTCTGATAGAAAACTTTTTTTCTTGTAGTGCTTAGGCTTTGAATATCCGTGGCTATCACGTTCGCGCTCGCGATCATTGCTTCTGGGTTCAGAATAAGAGGTCGCCGCTGGCGCACTTTCAGCTGATTTTTCAATGATTTTATCGAGTTCCCCACGATCAAGCCAAACACCACGGCAGTTTGGGCAATAATCAATCTCAATGCTTTTACGTTCAGACATAACCAGTTGGGTATCTTTGCATACTGGACACTGCATAGTCTTCATCTCCGCATTTAATAAAATGGCTTATCGTCTCGATATATAATCGATAACTGATTAGACATTAATTATTAGTAATTATAAGTAAAGATGATTAAAGACATGTAATAGCGCAGCAGCCATGGACAGATGCCCGGTGAGGTTGCTTCTTTTAGTTGGCAGCCGCGATGGTCGCGCGGCGCCTAAACAACGGGTGACTCAAAATACGCGTTTATAGGGTTTTACAATGACCGATTGGTACACCCCTGCGGCAATATAAGGGTCTTGTTCTGCCCAAGCTTCGGCCTCTTGTTGGGAAGTAAACTCCGCGATTACGGTTGAGCCGGTGAACCCAGAGGAGCCGGGATCAGCGCTGTCAATGGCGGGGTTGGGGCCAGCGGTCAATAAACGGCCTTGATCTTGTAATGCTTGTAAGCGTGCCAGATGTGCAGGGCGCACAGATAAGCGTTTCTCAAGTGAATCAGGAACATCAGTTGCAAAGATTACATACAGCATGTTTCACCTTTAAAATATTCATACCCTTCATACTTCATACTTCATACTTCAAGCTGCATGTGCGGGCCAACAGCCCCAGTGACTGACAGTGTATGCGCCTGGAGACTCGCTCAGTTGCCGCCTGCCAGCTACTCGAATTAGTTAGGATATATTCTTCAATATGATGATTTGTATTCGGTGTTCTATAACAGCATGTTCCCCCCATAAATTCAATAAAGTGTGGAAATAGCAAGATCGGCGATTATCGGGCGAATACACCGCTAATTGGTAATGAAATAAAATGATAACTGGGCGTAAACAGAAAGTGTTATTACGTGGATATTGCCGTTTAAAGCATCGTTTAAGACTTATCATTGAGATAGTTTGCAGTTGCTTATTGAATATGATTGCTATTTGCATTTAAACTTAGCTGCATCAGAGGACACTGAATTATTATGCAGCTAAATAAATTTTTCTTGGGTCGACGGCTAACATGGCCGCTCGCATTTTCAGTAGGTATACATGGCAGCGTCATTGCCGCATTGCTGTACGTCTCCGTAGAGCAAATGAATATACAGCCAGAGATAGAGGATGCGCCGCTGGCTGTTACCATGGTGAATATCGATACCTTCGCGGCACCACAGCCAGCGGCGGCGGAGCCGCAGGCCGAACCGGAGCCAGAGCCTGAAGCTGTTGAAGAGGCACCGCCAGAACCTGAAGTGCTGCCCGAGCCGGTACCAGTACCGATTCCTGAGCCGGTGAAACCCAAGCCGAAACCCAAGCCGGTGAAAAAAGAAGTCAAAAAGCCGGAAGTGAAGAAGCCGGATGTTAAGAAGACGGTTGCGCCGCCGGATGACAAGCCGTTTAAATCCGATGAGCCAGCACTGGTTTCGACTAATGCTCCGGTAAAATCAGCACCTAAGGCCTCTGTTCCGGGCGCGTCAACGTCTAGCGGACCAAAAGCACTGAGCAAGATGAAACCGACTTATCCGGCAAGGGCCTTGGCGCTGGGGGTTGAAGGGCAGGTTAAAGTACAATACGACATTGACGAAGATGGTCGCGTGACCAATGTGCGAATTTTGGAAGCCACACCGCGCAATACCTTTGAGCGTGAAGTGAAGCAGGTGATGCGTAAATGGCGTTTTGAAGCCGTTGCTGCCAAGGATTATGTCACAACTATCGTGTTCAAGATTGGTGGCACGACGGAAATGAATTAAGGTCGTGTTGCTGAGGCTCTGCTTCAGTATCATCCCCCAATAAGAAAGGGTCGCTTTTATCGCGACCCTTTTTACATCATAACCGAGGCAGTTATTGCGTAGCGCCAACTTCGAAATTTCTACTGCTTTCAGGTAAGGCGCGGGCTTTACCAATGTCATCAACGGCGACATAGGTGAATACCGCTTCAGTGGCCTTATAGCGCTGACCAATAGGTTCGGAAGAGACCTTTTTTACCCATACTTCAATATTGATGGTAATAGAGCTGCGGCCTGTCTTAATACAGCGCGCATAACAGCAAACTACGTCACCAACGGCCACTGGCTTGAGGAACGTCATTCCATCAACCCGCACAGTGACTACCCGGCCTTGGGCTATCTCTTTGGCTTGGATAGCGCCGCCAATATCCATTTGTGACATCAACCAGCCGCCGAATATATCACCGTTGGCATTAGTATCAGCCGGCATAGCAAGAGTGCGAAGTACCAATTCACCGTTAGGTAATGATTGCGATATTTGTTCCTGGGTCATCTCTGCCTACTATTTAAAATTATGACTTTTTCTGTTCTTCGGGCATATGCCGGTAAATATAAACGCCGCTGATGAGTGTGAACACCAGTGTCAGCGCGGTTAAACCAAACACTTTGAAATTCACCCAAATATCTTGCGGTAACCAAAATGCCACATAGATATTGAGTAACCCGCAAACCAGGAAGAACACGGCCCAAGACATGTTCAGTGTTGACCAAACACCATCAGGTAATGTGAGTTCTTTGCCAAGCATCCGCTGAATCAATGGTTTTTTCATGAACCACTGGCTGACCAGCAGGGCCACGGCAAACAAAACATACAGCACAGTCACTTTCCACTTTATAAATAAGTCACTGTGGAATGCCAGCGTCAAGGTACCGAAAACCAGCACCATAACTGCGGTGACCAGTGTCATTTTTTCTACCTTGCGGTATTTGACCCAAGTAAAGGCCAGCGCCAACAACGTGGCGACAATCAATGCCCCTGATGCGACAAAAATGTCATACATCTTGTAGAAAACGAAAAATACGACCAAAGGGAGAAAATCTAAAAGTTGCTTCATGAATCAATCCATTATTTGTACACCGCCCGACTATACCGGATTCAGTGAGGTGAGGGTACCAGCGGCAAAACACTATTATCCTTAATTATCTGTCGGAATGCGCGCTCTGCCAGTGGAATTTGCAGAAACTTACGATAAACAAGTAACAGATTTTGTCTGTATATTGCCAGTGAGGGATTAACCCAGCATGATGAGTGATAAATATTGGGTTAAAGCTTGTGGAGTCAGTATGCAGAGAAAATCACTCCGGCATTGGATGCCGGGTTTGACCCAATTAATGGCTTATGAACGTGATTGGCTTAAGCCAGATATTCGAGCCGGGTTATCGGTGGCCGCAGTGGCGTTGCCGATTGCTATTGCTTATGCCGAGTTGACGGGCGTCAGTGCTGCGGTAGGGCTGTATTCTTGTATTTTGCCGATGATTGCGTACGCTTTTTTTGGTTCATCCCGGCAGTTGATTGTCGGGCCGGATGCGGCAACTTGTGCAGTGATCGCCGCGGTGGTGGCACCGTTGGCGGCGGGGAACAGTGAGGTTCACTGGCAACTGACTATCATGATGACGCTGATGATGGGGACATGGTGTCTGGTGGCCAGCCGCTTTAAACTGGGGGCATTAGCCGATTTATTATCGCGGCCAATATTAACCGGCTTACTTAATGGGGTGGCGATTACCATTATTGTTGATCAATTGGGTAAGGTATTTGGTTTTATGACCCGCCCGCCGCAATTGATTGAGCGGGTACTGGCCCTGCCGCATAATTTGATTAACAGCCATTTACCGACGGTCGCAATTTCATTACTGACTTTCGTCGTGTTGTACGGTGTTAAGTGGTTGCGCCCGAACTGGCCCGCACCTTTGTTGGCGATTGTTATCGCGACCTTTGTCTCTTGGGCTGCCAATATGCAGCAATTTGGTGTTGGTGTCGTCGGAGGGTTTGACGGCGGTTTACCCATGGTGCATTGGCCTGATTTTCAGCCGGGCTTATTACGAGATATGGTCATCCCCGCACTCAACCTGGCGGTGGTCAGTTTTGTCAGTATGATGCTGACTGCACGTAGTTTTGCCGCTAAGAATGGTTACGAAGTTGATGCTGATGTTGAATTACGCGCATTAGGTATCACTAATATTGTCTCCGCTTTATCGCAAGGTTTTGCTATTAGTGGCGCGAGCACCCGCACTGCGGTGAATGATGCCAATAATGGCAAGAGCCAGTTGGTCTCTATTATCGCCGCACTGGTTATTGCCATGGTGTTGCTGTTTTTAACCCGCCCGCTGCAATATATTCCGATTGCGGCGTTGGGTGTGGTGCTGATTTATGCCGCATGGTCTTTGCTCGGGTTTAGAAGTTTGTGGCAGTTACGTAAACGCAATACGCAAGCTTTCTATTTGGCGATATTTACTTTCGTGAGTGTTGTTTTAGTTGGGGTTATTAGTGGTATCGGCTTAGCGGTATTGCTGGGATTATTGCAATTCTTGCGCACAGTATTCCGCCCGACAGAGCAGTTATTAGGGGTGAATGCCGATGGTATGATTCATTCAATGCGCAGTGGTAACGGCATCAAACCTGTGCCAGGCGTGATGATTTACCGCTTTAACTCCCCTCTGACTTATTTCAATGTCGCGTACTTTAAGCGGCGCATTCTGAATCTGGTTGACAGCACTCCACATCCGGCGAATTGGGTGGTCATTGATGCAGTCGCCAGCTTTACCTATGCTGATATCAGTGTGTTGGCGGCGATTGATGAGCTAAAGCGCGATTTGAAACAGCGTAATATTAAGCTGATATTGGCCGGGCGGCGGACCGAACTGACCCGCTGGTTCCGTATTAATCGCTTGAAAAGTCATGATGATGACCTAATTTTAGTTCCTGACCTCTATTTGGCCCTCAAGCTGATTCAAAGTAAACAGCGGGTGGCGGAGAAGCAGGAATCTGAAGCCCAGCCCCCCCCATCAGTCCATCAGCAAATTTGTTGAATCCTGAATAACAAAAAGGGCCGTAATGGCCCTTTTGTCGTTTTATCAGCACTGATGCTTATACGCTGACATCCGTTGGACGCAATAACATATATAAGCGGAACAGATACACCAGCAATAATGCAGAAACCAGATTACTCAGTGACGCTAAAACAATACTGGCAATCGGAGTCGGCAAGGCAGTCAGGTGATTGACCAAATATAACAAAATCAGTTTGGCCGCTATCCACAACATCATTGCCGGGATAATCAAACGCACATTGGCAAAAGCCAGCTTAATACTGGCTTTCATTGCTGCAAAAACGCCCATTTTTTCCGTCGTCACAATAACCGGTGACAGCGAGAGTGCGACTGCAATGATGATGCCCGGCACGATAAACAGGGTTATTCCCAACTGAATCAATAAGGTGCCAATAAACATCAGCAGCAGTAAGCGAGGTAAAATAGGCAGTGAAATGCCAATTGCCTGCAATGCGCTCACCCGACGCCCTTGGGAGACCATCGAAATCAGAGACAGCATGCCACCGACTAATAATACATTTCCCACTAACGCGGAGAAGGTTGCTGCGGCGGATACTTTCAGCAGTACAATTTGTTGCTCAGGTGTGAGCTGCGCCACCAACTCTGTAATGCTGAGATTCCCTGACGACGCAAAATCACTTTCTGTGGAAGTTAAAGTACTCAGTTGTTCACTATCAGGAATAAATGCCTGATTCAGCATGACGGTAATGAACGCAGTCAGCAGCGCCAGTAACAAAATGGCGGGCAACTGATTACGTAAAAAGTTAAAACTGTCACGGTATAAAGTGTTAGCCGTGATAGGCATGAAAGCTCCTTGGGATGAAAAAATAGCGCTTAGCCGATGATTATACCTTGTTATGGCGCGCTGTGGGATCCTGTCATTGGCCAATGGCTGATTTCTTCCAATCGGATTACCTCGATGTTATCAATAGGTAACGCCGGCAAGCCGTAGTGGGCACGGGCGCGATCGCAATCGGGGTTGCGCACACCGGCCTCTCCCGAACATTCAAATTCATGACAGGGCGGTGGGCGGTCACCATAAATTGAACAAGAAACAGACTGACCGACCTCTCCCCGCAGGGCGATACAACGGGGGGATTTACAGTTAGTACCGGACATGCAGCTTATAAAAGGGGTGACTTGTTCAGTCATGGTGGAGGGAACGCAACCGCCGCCATCATTGGCTTCAGCCCAATAAAATGACACCCGAAAATAGGCACAGCAAGCACCACAACTGACACACGGATTTATTTCAGTGCTCATCTTTAATCTACTGCTCCTTGCGAAGAAAACAGCCAACCGATGACGATTTCACACACATAACATCCAAGCATAGCAGCATGACAACTGTTGTCTTTTTCAGCAACGGGCGTTAGCACAATTTGCTGCAAACTGACATTTATGATCCAGATCAATTTCAATGTTATTAAGGAATTAAATAACCCTACTTAATTTAGGATTTATTAAAATTGTTACGAAAGATGTGATCTCGATTGGATCATTAATACTCATTTGTAGGTATATTCTGTTCGCGAATATACCTACAAATGGAATGGACAATGAAAAAAGTCACTTTGGCATTATTAGCCGTAGCAACTCTGGCATCGACTGCGGTAAGTGCGCATCAAGCAGGCGATTATATTTTCCGAGCAGGGACGGCAACGGTCAGACCAAATGCAGGGTCTGATGATGTGTTAGGTTATGGTTCCTTCAAAGCGGATAATAATACCCAGTTGGGCCTGACCTTCAGCTATCTGATTACTGACAACATCGGGGTAGAACTGCTGGCTGCGACGCCGTTCCGCCATAAGGTTGGCCTTGGGCCGACCGGCGATATTGCAGAAGTTAAGCAGTTGCCACCGACGTTAATGGCGCAATATTATTTCCGTGATAAACAAGACAAACTGCGCCCATATTTGGGGATTGGTCTGAACTACACCACATTCTTTGACGAGAAATTCAACAATACGGGCACTTCCGCCGGGTTAACGGATTTGAGCTTAAAAGATTCTTGGGGTGTGGCAGGGCAAGCCGGTTTGGACTATATGGTCAGTGAAAACTGGATGGTGAATATGTCCGTCTGGTGGATGAATATCGAAACTGACGTGAAATTTAAAGCCAATGGTCAGGAGCAAAGCATTCACACTCGCCTTGACCCATGGGTGTTTATGTTTGGCGCGGGTTATCGTTTCTGATAATAATCATTTCTGATAACAATCGTTCCTGATAACAGCAGTACGAAGATAAATAGAGAGGCGCAGAAATGCGCCTCTGAATATGACATTACCTGATAAGCATCTGATCACTAACAGATTTCACTCCCGGCACGCCACGAGTTATCTGCACAGCACGGTTTGCATCCTGACGTGAGCTAACAAAACCACTCAGCTGAACTCGCCCTTTGAAAGTCTCAACACTTATCTCAGTAGATTTTAGATTTTTCTCACCCAGCAGCGCTGATTTCACTTTAGTGGTGACCACGGTGTCATCAATATAACCACCGGTTCCTTCTGACTTTGCTGTCGGCGCGCAGGCGGATACTGCCATCGCCATAATCACCGCAATGCATAAGGCTGAAATGGTCTTGAAAATCTTCATATATGACTCTCCATGTTTATCGATGCCATAGGGCGTATTGGATAAACCAATAGCTCAAAATACTATTAACGCATATTTCACTCAGAGTTTGAGAACACCCACCGCATCCCAAATGTAAAAAAATGCTAAGTGTGTTACACATGATTAGTATTGGTTATGAATAGCTTTTATTCAAATTTGCAGCGGATAAGTCGTGGGAAACGTATGAAAATAAGGAAGAAAGCGCCTGAATGGTAGGAGTCATCAGGCGCATTGGGGAAACTAACTGCGGGTGGCGGCTTTCATTTGGGTCACAAAACGAGTCAGTTGCGCAAGCATCTCGGCAGGTTGTGAGACATTGTTTTCAATGATTTTTACAATAGCAGAACCCGAAATAGCACCCGCAGCTCCGGCCTCCAGGCTAATTTTTATTTGCCCAGGTTCTGAAATACCAAAACCTTGCAATGCCGGGGCAGCATGGTATTCACGAAGTTTATCTATCAAATGATTCAATGGCAGATGGCCGTGATTTTCAGCCCCCGTGACACCAGCACGGGAAAGCAGATAGGTATAGCCACGGCCATGAGAAGCGATTTCGCGCAATAAATCATCATCTGCATTCGGTGGGCAGATAAAGATAGGGGCAATCCCATGGCGCAATGCCGCAGTCCGGAATGGGAGTGATTCTTCAAAAGGCACATCAGCAATAAGCACTGAGTCGACACCGACGTCAGCACAACGCTGATAGAAAGTATCGATACCGTTATGGAATACCAAATTCGCATACATCAGCAGACCAATGGGAATGGTGGGGTGCTTTTTGCGAATCTCTGCCAGCATCTCAAAACAAATGCTCGGGGTCACACCGGCGGCGAAAGCACGTAACGCCGCGTTTTGGATAGTCGGGCCATCGGCCAATGGGTCAGAGAATGGAATGCCTAACTCCAACGCATCTGCCCCTGCGGCGATTAAAGTGTCAATAATCTCTAACGAGAGGGCCGGTGTTGGGTCACCTAACTGGACGAAAGGGACAAATGCGCCTTCTTTTTTGGCGGCCAACTGTTTGAAAAGCTGCTGATAACGCTCCATTAAATTTCTCCCCGTGCTTTCAGAATATCGTGAACGGTGAAAATATCTTTATCACCGCGCCCGGACAGATTGACAACCAGAATCTGCTCTTTCTCCGGCGATGCTTTAATCATTTTCAAAGCATGCGCCAGTGCATGGGAAGATTCCAATGCCGGGATAATTCCTTCTTTGCACGACAGTGCCTTAAATGCCTCGAGGGCTTCATCATCGGTCACTGAGACATAATCAGCGCGACCAATACTATTCAAATAAGCATGTTGCGGCCCCACTGATGGGAAGTCTAACCCGGCAGAAATTGAGTAAGATTCTTCAATTTGGCCATCACTGGTTTGCATCATCGGCGATTTCATACCGAAGTAGATACCAACTTTACCGTGTTTCAGTGGCGCACCATGTTGGCCAGTTTCAATACCCAAACCAGCGGGTTCTACGCCAATCAGCCCAACGCCGGGTTCATCAATAAAATCAGCAAACATACCAATCGCATTGGAGCCGCCACCCACACATGCCAATACGACATCTGGCAAGCGGCCTTCTTTTGCCAGCATTTGTGCTTTGGTTTCTTCGCCAATCATACGCTGGAATTCGCGCACAATTGTTGGGTAAGGGTGAGGGCCGGCGGCTGTTCCCAGCATATAGTGGGCGGTTTCATAGCTACCAGACCAGTCGCGCAGCGCTTCGTTACAGGCATCTTTCAGCGTCGAGGAACCACTGTGTACCGGAATCACTTCCGCCCCCATCAGACGCATACGAAATACGTTTGGTGATTGGCGTTCAATATCTTTAGCACCCATATAAATGCGACATTTTAAGCCAAGCAGGGCACAGGCCAATGCTGACGCGACACCATGCTGACCAGCACCTGTTTCAGCAATGATTTCTGTTTTACCCATACGTTTTGCTAATAAAGCCTGCCCCAGCACTTGGTTAGTTTTGTGCGCACCACCGTGCAGCAGATCTTCACGTTTTAGATATAACTTGGTTTTTGTACCTGCCGTCAGATTCTGACACAGGGTCAGGGCGGTGGGACGCCCGGCATAGTTCTTTAACAAATCCTGAAATGCGGCCTGAAACTCAGGGTCTAGTTGAGCACTGACAAAAGCCTCTTCCAATTGCTTCAATGCTGGCATCAGAATTTGGGGGACATACATTCCACCGAACTCGCCAAAATAAGGGTTTAATGTGGTCATTTTTCTATCCGTTAGTCGTTGATTTAATAAGCGCGTAAGGTTTGGAATACGGCGGCAATCTTCTGGGGATCTTTCACTCCGGGAGCGCTTTCTACGCCGGAATTGATATCCAGACCCGCGCAGCCAAGTTGCGCCGCAGCACAACAGTTGTCAGCCCCCAGCCCCCCCGCCAGCAGGACATTATCTAATGGCTGACCTGCTAATAGTGACCAGTCAAAGCGCTGGCCGGTGCCACCTTGGCCATTATCCAAAACATAGCGTTCAACATGCTGTAAATTGCGTGCCGGCACGGAGTCATTCACACTCAATGCTTTCCAAATTTGGCAACTGGCGGGCAACACCTCACGCAGTTGGTTGATATAAGCTTGATCTTCATGCCCATGCAATTGCACCGCCACCAGAGATAAGCGCTCGGCTGTTTGTCGTATGGTTTCGATTTTGGCATCACGGAACACGCCGACATACTTCAGCGGCGCACCGCTGATAACAGTACGCGCTTGCGCAATGTCGACATAGCGCGGTGAGTTGCCGACGAAAATCAACCCGCCGTACACCGCGCCAGCATTGTATGCTGCGGCTGCATCTTGGGCGCGGGTCAGCCCGCACACTTTATTTTCACCCAACAACACGCGGCGCACGGCAACATCAAGGTTAGCCTCAGACATCAACGCGCTGCCAATCAGAAAACCGTTGGCAAAGTGGCTTAGCTCACGGACTTGCTGGTAATTATTGATGCCGGATTCGCTAATAACTGTTACGCCCTCCGGCAAGCGCGGTGCCAGCTCACGGGTGCGATTAAGGTCGATGGATAAATCGCGTAAATCACGATTATTAATGCCCACGACTTTCGCCCCTAATGCAATGGCGCGGTCCAACTCTTCAGCATTACTGGCTTCAGTTAGCACGCCCATATTCAGGCTATGGGCCACGGCGGCCAACTGGCGATATGTCTCATCATCGAGCACGGAGAGCATCAGCAAAATTGCATCAGCCTGATAAAAACGGGCGAGCTGAATTTGATAAGCATCGATAATAAAATCTTTACACAGCACGGGCTGAGTCACTACCGCGCTGACTTGTGGCAAGAAATCAAAATTGCCTTGGAAGTATTTTTCGTCAGTTAAAACTGAGATAGCCGAAGCATAATTTTTATAAACAGCCGCAATCTCTGCCGGGTTAAAGTTATCGCGAATGACGCCCTTGGATGGAGAGGCTTTCTTACATTCCAAAATAAACACTGTTTTATTGCCCTGTAGCGCGTGGTAAAAATCGCGCTGACTGTGGGTGATGTCATTTTGGAAGCTGGCCAGAGGCTGTTGCAATTTCCGCGCGGCAACCCAGATTTCCTTATCGCGCACAATTTTGTGGAGTACGGTTTCCTGCATGATTTATCCTCTTGCTGCCAGAGCGGTAACCCGGTCAAAAGGTTGGCCGCTGTGAATCATTTCCAATGCTTGCTGCGCGTTGTGGCGCAGGTTTTCCTGCCCGTGTAATTTCAGTAATAACGCGACGTTAGCCGCGACGGCTGCGGCGTGTGCCGGCTCACCCTTACCTTGTAACAACCGAGCTAAAATGTCACGATTTTCTTCCGGTGCGCCGCCTTGCAACGAGCCAAGCTCAAAGCGGTTTAAACCAAAATCTTCCGGTGCCAGTTCGTAACTTTCAATACTGCCATTATTAAGCTCCGCGACCTGGGTTGGCGCATGAATAGCGACCTCATCCATTCCACCGCCATGGACGACCGCCGCGCGCTGATAGCCCAGCACTTTAAGCGTTTGTGCAATCGGCAAGACCAACTCAGGACTATAAACCCCAATCAACGCCAGCGGAGGGCGTGCCGGATTAATTAATGGCCCTAATACGTTAAATAAAGTGCGCGTTTTCAATTGTTGGCGTACAGGCATCGCATGGCGAAAACCGGTGTGATACTGCGGCGCAAACAGGAAACAAACCCCTAATTCATCCAATGCCAGCCGTGATTGTTCGGCACTCATATCAAGGCGGATACCAAAGGCGGCGAGCAAGTCTGACGAGCCGGAACGGCTGGATACACTGCGGTTACCGTGCTTGGCGACTTTTACGCCACAACTGGCGGCAACAAAGGCGCTGGCCGTAGATATATTAATGCTGTTGGTGCCGTCGCCGCCCGTTCCGACGATGTCGGCAAACAGGTAATCTGGGCGCGGGAAAGGTTGCGCATCGGCTAATAAAGCTTGTGCGGCACCGGCGATTTCGGCCGGAGTCTCACCGCGCACTTTCATGCTGATCAACGCCGCCGCCAATTGGCTTGCTTCCAGTTCGCCGCGCACAATTGCGGCAAAAAGCTGTTGGCTTTCTGCTTGAGTCATCGACTCGGCCCGGAACAGTTTTTCTAATAACAATTCTTTTGGTAATAGATTGTGCATCATCAATTCCTTAAATATTCAATCCCCAAAGAGCCTGGAGTTGCCGCTAATACTCTTGCAGTTATGCGCGCGAAGGGGATAACGCCCAGGCCAATGTTTGCTCCAGCAGACGAGCACCTTGGGTGGTTAAAATCGATTCCGGGTGGAATTGGTAGCCGCAAACCCGATGAGCATCATGACGAACTGCCATCACCATCTCGCCAAAATGCGCATTAACGGTTAATTCTGTTGGGATATTGCTGCCAACTAATGAGTGGTAGCGGGCAACCGGCAACGGATTCGGCATATCTGCAAACATGCCTTGCCCATCGTGTTCAATCGCCGATGCTTTACCATGCAATATTTCGCCCGCTTGCCCGACGTGACCACCATAGGCTTCGATGATGGCTTGATGACCGAGGCAAATGCCAATAATGGGTAATTGGCCGCGCAGGCGTTGCAATAACTCAGGCATACAACCCGCTTGTGCCGGGGTGCCGGGGCCAGGTGACAGCATTAGCACCGGCCGTTCGAGCTGTTGCAAGCGCTCAATAATGGTGTCAGCGGCAATGTGATTACGGTAAATCACCACGCGATGACCACTTGAACGCAGTTGGTCAACCAGGTTGTACGTAAAGGAATCGATATTATCGAGCAGCAAGATATCGGCCATTAGATTATTTTCCATTAGAACAACTCCCTGGCATGGTGTGCGGTGGCAATTGCCCGTAAAACGGCGCGTGCTTTATTGCGGGTTTCATCGGCTTCCGCCTGTGGGATGGAGTCCAGCACCACACCGGCACCCGCTTGTACGGTGGCGATCCCGTCTTCGACATAAGCTGAGCGAATAACAATGCAGGTATCCAAATCGCCGTGGGCGGTAAAATAGCCCACTGCGCCACCATAACTCCCCCGACGCGACCTCTCACTGCCCGCGATTAATTGCATCGCCCGAACCTTTGGCGCGCCACTTAACGTCCCCATGTTCATGCAGGCTTGATAAGCATGCAGCACATCGAGATCAGCACGCAAAGTGCCCACAACTCGAGAAACCAAATGCATAACAAAGGAATAGCGGTCGACTTTGGTTAAATCCGCCACATAACGGCTGCCAGGTTCACAGATGCGCGCCAAGTCATTGCGGGCTAAATCCACCAGCATCAAATGCTCAGCGAGTTCTTTATGGTCAGTACGCATTTCCAGTTCAATACGGCTGTCTAAATCGCGGTCCAACTCGCCATTGGCACGGCGACCACGGGGGCGAGTGCCGGCAATCGGGTAAATCTCAATCTGGCGATTAATCGCATCATATTTCAGCGCACTTTCAGGCGATGCGCCAAACAGGGAAAATTCGTTATCTTGCATGAAGAACATATACGGGCTGGGATTGCTGTCTTTCAGCGTTTGATACGCGGCCAGCGGTGAAGGGCAAGGCAGTGAAAAACGGCGAGAAGGCACCACTTGGAAAATCTCACCTTCACGAATGGCCTGCTGCAATTCACTGACGACGGCACCATACTCTTCATCTGATTGGTTACACTGTAACGTCATTTCCGGCACTGGCTTGGCAGGAATCGGCTGTGGTGTTTGTTGCAGTTGGTGAGCAAGTTGCTCTAAACGCGCGGATAAGCGCTGGTGCTCACTACTTTCTGGGGTGAACAGGCTAGCTTGTAATCGGGTTGAACGATGTTGATGATCTAACACCAATAATGTTTCGGCCAAATAGAAGCAGAAATCCGGGCAGCGCTGATCTTGGCGCAATGGCGGTAAGTTTTCAAAACCGGCGACCAAATCGTAGGCAAATAAGCCACCAAGGAACATTGCTTCCCGCTCAGCTTCGGGGGCGTCGACCAGTTTCAATAGCAAACGTAAAGCATCAAAAACTGAGAGCGCTTGTAAGCGGGAGTCTTCATCCTGCACATCATTAATGATGGGAAAAGTTAATTCCCGACCATTAGGGCGTACTTGAATCTCAACCTCGGCGGGTAATGCGCCATCCAACAGCGGCAATAAAGAAGCGCCATTGCGTGTCAGTGCTTCAATCGTCACTTTCTGCCCCAGGGCAGTAATGCGCAATGCGCTATCGATAATGAGCAGGCTTTTCAGGTTCTGTTTGCTGGTCACTTCTGCTGACTCAAGCAGCAATGTTGCAGGCCGTGCGCCGCAGAGCTGGTGGAACAGCGCGGTTGGGTCATCACGGTAACACCCCGTGGTGGTCAATAACTGTAAAGTAGGGCGCGAAGTTTGCATCATTTATCTTTCCTGAAAAAAGTATTACGCCGAAATCTGTCCATTAAAAAGCCCGCTATTAGCGGGCTGAAGCAATCTGCACTGTCTGATGACTGATATGCGTGATTACACCGCCCGAGAGAGGGAGATGTGCCACCAACGCAGTAAGGAAATCAGGGATGTTTTCATTATCAGTCACTCTCTATGATTGCTTTCATTGTGTTGCTCAATGTTCCTGAGCAGCATCTTGGTATCTCGTGAACTTGTGTACTAGTTAACTGGTTCGCGAGGTGAATGTCAACCCCCCAGTGATTGTTTTTTAACAGACTCTTTCTGTATTGGCATTTGCCTTAATGGGCACAGAGCTAAACAAGATTGATTAACGTTAATGCCACATTAGCGAGTATAATCACCAGCCACGCTTTTTCCGGATTTTTGTTTTGGCTAATAAGACTGCTTTGATAAATAAACTCGTTTTGTCTGACAACGCCACACTGCCTGATGCGGCTGATTCAACCGCTGTCGCCGCATCAACGGCCTTTACGCTCTATGATTTGCATAGCCATACCACCGCATCTGATGGCTCATTGTCACCCTCGGCACTGGTGATAAGGGCGGCGCAAATGCGCGTCGGGGTATTGGCCATTACCGATCACGATACAACCGCGGGGCTGGCAGAAGCCGCCGCGACCATCAAAGCACAGCAACTGCCAATACAGCTTATTTCCGGTGTTGAGATTTCCACATTATGGGAAAATCATGAGATCCACATAGTGGGATTAGGGATGGATATCCAGCATGCCAGCATCTGTCAGTTGTTAAGCGAACAGTCACAGCGCCGTTATATTCGGGCGCAGGAAATAAGCGCCCGGCTGGCAAAAGCGCGCATTCCTGATGCTTGGGAAGGCGCAAATCGTTTGGCTGAGGGCGGCCAGGTGACTCGCGGCCATTTTGCCCGCTATTTGGTGGAGTTAGGGCTAGCCAGTCATGTCGGGCAGGTTTTTAAAAAATATTTGGCCAAAGGCAAGACCGGTTATGTTCCCGCGCAATGGTGTACAATAGAACAAGCTATTGATGCAATTAAGCAATCTGGTGGGCAAGCGGTGCTGGCGCATCCTGCGCGTTATGATTTAACGGCGAAATGGCTAAAACGTTTATTAGCGCATTTCGCTGAGCATGGCGGTGATGCCATGGAAGTGGCTCAGTGCCAGCAGGCACCCCACGAACGGGCACTACTTGCTCAGTATGCGCGTGACTATAATTTACTTGCATCCCAGGGGTCTGATTTCCATCAACCTTGTTCCTGGATTGAGTTGGGCCGCAAATTGTGGCTGCCCGCTGGGGTGGAACCGGTATGGCGTGATTGGCCAATAGAGAGTCAGTCCAGCTAACTCATACATTTAATGATTAGGTAGAGTCATGAGTCAATTTTTCTATATTCACCCAGAAAATCCCCAGCCACGGTTAATCAACCAAAGTGTGGATGTTTTACGTAAGGGAGGGGTGGTGGTGTATCCGACAGATTCGGGTTATGCCCTTGGCTGCCGCTTAGAAGATAAAGCGGCAATGGAACGTATTTGTCGTATTCGCCAGTTGGATGGCAATCATAACTTCACATTGGTCTGCCGTGATTTGTCCGAGCTATCAACTTATGCTTATGTCGATAACTCGGCGTTTCGACTGATCAAAAACAATACCCCCGGCAACTACACTTTTATCCTGAAAGCGACAAAAGAAGTGCCTCGGCGTTTGATGAATGACAAACGCAAAACTATTGGCTTGCGTGTGCCCTCAAATCCTATTGCGCTAGCGTTGCTGGATGTATTAGGTGAGCCGCTGATGTCGACCACATTGATGTTGCCGGGCAATGATTTTGCTGAGTCGGATCCTGAAGAAATCAAAGATAATTTGGGTAAACAAGTGGATTTAATTATTCACGGTGGCTCATTGGGCCAGCAACCGACCACAGTGATTGACCTGACAGATTCTTCCCCAGAAGTTATCCGCGAAGGTGCCGGTGACGCCACCCCATTCCGCTAAGTGGCATCTGGTTGATATAGTCATTGTGAATGTCATACGCGTGTTGGATACGGCAGTCAGCTTGCTTTGAAGAGTGAGTATCCAACACGCCTGCTCAATCCCTCTTCACGCCATTAAATATCCCAACTGATAACCTCTCATTTTAGCGCCCTGCGCTGGTCGTAAAAGACGTGTCGTTGTTCAAATGCATTTTAGTTGCTTAATGAGTCACGCTTTTAGCAAGACTTTATGCATAAATGAACCTAAATTGTGCAGGTAATAGCGATTAAGGCTATTTTTTCTTTATTTTTATTTATGTATCCAATTTATAGTTTTATAAAAATAATCATACAGTTCAATTTCTTATCCAACCCATCTGAGACTGCTGTTTCCGTCTGATTTCTGTCTAATAAAAACTATTGTTCAATATAGATAAGATTTTTTTGTTAAAACTAATTTCTCATTGATAATTAACTTTATATTTTTTTGCTTATTTATTGGTTTTTTTTGAATGGTTCTTTTTAAGACAGATCCAATGCAAATTTAATTGTAAATATATTTACACTACTATTATTTTTATTTGACGATCTTTTATTCTGATGTTTAAACCATTTATCGGCATAATAATCCTTTAAAGATTAAATTTCACCCATTACATAGAATAATATGTCGTATTTATCATGTTTATGATCATATATGCCAATAAACTTGATTTTTATGCGTGTCTGAGTGATTTTAGTTAAGAAGACTGACTGCAATGAAATCGCAAATGCTAAATAGAAGTCTTTTGCTAAGAATTCAAATGAGGGAATCTTGATTGGAAAGAGAATTGTTTTATTTTTCTTGACCGATGAATACTCAAAATTAGTTACTTCTTAAAATAAAAACAAGACTGATCTACATAAGATTTTTATATTCTTATGAGATTGTTCTTATCTTGTTTTAGAATTTAATTTATTGATATATAGGTTTTAATTATTATTTCTTCACTATTTGTAGGATTGTTCCTACGAATGTGGTTTTTCTCTCCTATATATCTGTGTAACCCGGTACGTTTATTATCAGTGTCAATGATGCAATATCAGAGTTAAGGCATTTACCAGTGGAAATTCGCCAGCTTAATTACTTTTTGGTTAAGTAAGAATGTTGCTCGTTAATTATAACCCATAATATATTGAGAAAATTGAGAGTTTTATGAATCGAGTATTTAAAGTCATTTGGAATAGTGCCTTAGGTCGCTACGATGTTGCATCTGAGTTTTCTAAGTCAGGAAAAAAGACTAAGTCATTTTGCTCAGGAACAGTCGATACAGCCTTAGGTTTAACGGCACCATCGCGCTTGAGCCAGATTGCTATCACCTTGATGTTCACATTGGGGGCGAGCTCTGCCTTTGCCGCCAATATTAATGTTCCGGTATTTACACCTGAAGTTCCGTTTGAACAGACTTTCACTGGCTCAGGTAATACCTTGTCCGGCAGCTTTACTAACATTGCCCGCGGTGATTCCGGCTTTAAAAATAGTAAGCTGGGGGATATTCCTGCTGATAAATTCTTGTATGGTGCTGAGAATCTGATCAGTAAAAATATTTTCAATTTAGGTGACATGGTTACTGAAACCTTCCTTGACCCTAAAGGAACGGGCGCATTAATTACTATTAATGTGTATAGCAGCACGGCGATGTCAATTAAACCGCTGGCCGATTTTTCGGTGCCAGTTTCTTATGCCGTCGGTGAGAATGGCCAGTATGTGAATCGTAACTTATTCCAAGTGCAGGATAGCAGTGACCTAACCGTGAATGTTGGCAGCACTGCTGCTGGCTGGGTTAATGAAAGCACCAACTACTTTAGCGCTATTCTTAAAGGCGGCTTGAAAAGTCAACCTGAGACGACAACCTCTTCAGGATTCTATGTTGACTCTACAACTTCTGCCCAGAATACAGTGTTAAATTATAATGCTAAAACAGTGGTCAATCTGGGTAATAACAGTAATAACATTCGTGATAGCAGCACGTCAGTAGCTAATGCGGTACTGGATGACTTTACCGGTGCATTCACTAGCCCATATTTAGGTGCCCAGAATGTTCAAAATTTTGCTGATTTCCAGAGATATAATAATGAATTGATCGCCGGTATTAAAAGTGGCGCGATTGTTCTGGACAGTAAAGCCTACCAGGCTGAGTTGGCACGAGCCTATTTCACTAACGGTTCCAATACATCACCCAAAGTTACCCCAATCTATCTTGATATGGGTATTGATGCTAATGATGCCGTAAATCATATTATTGATTCTACCCGTGTTGCCTTTATTCATGGTGATGGTCAGCATGCTGTTGTGAATATTGGTGCTGATGCCAATATTCAGGCGTTCAATACTGATATTTCTGTGGTGCGCTTGAATGATGGCGCAACATTAAATAACGCTGGGACCTTAGGTTCAGCCGCAGGTACTGTTCGTGGCACCAATATTATTTTCGCCACCAACAGTACGGTTATCAATGAAACAACTGGGGTTCTGGACGCAGGGACTAACCCTGAGATGCTGGATTTTAAACCCGTACCGAGTGCCACTTTGCCACTGGATGTCGCCAGCGGCAGCCATACTGCCATTTTGGCCAATGGGGCCTCTTCAGTCACCAATAATGGTGTAATTAACACGGCTTCACGTGGAACCAGTGTTTATACCCGCGCAGCTATCATTGACGGCACCTCAACCTTCGTCAATAACGGCGCTATTAACATTGCTGCAACTGTGGATAAATCACCAGCAGCAGGGTATCTGAATGAAGGGGTGAGTGTTCAGAAGGGCGCTACTTTTGACAATAATGGCACGGTCTATATTGGCCGCCAAGCCCAGCGTTCGCTAACTGATGTGGTTACCGATCTGGCCATCAAAACAGAGTCTTATGCGGTTAAATTAGTTCAAGACACCGTCAATTTGAGCAATATCGCCACTTTTATCAATAATGCGAGCGGTAAAATTATTATTGGCAGCAAAACTGAAAACTCCACTGCGATTATTGCACAAGGGGTCAGAACCGCTGTTAATCAAAACGGTACCATTGAGTTGAATGGTGCCGGGGCAACGCCAGGGCAAAACGCCGCGCAGAATGTGGGTATTTCTTCCAGTTCGAATGCCACTAATGTCTTCAATAACGGCGATATTATTATCAATGGTATTAATACCGTTGGGATGAAAGTGCTGACTAACAGTGCCGCGACGAATGCGGGCAACATTTATGTCAATAAAGGACTTGATGCTGCGACTAATCTGGCCAACTACGGTATTCAGGCGGTAGGGGCGGGGGCAGTCGCTAATCTTTCCGGTCGGGTTAATCTTACTGGCGACGGTGCTATCGGGGTGGTTGCGGAAGATAAAGGTACCATTAATGTCAGCGGTAGTGGTCAGGTTGAGTTCGTCTCTGGCACCAAACAAGTCGGATACCTGATTTACGGTGCAGGGGCGAGTGTGAATAAGACCACGGTGGGCGCTGAAACCGTTTCAACCGAAGGTTCTACTTTATATCGCGTTGATAAAGGGGCGTCTTTCGCAGGGACCACGGCTTCAACCATGAATGCCACCGGTAAGAACTCCTCTCTTATTCAAGTGACTGGCGCGGGCAGCAGCTTTAGCTCTGGCGCGTTAGATATGGTTCTCTCTGGTGAAGGTGCTACGGGGGTGAAAGTTGAAGGTGGAGCCACCGGCACCATAACAGCCGATGCCAGTTTGGAATTGAGCGGTGTCGGGGCTACTGCCGGTATCGTTGACGGTAATTACTACGGCCTTGATGGTGTTGCAACCGGTGTTACGGGCAACTCCGTTTTGACCAGTTCAGCGGTATTGACCACCGGTAACACCGCTTCTGGTGCTTATGGCTATATCGCCCGTAATGGCGGCGAGCTTATTCATAAAGGTTCCATTGACTTTACCCAAGCTGGCAGCACCGGTGTGTTGGTCAATGGCGGGATCTTGACCAACGAAAATAATATCTCTGTGAATGGCACTGCGGTGAATATTCAGGGCGCTAATTCGACAGTCAATAACTCGGGGACTGTCACTGCAACTGATGGTACGGCCGCTTATCTGCTGGGCGCTGGAGCCAGTTTGACCCTGTCCGGCAACGGTGAAACCAAAGCGGGCGGCACGGCCCATGGCGTGTTGCTCGATACCGGCGCTACTGCGCTGACGGTCAATGACGCGGCTATTACTATGACTGCCGGTGGCAGCGGAAATGCCATTGAAAACAAAGCAGAAATCTCAGGTATTCAGTTAAGCAATACCATACTGACAGTCGGCAATGGCGCAGGTGTGCGTACCGGTGCGTCCATGGCGGCGACCAACTCGGGCGTGATTAACGTCAATGGCAGCGGCACCGGTATTCTGTTTGCCAACAGCGGCGACACCATTACTGATAACACGCTGGACATGTCCAACTCTGCGAATCTGGTCATTAATGTGAATTCTGCTGCGGGCAAAGGGATCGTCACTAACTCCCGTCAGGATCTGAAAACCGGCGCTAGCGTCAATGTGAATGATGTTGCAGGCGGCGCTGCCCTGATTGTTAAAGGCACCACCGGCCGTGTTGAGCAGTCCGGTATATTGATATCAAAATCATTGACCAGCCCGGTGGTTGATATCAATAACGGTTATGTCACCAGCTTCGTCAACAGCGGTACCATTCAAGCCAACAGCGCCGCACAACAAGCGGTATTGACTAATACCGGAAACGGCGTGGCATTTACTAATGCCACCGGCGGTGAAATTGTTGGCCACGTCGATCTGTTGGCGGGCAACAACACTGTGACCCTGATGCAAGGGAGTAAAGGCACTGACTTCACCACCGGCAGCGGCGATGATGCCTTCATTCTGAAAGGGCTGACATTAGCCGATACCGGCGTGTTCAGTTCACTTAACGGCGGTACCGGCAGTGACGCCCTGACATTTGATAACTCGGTGTATGCGCTGAGCGATGCAGATGCTATCCAGAATATGGATTACATCAACCTTATCAATAACTCCACACTGACACTGGACAATGTCCTGTTGGCGCTGGGCAACGCGAAAGACGACAATGCCAACACCGGCTTTAATTTGGGTGACGGCAGCCTGTTGCAGGTTAAAAACCTGAATGCAGTGAATTTTAACAGCAAACTCAATGGCCTTGGCACTGTTGCGGTCAATACGACGGGTAACGCGTTTAACTTTACGGCTAACGCGGCACAGAATGCTTTTAACGGTGTACTGGCGTTAGGTCATGCGACCTTTGAATTGGCGGCGGATAACACCGCAGCATTAGTCAATGCCACCTTGAAACTGGGCGCGGACAGCATCACTACAGTCGGTGACGGCGTACAAACCATCGGTGGATTAATCTTTGACGGCGGGACTGCAAAATTTGACACCGGAACCCCGGGTGAGACGGTGGCGAAAAGTACCATTCATACCACCCAAGAGATGAATCTGCTGGGTACCGGGACTGTGCAAGTGAATATCGGCAGCATTGATAATACTAAGACTCAAGTCAATAGCAGCTTGCCCATTTTGCAACAAGACGACACCAACACCCAGTTACAACTGGCGGTCAGTGATGTGGTCGTACAAGGTGATGGCGGCAATCTGGTACTGAAAGACCAAAATGGCAATATTATTACTGATGCCACCACGGCAGATATTGCACAGAACGGCAGCACGGTGGCCAAAGGCACTTACGACTATCGCCTGACGAATGGCATCAATGATGACGGCTTGTATGTGGGTTACGGTCTGACTCAGGTTGAGTTGCTGGGCAGCGGCGCGGATGCGCTGGCACTGCATGCGGTCAATCAAACCGGTTCGGCGGCGGATTTGAGTGCCAAAGTGACCGGCAGCGGTGATTTGGCGATTGATACCGGCGCGGGACATACCGTGACGCTGTCCAATCTGGACAATGATTACACCGGTTCTACCGACGTCCGTAGCGGCACCTTAAAGATGCTGAATGATAATGTGCTGGGGCAGACCTCGCTGTTATCACTGGCGGCGAATACCGCCGTTGACATGAATGGTCACAGCCAGACTGTGGGCGAGCTAAATAGCACGGCAAATTCATTATTAGACCTCAAGGGCGGCAACCTGACCCTGAGTCAGGGCGGTGTTTCTGATGGAGAACTGACGGGCAGCGGTGCGCTGACAATTGCTGCTGATGTATTGACCGTGAATGGCGCGAATACTGGCCTGAGCGCCGTGACTACCATTGCCAGCGGGGCGCAAGCCTTACTGAACAATGCGGCGGGTTTGGGGAATGGCAATATTGTCAACGCCGGTCTGTTGACCCTGACAGGGGCTGCCGGCCAACTGGCAAATGCTATCAGTGATGCAGGGAATGTGGTGTTGCAGGATAACAGCGACATCACGGCCAGCGGTAATAACAGCCTGTTTAGCGGCCTATTTGACATCAACAATGGTAGCCAGTTGACGGTGTCCCTGGCAGAGAATCTGGGCAGCGCTGCGGTCACTAACAATGGTTCGCTAATCCTGAATTCCGCGTCTAATTGGGCGCTGGCAAACAGTGTTACCGGCACCGGCAGTCTGACCAAAAATGGCGCAGGCACTGTATCGTTAACACCATCAGCGGCCTATACCGGTCAAACCGACATTAATGCGGGTGGGATTATATTGGGCAGCAGTGCAGACCCAATGACGCTGGCTAGCCAGCAGGTGAATATTGCCAGCGGTGCCTTTATGGGCGGCTTTGGTGGCGTAGCCGGGGCGATTGATAACAACGGAACACTGTTTGTCGGCAACCCTGTGGCACCGGTGACTTCAGTGCTGAGCCGTTTGGCACCTGCCAGCAACGTGTTTACCGTCGGGACGGATTTAACCAACAGCGGCACAGTCTTTATTGGCAATAAAACCAGCAATGGCACTGGCACCACCGGCAATCAATTAGTGGTGAATGGCAACTATATTGGTAACAACGGTTTACTGCATTTCAACACCGCGCTGGGGGATGACAACTCCGCCACGGACAGCATGATAGTCAACGGCAACACCAGCGGCACCACCAATGTGAGTGTGGACAATGCGGGTGGTCTGGGGGCTAAAACGCTGAATGGTATTGAACTGATTCAGGTCAACGGCCAGTCAGACGGTGATTTCAAAAGTGGCCGTATTGTGGCGGGGGCGTATGACTATTCTCTGGTTCGTGGTGTAGGGCAAAATGCCACTAACTGGTATCTGACCAGCTTGAGTAATTTGCCGGTTGACCCAGAGAATCCGGTTGATCCAGAAAATCCGGTCAATCCAGGTGAAGAAACCAAACGTCCTGAAGCGGGAAGTTACACGGCTAACCTCGCGGCAGCTAACACCATGTTTGTCACCCGTCTGCACGATCGTTTAGGGGAAACTCAATATATCGACGCACTGACCGGCGAGCAGAAAGTGACCAGCATGTGGTTGCGAAATGAAGGCGGACATAACCGCTCACGTGATACCAGCGGGCAGTTGAAGACCCAAAGTAACCGCTATGTCATGCAACTGGGCGGCGATATCGCGCAGTGGAGCAATAATGACCTGAATCGCCTACATTTAGGGGTTATGGCCGGTTACGGTAACAGCAAGAGCAATACGCGCTCGACATCCGGTTACCAGTCAGACGGTTCTGTTGATGGCTACACCGCCGGTGTGTACAGCACCTGGTATGCCAACGATGAAGACAAATCCGGATTGTATGTTGACGGTTGGGCGCAATATAGCTGGTTCAACAACACCGTGAAGGGCGAAGGTCTGGCGACGGAAGAGTACAAATCGAAAGGGATAACCGCTTCGGTCGAGAGTGGCTACACCTTCAAAATCGGTGAAAATAAAGCGAAGAACGAAAGCTACTTTATCCAGCCCAAAGCGCAGATAACCTGGATGGGAGTGAAGGCAGACGAGCACCGTGAAGCCAATGGCACTCAGGTGAGCGGTCAGGGCGACGGCAATATTCAGACCCGTCTGGGTGTGCGTTCTTATATGAAAGGTCACCACGAAAGTGATAATGGCAAGGATCGCGAGTTCCAGCCGTTTGTGGAAGCGAACTGGATCCACAATACCAAAGACTTCGGCACCAATATGAACGCGGTGGATGTAAAGCAGGCCGGCGCGAAAAATATCGGAGAGTTGAAACTGGGTGTTGAGGGGCAATTGAACAAGCAACTGAATGTCTGGGGCAATGTTGGCCAACAATTGGGCGACAAAGGCTACAGTGACACCGCCGTCATGTTAGGGGTGAAATACAACTTCTAATCGTCATAACGTTTCATTAATAACGGTGCTTCGGCACCGTTATTAATGTACGACACATTAAATAGAATCCCATTCTGAATAAATTAAAACCACAGATAAGGAAAGATATAACGTCATGAGAGTTATTGTAATTAGTGATTGTGGCTTAACTAAATTATCCTTCGAGATCATTATCAAGGGAATAAAACTTGTTGTAGATAAAGGAAGAAATATCGATGTTGAGTTATATTACTCAGTCGATAATCAAAATGTATACAATCAATCAAATACACGAGATATTATTATTCTGGATGTTGATAGTATTCCTCCAATTAAAATTTTTAACACTATTAGTCAGGTAAGGGAATCAAACCCACTGGCATTTATTATGGTGTTTTGTCGTAAAGATGAACAAACTGAAGATTTTATTTATTTGTCCATCATATCTGATGGGATATTATGTAAAACAGCGTCTATTGATAGAATTGAAGGTTTGATCATTAAGTTATTATCATCACGTAAGATACCAAAGGAATTTAATCAGTCAGATTTAACCCGCAAGATAAAACGACAATTAACAAAAAGAGAAAATGAAGTGCTAGAATATATATTGCTCGGATTAACGAATGGGGATATTTCAAAGGCGCTTAATATGAAGAATAAAACAGCCAGTGCGCACCGGAGAAATATATACAGCAAGTTAGGGGTTAAAGCCATTAATGAAACCCTTAAAAACCTGCTGATTTTGAAATGAATCATGTTGATTCTTGTGGGGCGATATTTCCCAGCAGGATAAACATCCCTGATAACCAAGATAATTCTCAATTCCCACTTTTCTCATATATCCATTCTTGAAAAACCCCCTCATTATATCTTGTTGTCAACTTGCTGATGAAATGTTTTATTTGTGACGGAAAAAAATAATTAACCTTTCATTTTTTTGCACTGCGTCAATTTATCTAAATAAATTTAGGTTTTTTTGCTTTAAATTTCATTAGGTTGATCAACTGATTTATACAAATAATTTGAAATATAAAACCATTAATTCATAGAAATACGATCTATCCCGCCATTTCAACAACTTCGCATAGCATATTCAACTGGCATGACTAGTTATATCAGTGTTTAGATCTGACATATCGCAATTTGACAGCATAAAAGATCGCGATGTACAGTGTCCCTGCTACAAACGGTGGATTGCATTCTATTGAACAAATACCTCGGGTATCGCTATGCAAAAACGGCATGAATGATATCAGTATTAGGGGTCGCATATCCAATAGAAGGTTGAGTACTTATAAAGGATTAATGAGGGCATTTTATGAAAGCAGTGGCGATAGCAATATTGGTGGCAAGTGCGGTATTGGGAGGGTGCAGCACAAAAGCAAAGGTTGATTCCGAGCAACAAACCGCAGCCATTATTAAAAAAAGCACCAATGATCAGTGTGTCAATAATTTCTCTATGGTGAAAAAGCTGAATGAGAATGAATTCGGCGTATTTAGAGGGCAGTTCGATAAAATTAATGATATGTATGCATTCTTAGAACAAAATAGAAACATTTTAGATAATGACCCTAAGCAGCTTATCTCTCTTGAATTAGATTCAAAACTTAAAATGGTGTGTGCCAGAGTTAGAAATACTGCGTTTAATGAAGTCCAAAACAAAGTGAATTATCTCTCACGGATCTAATCAGCGATTGACTAGAGTGCCGTGGGTTCACTGTATAAAAATATGATAACAACGCCATGTGATAATACTTGTGGCTTGTATTTTATATTATATTTCTCATTTTCCGTGAAAACGAAAAGTGTATGATAATAATATATCTTCAGTATAGCCATTAGAATTAGGGCAGTTTAGTTAGCTAAATTGCTCATTTCTTTTCGTTAGTATGCTTTATTTCACCATTAATAAACTGAGTTTATTGGCGAGATAAAGAAAAACATTATTAATATTAATAAATGATGATTTTTCGGATATCTGTCAATAATAAAACGGCTTGTATCTATGCGATAACGGATATCGCCATTCAAAATCGGAACTTTGAATTCACTATGAACGGTTTCCATTCAAATAAATCACTTATGCGAGCGATTGCAATTAATACGTTATTAATGCAATTACTGCTCCCTATATCTATAGCATTCACACCGCTGATTTCGCTGTCTGTTCGGGCTGATGAACTAGACGAAATAATGACGAAAATGCGTTCGGCTGAGATATTAGTTGAGCCTACAACAGCGCCAGCCCCACTATATTCAGAGCAGCCAAATAGCCCTGTTGAGAAAACCGCGGCCCCGGACAGATATCAACAATCTAATCCCTTCATAGAGAAACAAGAGTCATCCCTTTTACCACCGGGAAATGCGCTACCTGATCTGGGTTCTACCGACCAGACATCAGATATTTCTGGCGGCAATAAATTTAATCTTACGGAAGATAATGTTGCCAATACGGCGACCCAATTTTGGGGCGTGATGGGCAGTGATAATTCAGCTAAAGCGGCGGAAAGTGCAGTAAGAGGCGTATCTTCTGGCCTGGCCTCACAGGCCGCTTCGGACTGGCTTAATCAATTTGGTCATGCCCGGGTTCAGCTCAACTCAGCTGGCACGGCTAATGCAGATATTTTGCTACCACTGGTTGAATCGACAGATAACCTGTTATTTGGTCAGTTAGGCGTGCGTTATGACGGATATCGGACGACAAATAATGCCGGTTTGGGTGTTCGTCAATTTACCGACAACTGGATGTTCGGGCTTAACAGTTTTTATGACTATGATCTGACAGGTAAAAATAGCCGTCTGGGGGTAGGGGCGGAAGCCTGGACTGATAATCTCAAGTTTTCTGCTAATGGCTACTTCCGTTTGACCGATTGGCACCAATCAGTGCTGTCGAACATGGAAGATTATAATGAACGGCCAGCCAATGGTTTTGATATCAGAGCCGCGGCATATTTGCCCGCTTATCCACAGTTGGGCGGTTCATTAATGTATGAAAAATACTTCGGCAAAGGGGTTGCCTTAAACAGTGGGAGCACCGGCCCTGATGACTTAGGTGACTCGCCATCTGCGGTGACGTTAGGGGTGAATTACACACCTATCCCATTGATAACAGTCGATGTTTCCCATAAGAAAGGCCAGAACACGGCCAATGATCTTCAGGTCGGGTTGAACTTTAATTACCGCTTCGGTGTGCCTTGGATTGATCAAATTAGCAAGGACACTGTCGGCTTAATGCGCAGCCTGGCAGGCAGTCGTTATGATCTGGTTGACCGTAATTACAACATTGTTATGCAGTATGAGAAACAGAACCTCATCAATCTGGCACTGCCAGCAACGATTTCGGCTCATGCGCTGGAAAATGTCACTCTGACAGGGACGGTGTCATCAAAATACGGCACTGACCGGGTCGAGTGGAGTGCGCCGGTGCTGATTACAGCCGGTGGTGCTCTGATACCGCAAACCATGGAGTCAGCTGCTGTTACTCTTCCAGCTTATCAGCACCTGCAAAACATCAATAGCTATCAAATCAGCGCGGTGGCTTATGACATTCGCGGCAATAAATCGAACACCGCAACCACTAACATTATTGTTCAGGAATCACCGCATCAGATAGCGCTTAACGTGATGGGCTCAAGTGCCTCGGCCACTGCCGACGGCACAGCCTTAGTGACATATCGGGCCTCTGTAGTCGATACCGCGAATGGTTCAAATACTCCTATGGCGGGTATGAATGTGTCATTCAATACCACTCTTGGTGATGTTGTCTCACCCAGTGCGACCACCGACAGCCAGGGAAGAGCCACGGTCTCTGTGAAGAGTATTTTGGCCGGAGGGGGACAGGTTCACGCGGTTTTAGACAATGGTAACCGGGCGCTGGCCGCAGTGGCGTTTGTTGCTGATGAAAGTACCGCCTCCATCCTGAGTGAGGATCTGGTTGTCCTGAAAAATAATGCTTTGGCCAATGGAGTAGCGACCAACAGTGTTAAAGCAACAGTGAAAGATGCCAATGGCAACCCTGTATCAAATCAACACGTTAGCTTCATCGCCGATAACAGCGCCACACTTTCACTCTCCAGCGGCATGACCGGTGCGGATGGGGCGCTCACCGTGACGTTAGTCAATGATACGACGGGCGTGACGACGGTCACCGCCATGCTAAATGGGGCAAGCCAAAGTGTACCGGTGAATTTTATCCCAGATAGCGGCACGGCAACGATTATTGATGGGGCGCTCACGATACTTGTCGATAATGCGCTGGCTAACGGCCGTGATCGCAACAGTGTAAAAGCGATTGTTACCGATGCTCGTGGTAACCCGATTCCTAATCAAGTGGTCAGTTTCATCGGCGACAATGGTGCAAATATTGCCGCGAGCGGAACCACAGGTCCGGACGGTGCAGTAACACAATCGCTAAGCAATATCACAGCAGGGGTGACGCGAGTCACTGCAATGATCAATGGGGCTAGCCAGAGTGTGGATGTGAACTTTACCCCAGACTCAAGCACGGCGACCATCCTGCGCGGGGCGCTCACCGTGACCCGAGATAATGCTATTGCGGATGGTTTGGCGGCGAATACGGTGCAAGCTATTGTGACCGATGCTACCGGTAACCGAGTGCCAAACCAAGTTGTGACATTCATTGCGGATAACAGCGCGACGGTGGCTGCCAGCGGCACGACGGATACTAATGGGGTTGTATCTATGCCCGTGACTAACACCATTGCAGGTGTGACTCAAGTGTCTGCGACGGTCAATGGTAACAGCCAAAACGCGAATATCACCTTTATTCCCGACGGCGGCACCGCGACTATCCTCAGCGGGGCGCTGACTGTCACTCAAGATAATGCGCTGGCTAATGGTTCTGCAACCAATTGGGTCAAAGCGATTGTCACCGATGCTACTGGCAACCGGGTGCCTAATCAGCTGGTGACATTCATCGCGGACAACAACGCAGTGATCGCGGCGAATGGCACGACCGGGTCAGATGGCTCTGTGACAGTGTCACTCAGTAATGCTATTGCGGGTGTGGCTCATGTGACCGCGACAGTGAACAGTAATAGCCAAAATGTGGATGTGAACTTTATTCCCGACAGCGGCACGGCGACTATCATCAGCGGGGCACTGACTGTCACTCAAGACAATGCGTTGGCTAATGGTTCTGCAACCAATTCCATCAAAGCGATTGTCACTGATGCCACGGGCAATGTGGTACCTAATCAGGTGGTGACATTCATTGCGGATAATAACGCGGTGATAGCAACCAATGGCACCACTGACAGTGCAGGTGTGGTCACCATGACTCTGACCAATGTGACTGCGGGCGCGGCTCGCGTGACGGCGACGGTGAACAGCAACAGCCAAAGTGTGGATGTGACCTTCATTCCCGACAGCGGCACCGCGACTATTATCAGCGGGGCACTGACTGTCACTCAAGACAATGCTTTGGCTAATGGTTCTGCAACCAATTCGGTCAAAGCGATTGTCACCGATGCTACTGGCAACCGGGTGCCTAATCAGATGGTGACATTCATCGCGGACAACAACGCAGTGATCGCGGCGAATGGCACGACTGGGCCAGATGGTTCTGTGACGGTGTCACTCAGTAATGCTATTGCGGGTGTGGCTCGCGTGACGGCGACGGTGAACAGCAACAACCAAAGTGTGGATGTTAACTTTATTCCCGACAGCGGCACCGCGACTATCATCAGCGGGGCACTTACCATCACTCAAGACAATGCGTTGGCTAATGGTTCTGCACAGAATGAAGTGAAAGCAGTTGTCACGGATGGCACGGGCAATGTGGTGCCCAATCAGGCGGTGACATTCATTGCGGATAATAACGCGGTGATAGCAACCAGCGGCACCACCGACAGTGCTGGTGTGGTCACCATGACACTGACCAATGTGACTGCGGGCGCGGCTCGCGTGACGGCGACGGTGAACAGCAACAGCCAAAGTGTGGATGTGACCTTTATTCCCGACAGCGGCACGGCGACCATTATTAGCGGGGCACTCACCATCACTCGTGATAATGCGCTGGCCAATGGCACAGCACAGGATGAGGTGAAAGTGATTGTCACGGATGGCACGGGCAATGTGGTGCCCAATCAGGTGGTGACATTCATTGCAGATAACAATGCAGTGATAGCAACCAGCGGCACCACGGACAGTGCAGGTGTGCTGATTTTATCTCTGACCAATGTCACTGCGGGCGTGACTCATGTGACCGCGACGGTGAACAGCAACAGCCAAAGTGTGGATGTGACCTTTATTCCCGACAGCGGCACCGCGACTATCATCAGCGGAGCACTCACCATCACTCATGATAATGCGCTGGCTAATGGTGTTGCACAGAATGAAGTGAAAGCGATTGTCACGGATGCTACTGGCAATGTGGTGCCTAATCAGGTGGTGACATTCATTGCGAATAATAATGCAGTGATAGCAACCAGCGGCACCACCGACAGTGCTGGCGTGGTCACCATGACACTGACCAATGCCACAGCGGGCGCGACTCGCGTGACGGCGACGGTGAACAGCAACAGCCAAAGTGTGGATGTGACCTTTATTCCCGACAGCGGCACGGCGACCATTATTAGCGGAGCACTTACCATCACTCAAGACAATGCGTTGGCTAATGGTTCTGCAACCAATTCCGTCAAAGCGATTGTCACCGATGGCACGGGCAATGTGGTACCCAATCAGGCGGTGACATTCATTGCGGATAACAATGCAGTGATAGCAACCAGCGGCACCACGGACAGTGCTGGTGTGGTCACCATGACACTGACCAATGTCACGGCGGGCGCGGCTCGCGTGACCGCAACGGTGAACAGCAACAGCCAAAGTGTGGATGTGACCTTTATTCCCGACAGCGGCACGGCGACCATTATTAGCGGGGCACTGACTGTCACTCAAGACAATGCGCTGGCTAATGGTGTTGCACAAAATGAAGTGAAAGCAGTTGTCACGGATGCTACTGGCAATGTGGTGCCCAATCAGGCGGTGACATTCATTGCGGATAACAATGCAGTGATAGCAACCAGCGGCACCACCGACAGTGCTGGTGTGGTCACCATGACACTGACCAATGTCACGGCGGGCGCGACTCGCGTGACGGCGACGGTGAACAGCAACAGCCAAAGTGTGGACGTGACCTTTATTCCTGACAGCGGCACCGCGACCATTATTAGCGGGGCGTTTAGTGTCGAGGATGACGGTGCGCTGGCTAATGGTGTCGCCACTAACAGTGTTAAAGCTGTGGTGACGGATGCGTTGGGAAATCGAGTGCCAAATCTGCTCGTCAATTTCAGCACCAATAATAATGCTGTGATGGCAACCAGTGGCACCACCGATGCAAATGGCTCAGTTATATTGACGTTGACGAATATCAAATCGGGCATAACCGAGGTGACAGCGGAGGTCAATAACCAAAGTTTGACCATAGATTCAACCTTTATACCTGATGTCAGCACGGCCACCGTTAGCCTTGAGGTCGTCACTCAAAATATGCCGGCGGATGGAACTGCACAAAATAGTGTTAAAGCCAAAGTCGTGGATGCTTTTGGGAATGTTATCCCAAATCAATCGGTTAGCTTCAATGCCACGAATAATGCGGCCATTGCTGCGAGCGGAACGACTGATATTAATGGCGACATTATCATGACGTTAACAAGCGCCAATCCAGGGGATAGCCAAGTAACGGCAACGGTCAATAGTAACAATGACTCTGATGTTGTGGCGTTTACGCCGGTGCCTTTCAGTGTCAAATTTACTTTGGCAATATAAATTAGACAAATAGAGAAACGATGATGAGGTGGTATTAACCGGTACTGTTAATACCATCCTCTCATTACTTAATAATTAAAAGTGAGTGTGTTCTTTACTTTAATTAATATCAGTTTTGCAGTAACTCTATTGTGGATGAATATGATGAAATCATTAAAGTTGTTTTTATTTTCGTTAGCGTTTTTAGTGTTACCAAATACAGTGCTAGGTCATTATGAAGTTAAAAATCCGCTAACCAGTTTGAATGAACTTTCATTCGACTTAGCGCATACTTATTGGGACGGAACAAATAACCCGCCCACTGCCGGTGATAGAAACTCTCATATGAGTCACCAGAATAGATGTAAGAGAGCAACAAGTACTGTTTCACTTGGTTCTTGTCTTTTGCGATATAACTTTAATATGGTGAACTCCAACGGGACCATTATTAGTCCGGCAATTCAATCATATGACGTGGATCTGCGAGGTAATGGATCCTACGATGATGAATTGATGAACGCAGCTACACACTACGATGCTGTTAAAATTGCGATTGCGCACGGCGTTATGGTTGACCAGCATGTCTCAATTCCTCGAGCTAATATTACTTCATTAGCCGGAGGTTCAGGAAAGTTTCGGGTGAGTACCTTCGGTGTGGGTAACGTCTGTAACAGCACTACCTCTTGCAACGCACCTTATTCAGAGACCTATACCACCAGTACAATTGATCTTATTCAGGAAAATCTGGATGTTGCCTGTGAAGCCAGTGCTGTGGGGGCCACGAATATTGAGAATATCCTAAGTGGTGAGCATATTTATTTACATAATAGTAATGAGTCACGGTTATCAGAGAATATTGGTGCTGTTAATTTATCCGTTAACTGTGTTAATTGGTTGCCGACAGCCAAAAGCAAAACATTAAACTTTACTATTTCACCCAATGTTGTGGTTGCAACCGGGGGCAATACTGAAGTGACCTGTGGTGCTTATATTAATGATACATCAACAACTCAGCCCGGTTACACCTTCTCCAGGAATATTAGCATTCCGGGTTATGACGGTATGGTAGATACCTATGATACTGATCCTATTTATTATGGGTTATATGTTTCAACTCCATCAACAACGGCTGAAACATCTCTCACGCTTAATTGCGGCCTCACGGGAGGATACTCACTAAATTAATACTGATTAAAGTCCCGGCAGAATTGTTCTTACGATCAATTCTGCCCTAATCACTGATTTAAATTAATTCTACGAATGAGGTTCTTATGAATAATAAAATTTCGGCGTTAATTATTGATCAGCACCCTTTGATTAGGCATGTAGTAAGAGGAATTATAGAGTGCAAGGGCGGGAGAGTTTATGAAACAGGCGGGGAACACGAATCAATAAAAATGGCGAGTGTTTATAAGCCTAATTTAATTATTGTGGATTTCGTGGGGTATAAAAACCTTCAACTTAACCTTATTCATAAACTAATGATTATGTCTCCCGAGTCAAAAGTACTTATCTATACTTCTTTGATATCAATTTATTACCTAAAAAAATGCCTCGAAATAGGTGTTCGTGGCTATGTCTACAAAAAGGACGACGTTATTAACCTCGACGGCGCTATTGATGCTGTTATATCGGGCTATTGTTGCTTTCCTCAAGCGGATTTACTGCTGAATACAGAATGTGCCCTGCAACTAGCTTAATGAAAAATAACCGTATATTGGATTTAATCCTATGAAAAAGTTGCTTTCATTGTCACTGTCTTTTTTCTGGTTTGTCTGGTTATTTTGTTTTTTCAGTTTGTTTATTGTTGAGACTTTTCCAGAGAGTATGCGCTATATGCATTCAATTTATTCGGGAATGATTGTATCGGAAGATACCTATGACTCTCTGATTGCGCTCTCACTGTGGCTGTCGTTTATCTCAGCGACCATTGCAATGTTTTTTATCAATTCATTTTTTAAAAAAGTAAGAAGATTTAGCTAAGTAACGTTCAATTTAAGTGTGTTATCAAAGGAAATAAGCGCTATGGAAGATAAGCTTGCGATCATTCAACACCCTTGTTCTTTTACCCGGTTTAGCCTGGAACGTATTTTAAAAAAGTTATTAATGAGTGAATCGGTAGATATTGTGGCCAGTGTTGGTTCGCTGACTGATTGCTATGATAATTTAGTTAAATTCCCTGCGACGCATTTAGCTATTTTGAGTTTACGTGGCGAGGATTATACGTCTGGCGATAGTCTTAGTTTGGTTGTTGACTGGTTGCGGATACACCGCCCAAACTGTCGCGTGATTGTTATAGCTGACGAGTTTTGTGTTGATCTATTGACTCAGTATTTTTGCGGTGTTGAGCAGGTGTATGCCGTTATCGCGCAAAATGCGTCTCTTAGCCAATTTGTGACCCAACTAAACCGAGCATTTTCAAGCTCGACAATACTGACGAAGAAGCGGCCCTGCTTATTATCGAAACGCGAGCGAACCGTGCTGGCTTTATTACTGCAAGGTAAATCAAACAATGATATTGCCGATCATTTGCAACTCAGTAATAAAACCATCAGCTACCACAAGCGCAGCGCTCTGGGTAAATTAGGTATCCCAACTTTACAACCGATGTTGATGAATGCAGGGATTGTCTCGCAACTATTGGAGAATATCGGCGTCGAGCCACAATATGCCACGGCGTAGTGCTTTGGTGAGCCGAGTTTGTTCTGCGGTATCCTTGAATTATCTAAAAATCTACCTTCGTCACTGACCTGCGCATTTGCCGGTATAATCCGGCAACTTCATTTCCGCTGCCGTACTACTTTTTGAATCCCTGACTGTGAAATTAGTGTAATATGTCCGGTCACGAACCAGCGTATAGGGGCATCTGCGCCATTTTCTGCGTGCCATGCTGTGTTCCAAAATGTATTACAATCAGTGAGTTCTGCTTGATTGTGAGCTTAACTTATTGATTACAATATATAACGCGACGCCTGTGAAGGCGACATTAGAGGTTGCTCAATGAGCGAGAAGTCAGAAGACCAAAAGTTAACAAACTCAAAGCCGCAAAGCCCTAAACCGCAGGGCGATAAAATTGTGGGTGAAAAATTACAGAAAATCTTGGCACGGGCCGGTCATGGCTCTCGTCGGGAAATCGAAACAATCATTCAGCAGGGCCGCGTTAGCGTTGATGGTAAAATATCAAAGCTAGGGGACCGTGTTGAAGTCACTCAGGCCACTAAAATTCGCCTGGACGGTCATCTTCTTTCTATTAAAGAATCTGAAGAAGCAGTGTGCCGTGTACTGGCGTATTACAAGCCGGAAGGTGAACTTTGTACCCGTAATGACCCTGAAGGCCGCCCAACCGTGTTCGACCGTTTGCCTAAACTGCGCGGTTCGCGTTGGGTTGCGGTAGGCCGTTTGGACGTGAATACCTCAGGTTTATTGCTGTTCACCACAGATGGTGAGCTGGCTAACCGCTTAATGCACCCAAGCCGTGAGGTTGAGCGCGAATATGCGGTGCGAGTGTTTGGCCAAATTGATGACGAAAAAATCAAGCAGCTCAGTCGTGGTGTGCAATTAGAAGATGGCCCCGCGGCATTCCGCACCATTAGTTTCCAAGGTGGAGAAGGGCTTAACCAGTGGTATAACGTCACGTTGACCGAAGGGCGCAACCGCGAAGTTCGCCGTTTATGGGAAGCGGTCGGTGTACAGGTGAGCCGCCTGATTCGTGTGCGTTATGGTGATATCAATCTTCCTAAGGGCTTGCCTCGTGGCGGCTGGACTGAATTGGATCTGAAAGCCACCAATTATCTGCGCGAGCTGGTAGAACTGAATTCTGAAACTGTCAGCAAATTGCCAGTGGAGAAAGACAGACGCCGGGTTAAGGCTAATCAAATCCGTCGTGCCGTTAAACGCCACACTGAAGTTGCTGGCCGTCAGGTCGCAGGGCGTCAAAGCTCGGCCCGTAAAGGTTCGACTCGTCAAAACGCGGGTAATGCAGCAGCACCCGCAGCAACAACTGGGCGTCGTGGTTCCAACAAGCGCGGTTAAGTTATATCAGGGAAGAAATCATTTTCTTCCCTTTTTTCCCTTCAAAATCCGATAATTACCAGTCAATACCTTGCTGTGCCTTAATACCGGCATCAAAAGCATGTTTAACTGGGCGCAATTCACTCACCGTATCCGCCATTTCTAACAGATCCCGATGACAACCACGGCCAGTAATAATGACGGTTTGATGGGCAGGGCGCTGTTTTAGCGCATCAACGACTTCATCCAGAGAGAGATAGTCATAAGCCACCATATAAGTCAGTTCATCCAACACGACTAAATCTAATGTCGGGTCCGCTAACATACGCTGAGCGTGTTGCCAAACCCCTCGACAGGCGGCTGTATCTGTTTCTCTATTTTGTGTATTCCAGGTAAAACCGGTTGCCATGACCTGAAACTCAACCCCATGTTGTTGCAGTAGATTTTTCTCGCCGTTCGGCCATTCACCTTTAATAAACTGTATCACACCCGCTTTCAGGCCGTGGCCAACCGCGCGGGTCACCGTACCGAATGCGGCCGTGGTCTTACCCTTGCCATTGCCGGTAAAAACAATCAAGATGCCGCGAATTTCTTGCGCTGCTGCAACCCGTGATTCAACCTTTTCTTTTATTTTTTGTTGACGCTGTTGGTGGCGTTCTTCAGACATGAAAGTTTCCTTTATTCTGCGGGGCCGGGTTTGCGGCCAGGTTGTGCATCGAAGCTAATACCGGTCTTCCTGCGGCTATCATCGCCCATTAGGTAGAGATACAGCGGCATAATATCTGCGGGTGTTTTTAGCTTGCTGGCATCTTCATCCGGGAAGGCGCTTGCGCGCATCTGAGTGCGAGTTCCCCCTGGATTAATACAATTAACTCTCAGGTTACTCTGCTTATATTCTTCAGCAAGCACCTGCATCATGCCCTCAGTGGCAAATTTTGACACCGCATAAGCTCCCCATCCCGCGCGCCCTTGACGACCAACACTGGAACTGGTGAAAACCAGAGAGGCGCTTGGTGATTTCAGCAATAAAGGTAATAGTGCTTGAGTGAGCATAAAAGTTGCATTGACATTCACTTGCATAACATCCTGCCAGACGGCGATATTTTGCTCGGCCATCGGGGCCACCTCACCTAATAAACCGGCATTATGCAAAAGACCGTCTAGCTGAGAAATCTGATGGCTGAGCGCATCGGCTAATTGCTGACAATCTTGCTCGGTCGCATGCAGTAAATCCAGCTGCCAAATGCTGACTGGCTGGCCACCGGCCTTGATAATCTGTTGTTGCACAGCAACAAGTTTGTGCATTGTGCGGCCAACGAGAATTAAGCGCGCACCAAAACGTGCGTAAGTCAGAGCCGCTTCGCGACCAATGCCATCACCTGCGCCTGTCACCAAAATAGTGCGATTGTCGAGCAGGTCATGCTTAGGTTGGTAATGCATAATTATTCCTCTTACTGGCGGCGGAAATTTTACTCATACATGCCGCGATATCTCTTATATTCTTATATTTAAGCGAAACCAATGCAATTTTTCATTTGCGCAAGACGCCAGCTTACGGGTTCGCTAGAATGCAGGTATCTCTTTAATAGCAGATGAATAAAGGCGGTATTTGTGGAGTTATTTTCTCTGTACGGACTGTTTCTCGCTAAAGTGGTGACCATCGTGGTTGCGATTGCTGCGATAGTATTGTTGGTTGTCAGCCAAGGAATGAGGAAACAAGGGCAACGGGGAGAACTCAATCTGGTTGACCTGGGTGAGCAATATAAGGATATGCAGCGCGAAATGCGCTTGGCGCGCATGAGTCATGCTGAGCAAAAAGCCTGGAGCAAAGAGTTTAAAAAGCAGCAAAAATCTGATCAAAAACTCAAAAAGCAGCGTGCTAAATCGGGTGCGGTAGCCGCCATCAAGCCTTGCTTGTATGTTATTGACTTCAAAGGGAGTATTGATGCCCATGAAGTAACGTCATTGCGTGAAGAAATTTCAGCGGTGCTGGCAGTGGCTACGGCCCAGGATGAAGTGCTGTTGAGGCTGGAAAGCCCTGGCGGCGTGGTGCACGGCTATGGTCTGGCGGCGTCACAATTGGAGCGCCTGCGCCACAAAGGTATTCGCCTCACTGTTGCGGTCGATAAAGTTGCCGCTAGCGGGGGCTATATGATGGCCTGTGTGGCTGATCGTATCATTAGCGCGCCTTTCGCTATTATTGGCTCAATCGGTGTTGTGGCTCAAATACCTAACTTCCATCGTTTACTGAAAAAGAACGATATTGATGTTGAGCTACATACCGCAGGTGAATTCAAGCGAACCCTTACATTGTTCGGTGAAAATACGGAACAAGGGCGCGAAAAATTCCGTGAAGATCTGAATGAAACTCATCTACTCTTCAAGCAGTTCGTTCAGCAACAACGGCCTTCTTTGGATATCGACGCTGTTGCCACGGGCGAACATTGGTTCGGGACTCAAGCCAAAGAGAAAGGGCTGGTTGATGCCATCGGTACCAGTGATGATTTACTGATTGCTGAAATGGATAATCACGAAGTCATTGGTGTGCGTTATACCCGCCGTAAACGTCTGATGGATCGCTTTACAGGGAGTGCCGCAGAAAGTGCCGACCGCCTATTATTACGCTGGTGGCAACGCGGTGAGAAGCCCTTGTTATAACCCGATGTAATCCGAATTCGGTGCAATAAAAGCAGGGGGCTTGGCCCCCTGTTATTTTTGGTGCAGCGGCTAAAAGAGGGCGCTGCAAAGGGAATAATCTGCAATTAGTCGATTAAATGATATTTAGCCGATAAAACGTGTGCGAGATGTTTAAACATATTAAATACCGCAGTTGTTTTTGCGGTAGGTAATCCCTCGTCATCAAGGAAAAACTCTCCGCGAAATACTAATACCGGGCCTTTTTGCTCAACCTCGGTTGCCTTCATACCCTGTAGATAATCTTCATGTTGACGAATAATCTCATTGGCTTCTGTCAATAATTTATTACGCTCAATAGGTGCTGTGTTTCCGATCATTATATTTCCTCACAACAATCATATTCCCTCAGAACAAGGTAATTTCTCTTATCTATTGTACTGCGGGTTAGCATTTGTTCGCAAACCGACTAAGGTTTATTCGAGTCATTGATGGCTTTGTCACCACTATTGGATAAATTCAGATTCCGAGCTAATTAGGTTGCGTGTCGCTTTTTATCAGGTACAGTGTGGGATTTTATACTATTAGGTGGCAGGTTTTGTTGACGCCATGAGGCAGAATTCACTGCTGTAGCACTGGGCGCAGGCAAAGATCTTGAGAGATAGCCAACTGAACTTCGGAAAGCGCTTTTATGACTCCGATTAAAAAAACAGGTTGATCTCCTGAAAAAGTACCGCAATATAAAAAAGAGATTCAGAATGCCGCAATACGGCAAGATAAAAACCTTCTTTTAGAAGAAATAATTTAGGTAAAGGTAATTATGGGTAAAGCTCTCGTAATAGTTGAGTCCCCGGCAAAAGCCAAAACTATTAATAAATACTTAGGGAATAACTACGTGGTTAAGTCCAGTGTCGGTCACATTCGTGATTTGCCGACCAGTGGCTCAGCCAGTAAGAAGAGCGCTAACTCAACTGAAGATAAAGCCAAGAAAGCCGACAAGCCCAAAACTAAAGTAAAGAAAGACGAAAAGGTTGCATTAGTTAACCGCATGGGCGTCGATCCTTATCATGGCTGGAAAGCGCAGTATGAAATTTTGCCCGGCAAAGAAAAGGTGGTTGCCGAGCTGAAAGCATTAGCCGAAAACGCTGACCACATCTATCTCGCAACCGACCTTGACCGCGAAGGAGAGGCTATTGCCTGGCATTTGCGGGAAGTGATTGGTGGTGATGATAAGCGTTTTAGTCGTGTGGTATTTAACGAAATCACAAAAAACGCTATCCAACAGGCTTTTAATCAGCCTGGTGAATTGAATATTAACCGGGTTAATGCCCAGCAAGCTCGTCGCTTTATGGACCGGGTTGTGGGTTATATGGTTTCTCCACTGTTGTGGAAAAAAATTGCCCGTGGTCTGTCTGCTGGGCGAGTGCAGTCGGTCGCCGTGCGTTTAGTGGTTGAACGCGAACGGGATATCAAAGCATTCGTTCCTGAAGAGTACTGGGAATTGCATGCTGATTTGCTGGCGAAAGGTGAAGTTCCTATCCAAATGGAAGTCACCCATGCTCACAATAAACCCTTTAAACCGGTCAATCGTGAACAGACCCACGCAGCGCTTAAATTGCTGGAAAACGCGCGCTATAAAGTGCTGGATCGTGAAGACAAACCGACCAGCAGCAAGCCGGGTGCGCCGTTCATTACTTCTACATTGCAGCAGGCTGCCAGTACCCGCCTGAGCTTTGGTGTGAAGAAAACCATGATGATGGCGCAGCGCTTGTATGAAGCGGGCCATATCACGTATATGCGTACTGACTCGACCAATTTAAGTCAGGATGCGTTGACGATGGTGCGCGGATATATTGGTGATAATTTTGGCGATAAATACTTGCCATCCGCACCCAATCAGTACAGCAGCAAAGAGAATTCACAAGAAGCGCATGAGGCTATCCGCCCTTCTGATGTGAATGTATTGGCTGAACAGTTAAAAGATATGGAAGCCGATGCCCAGAAGCTGTATCAGCTGATTTGGCGTCAGTTTGTGGCCTGTCAGATGACTCCGGCCAAGTATGATTCGACCACCTTGACAGTACAGGCAGGCGATTTCCAACTGCGGGCGAAAGGCCGAACTTTACGATTTGATGGTTGGACGAAGGTGATGCCAGCACTGCGTAAAGGGGATGAAGACAGGACTCTGCCAGTGATTGAAGTGGGCAGTGACTTGGATTTACAAAAGCTAATCCCAAGCCAACACTTCACCAAGCCGCCAGCGCGTTACAGTGAAGCGTCATTGGTCAAAGAATTAGAAAAACGGGGCATTGGCCGCCCATCTACCTATGCGTCGATTATTTCGACCATTCAAGACCGTGGCTATGTCCGCGTAGAAAACCGCCGTTTCTATGCTGAGAAAATGGGTGAAATTGTAACCGACCGTCTGGAAGAGAACTTCCGTGAGTTGATGAATTACGATTTTACCGCGCGCATGGAAAGTGGTCTGGATCAGGTTGCTAACAATCAGGCCGAGTGGAAGGCAGTACTGGATGGTTTCTTCGCCGAATTCAGCGAGCAACTTGAAAAAGCCGAAAAAGATCCTGAGGAGGGCGGTATGCGCCCGAATCAAATGGTCATGACCAGCATTGATTGCCCAACTTGTGGCCGTCAGATGGGGATTCGCACTGCCAGTACTGGGGTGTTCCTGGGTTGTTCAGGTTATGCATTGCCGCCGAAAGAGCGCTGCAAAACCACTATAAATCTGGTGCCGGATGCTGAGATTCTTAATATCCTGGAAGGTGATGATGCGGAAACCAACGCATTACGCGCCCGCCGTCGTTGCCAGAAATGTGGCACAGCCATGGATAGCTATCTAATTGATAACAAACGTAAGTTACATGTTTGCGGTAATAACCCAGCATGTGATGGTTATGAGATAGAAGAAGGTGAGTTCCGCATCAAAGGGTATGAAGGCCCAATCGTTGAGTGCGAAAAGTGTGGTTCTGAAATGCACCTGAAAATGGGGCGTTTTGGCAAGTACATGGGTTGTACTAATGATGAGTGTAAAAATACCCGTAAAATTTTGCGCAGTGGCGAAGTTGCACCGCCGAAAGAAGATCCAGTCCCTTTGCCAGAACTTCCTTGCGAAAAGTCTGATGCCTATTTTGTGTTGCGAGATGGTGCTGCTGGCGTATTCTTGGCAGCCAATACCTTCCCTAAATCGCGCGAAACCCGTGCGCCATTGGTAGAAGAGTTGGTGCGTTTCAAGGACAGATTACCTGAGAAATTACGTTACCTGGCTGATGCGCCAGTGACGGATAAAGAGGGTAATAAAACCATGGTGCGCTTTAGCCGCAAAACCAAGCAACAGTACGTTTCGTCAGAGAAAGATGGCAAAGCCACCGGTTGGTCTGCTTTCTATATTGATGGCAAATGGGTTGAAGCTAAAAAATAGGTATTTTGACAAGCAGTTGAATGCTTCTTCGTGGCGTTTTTATTGCTGAGCATGACAGCTATTCGTTGTGTAAAATACTGAGTTGTACATCTAAAAACCAGCCTTAGTGGCTGGTTTTTTATTGGGCTAATCTATCCAAGTGCTTTATAGTCTTGGTCAAACTGTTGAAGTTATCAATCGTTAACGATTGTCTGCATTGAGTCAAAAACACTATTATTTTTAAGCTAATATTCTATAAATTAAATCATTAACAGCTCAAGTATGCGCGCGGACTTATATCGGTGATTAGGCTGAGATAAAGCTAACATAACAAGGGTGTATACAGTTGCAGATGAAATGATATAGTAGTTATATAAAATATTTTTTTATCACCTAATGTTATTATAAGGTCAATACTGACCACTTTGGCATCATGCAGTTACGGGTTTCAGTTAATCACTTCTCGGCATACCGGCTAATACCGATATACCAAACTGTGGGCCTCCCGCAGTGTTTAACCTAGGATGGTATAGATATGAAATTGCAACAGCTACGCTATATTGTTGAGGTGGTGAATCATAACCTTAACGTATCGTCCACTGCAGAAGGCCTGTACACCTCACAACCTGGGATCAGTAAACAGGTCCGAATGTTGGAAGATGAGCTGGGGATTCAGATTTTTGCCCGCAGTGGTAAGCATCTCACTCAGGTAACCCCTGCGGGGTTGGAAATCATCCGTATTGCCCGTGAAGTATTATCAAAAGTTGATGCCATTAAAGCGGTTGCCGGTGAACATACTTATCCTGATAAAGGTTCTTTGTATGTTGCAACAACACATACTCAGGCGCGTTATGCATTGCCCAATGTGATTAAAGGCTTCATAGAGCGCTATCCCCGTGTATCGTTGCATATGCATCAAGGGTCACCCACACAAATCGCGGAAGCGGTCTCCAAGGGGAGTGCTGACTTCGCTATCGCCACGGAAGCACTGCATTTGTATGATGACCTGATTATGTTGCCGTGCTATCACTGGAACCGTGCGGTAGTGGTGAAACCCGATCACCCATTAGCAGGGAAAGCCCATGTTAGTATTGAAGAACTAGCCGCTTATCCTATTGTGACCTATACCTTTGGTTTTACAGGGCGTTCTGAATTGGATACTGCATTTAATCGTGCGGGTCTGACGCCACGAATTGTCTTTACCGCGACAGATGCGGACGTGATTAAAACTTACGTGAGATTAGGTCTGGGTGTTGGTGTTATTGCCAGCATGGCGGTTGACCCAATCCAAGATCCAGATCTGGTGACGGTTGATGCGCGAGACATCTTTACTTACAGCACCACGAAAATAGGTTTTCGCCGCAGTACCTTCCTGCGCAGTTATATGTATGATTTTATTCTACGTTTTGCCCCTCATTTGACGCGGGATGTGGTGGATAAAGCGGTGGCGCTGCGTTCGAATGATGATATCGAGGCGATGTTCAAAGACATCAAACTGCCGACGAAGTAATGCACCTTACAGTTAAAAAAGCCCCTCGAAAGGGGCTTTTTTATGCTTAGCGTTCTTTATTTGCCTGGGCGAGTACAGACCCGGCCAGCGTCTTGGTTTGTTCACTGGACTCAGGATCTGCCAGCACTTGTGCCGCAACATCTTCCATATGAGCACCGGTCTGGTTGTTAGTGCTAGATTGAGAGAGTGCCGAGCCAGCCAGACTTTTTTCAATGGCCGAGGCATTAGGATCTTTGAGTATTTTTGCCGCCTGCGCAGCTACCGACGCTGATGTTTTCTTTTTATTTTTTGACATTATTTAATCTCATTTTGTGTGTAGGGTGTACCTGATGTTATGTTTTAACAACACAACATATTATTTATTACTGTATAAAAAAGCAGTGTGATATTCAAATTAAATTGCCTGAAAATATAGTTTATAACCTTAATTGAAGAATTAATTTTATTTCAATAACGAAAATAATAAGTGTAAATTCAAAAGATATTTTAAAATTAGTTTGATATTTTATTGATATGTAATCTTGTTTTTATATAAACATAGTCAAGAGGAATAAATGTCTAGAATATCTTATCCAATAGAGTCTCTGGGGCTAACTAATACAGTTAGTGCATTAAAGAGTAACAATACTCCAATTGAAAAAAAACAATTTTATATTGATGGGGAATGTTCGGGTGGCTATAAAAATATTAAGGAGGTATTAGAACGCTTGGTTCATAAAGGGTGGTTAAAAGCAGGCACTGACGATGATGATAAGAGGAGAATTGCTGTACTGAATGTAGTGAGTCGATATTCAATGGCAACAGTTGCTCTGGAGCATGCCAAGAGAGGGCATCCTTATTTACATCATGATGATATTTCAATGGAATTCAAGCTCGATAGGCACCACGGACTTGAAATGCATTATTCAGTACCTTATACCGATGGGGCTCAACTTTTATTCACTTTGGACTGTCAACTATTTTTAGGTAAAGACTTTACGTTAAATGAAGAGACGTCGCGCATTTTTTTTAAGTTTGAGGAACAGTGTTCTAGCGAATTAAGACGTGACGTAAATCGCAACGGTATAATAAAAATGATTTTAGAGTGGTTTAAAGAGTTATTTACCCCCAACTCTTATGCTATAGCTAATACTATGCCAGGTTCAAAAAATCCAACTGAAATAGGCACTCCGAAACTGGCATATGCAAACCTTGGAATTATTGAATCAGAAAATTATGAACAAGTTGAAGAGATTTTTTCAGAATGTGATTTTGTATTTGAAGAAGATAGTTACTCTGAGGACGATATACTTGAAATTGAAGATAAAGATAGTGGCTCAGAAAAAAGCTATGTAGCAGGAGAAAACGTGGGATATGTTAATGGCTTTATTGACGGAGTAAAAGAGCGCAAAAATTATATTTAGGCCGTCTATCATAGCAATCGCCATTGTTGCCAAAATGTTAATGTTTCTTTGTGTTATATTTAATCTAGACCTCATAATTTCAAGGGATTAGTCTTGTTGAGATGAATGTTGTTTAGAACACTATAAGAAACAATGGAGGCGCTATGTCGTTGGATTTGCGGAAAACGAGTATGGCCAAGTTGGTCGCCCTCAATCACGAATATCACTATTACAGCCTGCCGCAACTTGCGGCAGAGCTTGGGGATATTGACCGATTACCCAAATCACTGAAAGTGTTGCTTGAAAACTTGCTCCGCCACTTAGATGGTGAACAGGTTCAGGAGGATGACCTTAAAGCTATTATTGCCTGGCAACAGACTGGGCATGCCGAGAAAGAAATTGCTTACCGGCCCGCACGCGTATTAATGCAAGACTTTACCGGCGTCCCGGCGGTGGTGGATTTGGCCGCGATGCGCGAAGCCGTAAAACGCCTGGGCGGGGATGTCGCGCAGGTTAATCCATTATCCCCGGTGGATTTGGTTATCGACCACTCGGTAACCGTCGATGAATTTGGTGATAAAGCGGCATTCGGTGAAAACGTTCGATTAGAAATGGAACGCAATCACGAGCGCTATATTTTCCTGCGCTGGGGGCAAAAAGCCTTCGGCCGTTTCCGTGTGGTGCCACCGGGGACGGGGATTTGCCATCAAGTTAATCTGGAGTATCTGGGGCAAACCGTTTGGCATGAAGAGCAGGGCGGCAAGCAGGTTGCCTATCCTGATACGTTGGTGGGGACGGACTCTCATACCACCATGATTAACGGCTTGGGAATTCTTGGCTGGGGTGTTGGCGGCATTGAAGCTGAGGCGGCGATGCTGGGCCAGCCGGTCTCTATGCTTATCCCTGATGTGGTCGGCTTCAAAATGACCGGTAAAATGCGCGAAGGGATTACCGCCACTGACTTGGTGTTGACCGTCACACAGATGCTGAGAAAACACGGGGTGGTCGGTAAATTTGTTGAGTTTTATGGTGATGGATTGGCGGATTTGCCCCTCGCTGACCGTGCCACTATTGCCAATATGTCACCGGAATATGGTGCCACCTGCGGTTTCTTCCCGGTCGATGACGTGACATTGAGTTATATGCGCTTAAGCGGCCGTAGCGACGAACAGATTGCATTGGTAGAAACCTATAGCAAAGTACAAGGATTATGGCGTCATCCGGGGGATGAGCCGGTATTCACCAGCCAGTTATCTCTGGATTTAAGCACGGTGGAGTCCAGTTTGGCCGGGCCAAAACGCCCGCAAGACCGAGTTGCATTGCCAAAGGTTCCTTTGGCGTTTCGCGCTTTTGAAGAGCTGGAAATCAACAGCAAAAAAGACAAAGTTCGCCACGTTCCCTTCACTTTAGACGGAAAAACCCACGAATTGGAGCATGGCGCGGTAGTCATCGCCGCAATTACCTCCTGTACCAATACCTCCAATCCTAGCGTGCTGATGGCTGCGGGTTTGCTGGCCAAAAAAGCCTCAGAAAAAGGCCTTAAAACCCAACCTTGGGTAAAAACATCACTGGCCCCCGGTTCAAAAGTTGTCACTGAATATCTCAATTCTGCGGGTTTAACGCCCTATCTTGACCGTTTAGGCTTCAATCTGGTGGGCTACGGCTGCACGACTTGTATCGGTAACTCAGGCCCGTTGCCCGATCCGATTGAAAAAGCGATTAAAGAGGGGGATTTAACCGTCGGCGCGGTGCTCTCTGGCAACCGCAACTTTGAGGGGCGTATCCATCCTTTGGTGAAAACTAACTGGTTGGCATCGCCGCCGCTGGTGGTGGCCTATGCTTTGGCTGGGAACATGAATGTCAATTTGACACAGGACTCACTGGGCAATGACCCTGAGGGCAATCCGGTCTATCTGAAAGATATCTGGCCAACGGGGCTTGAAATCGCCAAAGCGGTTGAAGAAGTTAAAACCGATATGTTCCGAAAGGAATATGCAGCGGTGTTTGATGGTGATGAAGATTGGCAGGCAATTCAAGTTGATAGCACGCCAACCTATGACTGGCAGAGTGATTCCACTTACATCCGCTTGCCGCCTTTCTTCAGTGATATGAAGACATTACCAGAACCGGTTCAGGATATTCATCATGCTCGCATTCTGGCGATTTTGGCAGACTCGGTCACCACCGACCACATATCACCGGCCGGTAATATCAAGCTCGACAGCCCAGCAGGCCGTTATCTGCGAGATCGTGGGGTAGAGATTAAAGAGTTTAACTCCTACGGTTCCCGCCGTGGTAACCATGAAGTGATGATGCGCGGCACGTTTGCCAATATCCGCATCCGTAATGAAATGGTGCCCGGTGTTGAGGGGGGAATGACTCGTCATATCCCATCACAAAACCAGATGGCTATTTACGATGCGGCCATGCGTTATCAGCAGGAAAATGTGCCATTAGCCGTCATTGCCGGTAAGGAATATGGCTCAGGTTCTAGTCGTGACTGGGCTGCTAAAGGGCCAAGGTTATTGGGTGTTCGAGTTGTTATCGCAGAGTCTTTCGAACGTATTCACCGCTCCAATCTCATTGGCATGGGCATTCTGCCACTCGAATTCCCACCAGACGTAAATCGCAAAACATTGGGTCTGACTGGGGATGAATCTATTAGTGTCAGTGGGTTACAGCGTTTGTCTCCCGGGCAAACGGTGCCAGTGACACTAACCTATGCAGATGGACGGCAACAAAAAATTGATACTCTCTGCCGCATAGATACAGGCACTGAATTGGTGTATTTCGAAAATGGCGGCATTTTGCATTATGTTATCCGCAAAATGTTATGATGAGATAGTGACAGTGTCACCATTTGCTTAAATGATGAAAAAGGGAGCCGCGCGCTCCCTTTTTACAGGCAAAAATCCTGAAAAGCCAAGGTGATTTACTTAGTCAATAAATGGCCCATTTTGGCGGCTTTAGTGGCCATATAATGTTCATTCTTAGGGTTTTGCCCAACAATTAAAGGCACACGTTCGACGATATTGATCCCCGCTTCGGAGAGAATTTCCACTTTCTTAGGGTTATTCGTCAACAAGCGCACGGCTTTAACACCCAATAATTTATACATATCAGAACACAGTGTGAAATCGCGCTCGTCGGCGGCAAAACCGAGTTGATGATTGGCTTCAACCGTATCGGCCCCCAGATCCTGCAAAGCATAAGCCCGAATCTTATTCAGTAAACCAATATTACGACCTTCCTGACGATGGTAAATCAACACACCACGGCCTTCTTCGGCAATATGTGCCAGTGCCGCCTCTAACTGGAAGCCACAATCACAACGCAGGCTAAACAGGGCGTCGCCCGTCAGGCATTCAGAATGAACACGAGAGAGCACCGGCTCATCGCCACTAATATCACCAAATATTAATGCCAGATGGTCATGTCCGGAGGCTAACTCTTCGAAACCGACCATCAGAAAATCACCCCAAGGCGTCGGCAATTTGGCTTCCGCTACACGTTTTAGCTGCATCTTACTGTTCATATTATAACTTCATGCCCTTAGGAAGGTTGTTGCTATCCTACCGTGAATGCCCGTTTTAACCCGCTACACCCCGTATTTTAGGGTATAAGGTTAAATAAAAAATTTTCCGCGATCATTATTAGCTATATTGCCATAACTTTTGGCTTGCTGCTGTTCAACAAAGCAGCAAGAAGGTTGGCGTGAATGTTCATCTGGGACTTATTTCGGTAGTGACAAAAATTTGTGTATGTTATCAATGGTTAGAGAGACTTATATTATATAGCTATAGCACTCATACAAATAGTGCTATCACCATGGGTGATATGTTGTGGGAATTGCCAGCAAGAAAGGGCCTCAGATGTGGAATATAGCAAAACGAATTACCGTGGGAGCACTTATTTTACTGCTGCCAACATTCGCCATTTGGCTCTCCGGCTGGCAGTGGCACCCCGGCGGCGGTGGAAACTGGCTAAAAGGTTTTTTTTGGGTGACAGAAACAGTTACAGCGCCATGGGGGATGCTGACCAGTGCGCTCCTCAGTGGCTGGTTTTTGTGGTGCTTGCGCTTTAGGATCAAACCGGCTATTGGGCTGCTAGTCATACTGGGTGTGGTCATTATTTTGGGGCAGGGCCTGAAATCATTGATTAAAGAGCATGTGCAGGAGCCTCGGCCATTCGTTGTGTGGCTGGAAGCTGAACATCATATTGATAACCGTTTTTTCTATTCCTTACCCCGTGTCGAACGTAGCGAGTTGGTCAGGCAGCAACTTCAGAACCAATCTATCATTCCACCTTGGCTGAGTCGCCACTGGCAATTTGAAACCGGTTTTGCTTTTCCATCCGGTCATACCGTTTTTGCCGCCAGTTGGGCATTATTAGGTGTGGGATTGTTATGGCCCCGGCGGCATTACAAAACAGTTATTTTATTGATGCTCTGGGCGCAGGGTGTAATGATGAGCCGTCTGGTATTAGGTATGCATTGGCCTGGCGACTTGATGGCAGCGACGATTATCAGTGGTTTGTTAGTCGCCATTGTATGCAGCTTGGTGCAGCGGTGGTTTGGTCCATTCACTATTCCACCTCAAGAACAGCAGGAGATTGAAAAACGCGAGCATGAGGAAAACTAAACGATTAACTATTATTCGCCGTTAAGTTGCTTAAAATAATCTCAATTAAGCTCGGGTTCAGCGCTTTATCTTGGTGCAGGCTTTCTTTGCTGGGTAAGGAAGTGCTAATTTATTAAGTAAGGACGCCACATTTTTGGCATAATTCATCAGGTTGATTCGGCCTTTAGGAAAAAACGTGAAATATTTGCTGATTTTTTTGTTAGTGCTCGTGATTTTCGTGATATCAGTCACGCTCGGAGCAAATAACGATCAGGTCGTTACCTTCAATTATTTATTGGCTCAGGGCGAATACCGGGTATCTACCTTGTTGGCAACGCTTTTTGCCGCTGGTTTGGTTCTGGGATGGATTATTTGTGGGCTTTTTTATCTGCGGGTTCGAATTTTATTGGGCCGCGCTGAGCGGAAAATCAAACGCCTTGAATCACAGCAAGAGCTACCGACTGAACCGAATGCGACTGCATCCACACCTGCCGTCAGCAAGGAATAATTTTCTATGTTAGAAATGCTGTTTCTGCTGTTACCAGTCGCTGCCGCCTATGGTTGGTATATGGGGCGTAGAAGTGCTCAGCAGGATAAACAGCAGGATGCTAACCGCCTGTCTCGTGAATATGTGGCCGGGGTTAACTTCCTTCTCTCAAACCAGCAAGACAAAGCGGTTGATCTGTTTCTTGAAATGCTGAAAGAAGACAGTTCAACGGTTGAAGCGCATCTGACGTTAGGTAATCTTTTCCGCTCGCGTGGTGAGGTTGACCGCGCTATCCGCATCCATCAGGCCTTGATGGAAAGTGCCTCCCTGACATTTGAACAACGGTTGCTGGCTATCCAGCAACTGGGTCGCGATTACATGGCGGCGGGTTTATATGACAGGGCGGAGGATATGTTCAATCAATTGGTTGAAGAGCAAGATTTTCGGCTAGGTGCCTTACAGCAGTTATTAGTTATCCACCAAGCAACCAGTGACTGGAACAATGCCATTGAAGTGGCAGAGAAGCTGGTCAAAATGGGCAAAGATAATCAGCGGCTGGAAATTGCCCATTTTTATTGCGAACTGGCTTTGCAAGCCATGGGAAGTGATGATCTTGATAAGGCAATGAATCTGCTGAAGAAAGCGGCCTCAGCGGACAAACAGTGTGCTCGGGTGTCTATCATGCAAGGCCGGGTGTATTTGGCCAAGGGTGAGTATGCGAAAGGCGTCGAAGCGCTGGAGCGCGTGTTAGAGCAAGATAAAGAAGTGGTCAGCGAAGCATTGCCAATGCTCAGTGAATGTTACCAGCATCTCCAGCAACCCGAGGCTTGGGCGAATTTCCTCAAACGCTGTGTTGAAGAGAATACTGGTGCGGCGGCTGAGTTAATGTTAGCAGAAATTATTGAGCAGCATGAAGGCCGTGATGTGGCGCAAACCTATATTAATCGCCAGTTACAGCGCCATCCAACCATGCGTGTTTTCTATCGATTGATGGATTATCACCTGGCTGATGCAGAAGAAGGGCGCGCGAAAGAGAGTTTGCTGTTGCTACGCGATATGGTTGGGGAGCAAATTCGCACCAAACCGCGTTATCGCTGCCATAAATGTGGTTTTACCGCGCATTCACTCTACTGGCATTGTCCATCATGCCGTGCGTGGGCTTCGATTAAGCCAATCAGAGGGTTAGACGGGCAATAATTGGCGCGTCTATCGGCGATCGGGTGAATGTATCACCCGACGGCCAGATAGGGCTGTTTGATAAAATGATCTATTTTTTCTTCTGCGGTGCTTTCAGCAGTTGGCGCAGTTTCTTCAATTCTTTCTGGCTCAACGGTTGTTCTGAAATCTCTTCTACGCCTTGGTTATCAATCTCGCTGTGATGCAATTTGGCCTCTTTGCGGCTGCTTTTACTGCTTTTAACATCAACCTCAAAGCTTTGTTCTAATCTTTCGCAAACTTCGGTACTCAGAGAAAACTGTTTTTCTAAGGCAGCAGCTTTAATTTTCTCTTTTAATTCCAGAGGGATTTTAATGGTTAAGGTAGATATTTCGCTCATCATATAACCTTCAACTTAGGGGAAAATACCAAGCTAAGCGAGGGAAGCGAAACTGTCTAGGGGATAACACAACTGTCACAAAAAATTCACATTGGCCGTTAGCGAAAAAAACCATTAATTGGCAGATAACACCCATCCGGCTGACTTATAGTGATAAATGAATGTTACGGACGACTGTGCGGATAATGGATCAGATCGTGGAAACGCACAGAATGACGGCTTTCATTACGGTAGGCGTGCGGGCAATCGGCGGCAAAACGGAGCGCCTCACCGGTGCTAAGTGTGCGGGTTACGCCCTCGACGGTCAGCGCCAGCTCGCCGTCAATCACAATGACATGTTCAATGACACCCGCTTCGTGAGGTGTTGATTCGCTGCATCCGCCCGGCTCCAGATCGATAACAAACATATCCATACGCAATGTTGTGTCATAAGGAAATAGCGGCACGACGCGCATTCCCGAGGTTTCGCTGTTGAACGTGGTCAGTAAACCGTGGCGATGCAGCGCCGCCGATTGTGCGGGGGGCGTTTCGAGGAACTCCGAAAAAGAGACATTCAGGCCACTGGCAATTTTCCACAGTGTTGCCACTGTGGGGCTGGATTCGCCACGCTCGATTTGCCCCAACATCGCTTTACTCACGCCAGTGTGTTCTGCCGTCTGGCTCAAACTCCAGCCCCGTTCGCGCCGAACTGCTTTCAACTGGCTGCCAATATGGCGGGTGAGTTCTTGCATCCTGACTCCTTTGGAAACCCGGTTTACCGATTGTCATTGTGCGTTATAACGCACGGTGCTATGTTGAGCGCACTATCTGTGCGCTATAACGCACAATAGCATACCGCTTGTGCCCAATAATCAGAAGGATTTTTCCCGATGGCATCGCGCTTTCGTATACAAGATTTAACTTTTTCGGCAGTTATCGCCGGATTTGTGGCGGTTTTGGTCGGTTATACCAGTTCCGCGGCGATCATCTTTCAGGCGGCGGAAGCCGCAGGGGCCAATGCGGCGCAAATCGGCGGCTGGCTGAGTATGCTTGGGTTAGGAATGGGGGTGACCAGCATTGGCTTGTCGCTTTATTACCGCACGCCGGTAGTCACCGCCTGGTCAACACCCGGCGCGGCACTGCTGGTCACCAGTTTGCCCGGTACGCCAATCAATGAAGCGATTGGTGTTTTTGTGTTTGCCACCGGACTCATTTTGTTATGCGGTGTGACAGGTTTATTTGCCAGACTTATGCACTACATTCCTCAAGCTCTGTCGGCGGCGATGTTAGGTGGGATTTTGCTGCGCTTTGGTCTGGACGCCTTTACTTCACTGCAAAGTCATTTTGCACTGGCGGGCACTATGTGTCTGGTATATCTGCTAGCGAAACGCGTGTTACCGCGCTATGCAATTGTTCTTGCACTTATTTCTGGGTTGCTGGTGGCCGGATTTCAGGGCGATATTGCGCTACATGGCCAGACTCTGACCTTCGCCATACCGACATTTGTGATGCCGCATTTCACACTCTCAACCATTCTCGGTATCGGCGTTCCGTTTTTTATCGTGACGATGGCCTCGCAAAATGCGCCGGGCATCGCCACATTGAAGGCTCATGGCTATCATTTACCGGTTTCGCCCCTCATTTCATGGACAGCATTGACCGCGTTAGTGTTGGCCCCATTTGGCGGATTTACTATTTGCATCGCCGCTATTACGGCGGCAATTTGTATGGGTGAAGATATTCATCCGGATGCAAAAAAACGCTATATGGCGGCGGTGGCCGCTGGGTTTTTCTATCTGATCGCCGGTGTGTTTGGTGGCTCTATCGGTATGCTCTTTACGGCGCTGCCGGTGGCATTGATCCACACTATTGCGGGGTTGGCGCTGCTCGGCACGATTGCTGGCAGCTTGTATCGCGCATTGGAAAATGAACATCAGCGCGATGCGGCGATTATCACGTTTCTCATCACCGCCTCCGGCGTTACGCTATTGGGCGTCGGTTCTGCGTTTTGGGGGGTGGTCGGTGGTGTCATCACACATCTGATTCTTAGTCTTCCAGCACGCAAGGTGGAGCACAGCAAGGGGAAAATGTGAGTTGTGAGGGAGTATGGGCTTGCAGCGGTTGCTACAAGCCCAAATATATGCAATGTGAGCCGTTACACTTAGCGGTAAATGATTGCAGTGCCGTGCAATTTATTATTACCGGTTGCAGAGGTAATCAGGAATGAGGTTGCACCGGCTTGGTCTGCTTTTTTAGCCAATGCATTTTCTAATTCGGTCAATGTTCCGGCATTACTGGCTGAGATAATGCCAATTTCATTTGCCCCTGTAGAGGGCGCATGCTGAATTTGGGTTGCAGCAACGCTGGCAAATGAAGCGAAAGAAAGTGCCAATGCAGGGATAATATATTTAATATTTTTCATAGAGAACTCCAGTTTCATATTTATTTTTAAATAAAAAAATAATGATTTAAATCATCACGTAGTTAGTCGGTGTCTTGCTATGGGGTGTATGATACTGCACTGATGTTTAAATAAAATCACAAAAAACTGAATTCAATAATCAAATTATTTGATTGAGTTTTTACGTTTCTTGAAGCTTTTTTACTTAACTGCGGTTATAGGCCGGATATCTGCTTTACCTGAATTGACTTATCCAATCAAACTCTGACAAATAAGGCGCAGCTTCTGCGCGGCCCCGAATGCTGTAATTTCGGTGTTACACCCTGTAGAATATGATTGTTATCATGACTAACTGACTGAAAAAGGCTTGAAAATGACGTCTGCAACTCACACTAATAACAGTGGCCCAATATCTTCCCCGATCGTTGTTGCACTGGATTATGCCAATAAAGATGCGGCGCTAGCCTTTGCTGATCGTGTTAATCCGCAGGATTGCCGGCTAAAAGTGGGCAAAGAGATGTTTACCTTATACGGCCCGCAATTTGTTCGTGACCTGCAACAGCGCGGCTTTGAGGTTTTCCTTGATTTGAAATTCCACGATATTCCCAACACCACTGCCCGGGCTGTTGCGGCGGCGGCAGAGCTTGGGGTGTGGATGGTCAATGTCCATGCCAGTGGTGGCGCGCGCATGATGACTGCGGCAAAAGAGGCGCTATTACCTTATGGTCAGCAAGCTCCGTTGCTGATTGCCGTGACGGTGCTGACCAGCATGGATGGCGAAGATTTGCGTGATATTGGCATTAATATCACCCCAGCGGAGCATGCTGAGCGCTTGGCGAAGCTGGCGTGGGATTGTGGTCTGGATGGCGTGGTGTGCTCAGCCCATGAAGCGGTGCGCCTGAAACAGGTGTGTGGGGCGGACTTCAAGCTGGTGACGCCGGGGATTCGCCCTGAAGGCAGCGAGGCGGGTGATCAGCGCCGTATTATGACTCCAGAACAAGCGGTTGTGGCTGGCGTGGATTATATGGTGATAGGGCGTCCGATCACCCAATCTGCGGATCCGGAAAAAACGCTGACTGACATTCTGGCGTCCCTGGCTAAGGGGGCATAATGAGTAATGATAATAGCCGTTTGGTTTATTCAACCGACACTGGCCGTATCACTGAATCTGAGGTAAAACCGCCGCGGCCTAAAGGCGATGGTATTGTCCGTATCCAGCGCCAAACCAGTGGTCGCAAGGGAAAAGGCGTGAGTCTGATTACCGGTATTGATGGCAGTGATGAAATGCTGGAGAAACTGGCGGCGGAATTGAAGAAGAAATGCGGCTGTGGTGGGTCGATTAAAGACGGCATCATTGAGATTCAAGGAGATAAACGCGATCTTCTTAAGCAACTGCTCGAAGCTAAAGGCATGAAAGTTAAACTGGCGGGGGGCTGAGAATACCGTTCAGTGGCAAGAATAAAAGAAATTATTCGAAGTTATTGGGTCGGTAGCCGGACGGTAAATGGATGAGCCTCAAGGGTGAGGCTCATTAATCGCGATGAGCTGACTTATGTCAGTGATTCGGGCGCATGAGAACTTCCAACAGCGCGACAGTCTCAAGACCAAAGGACAAAGTTATTTACCAACCTGATGGCCAATGACCCCACCGATAGCCGCACCGCCTAACGTCCCCAGTGTACTGCCAGTCAATACCGCACCACCAACAGCACCGGCACCGGCACCAATCGCGGTGTTACGGTCACGTTTGGACATGTTAGAACAAGCGGACAGAGATAAAGCCAGAGTAAGTGCCAGTGCGGCAGTTGCAAATCGTTTATTGATTATCATCATCATTCTCCAGACAGTGGCTAAATACGGATAGAGCAGGTGATATATCTGTAGCTTATATGCCCTGACCTATCCGTATCAAAATGATCTTGCCTTACTAAGTATAGGCATTATATCAATCTTAGCCGAAGTCTTATTAGGTTAGTGTTTAGAATAAAAAATGGCGTTTGGATTTAAATTCAGGATTAATGCTGAAAACTGGTTTTATCGCCAATAGAAACCAGTATAAATATCCGTAAAACATTTAATAGGTAAATAGTCTTAATTTGTTCGGCGCAGGGGCGGGATTCAGGATTATCTGAGGCCAAAGGCCGAATTAACTCGTTGTCTATGCTCAACAAAACGCGGCTACCGGGAGCGCGCATCTCTCAGACTGCACTTTCTAGCTGATCTGCACGCAGTTTATAGCGATTTATCCCATACCGGTTCTCTCCTGTCGCGCTGAAAATGAGACAAATTCAGTTATTCAGGATACGACGATGCTCAACGAACTGAAGCAGCAGGTGCTTGCCGCTAATTTGGCCCTACCGCGCTACAATCTGGTCACATTCACATGGGGAAATGTCAGTGCCGTTGACCGGCAAAGTGGGCTACTGGTGATTAAACCTTCGGGCGTGGAGTATGACGTCATGACCGTGGATGACATGGTGGTGGTCGAGTTGGAAACCGGCAAAGTGGTGGAGGGCAGCAAGAAACCGTCATCTGACACGGATACGCATCGGGTGCTTTACCTTAATTTCCCACAAATTGGCGGTATTGTTCACACCCATTCGCGCCATGCCACCATCTGGGCACAGGCGGGTCTGGATTTACCCGCTTGGGGCACCACCCATGCTGATTATTTCTATGGCGCGATTCCCTGCACCCGTCTGATGACACAAGCAGAAATTGCGGGCCGTTATGAATGGGAAACCGGCAATGTTATTGTCGAGACATTCCAAGAGAGGGGAATTAAGCCAGAAGATGTGCCCGCTGTTTTAGTAAATTCACACGGGCCATTCGCATGGGGAACCAGTGCGGATAATGCTGTCCACAATGCTGTTGTATTAGAAGAACTGGCCTATATGGGCATTTTTTCGCGTCAGTTGAACCCACAATTGGCGAATATGCAGCCACAATTGCTGGATAAACATTACCTCCGTAAACACGGGAAAAATGCGTATTACGGGCAATAATAACCGGATACTGAAAGCCGCCCGTGCTCAGTCTTGCACGGGTTTTTCCAGCCATAATATGGCGTCACTGATATCGAGCATTTTTGCTTCGATTTGTGTGATGGCATCATTGATTCCCTGATTGTAAAAATGCGCGCCCAACTCACGACTGATAAATTGCAGTAAAAACTCCGCATCAAAGTCTTCCAATTCTATATGGTGTTCTTGCTCCAGATAGCGCTGAAGTTTGTACGCCATTCGCTGTGTTTGTTCGCGAGTAAAAGTAATATCTGCCACGGTTATGACTCCAGCAAGGTGATCTCGATAATAAAAAGTGTTTGATTATTCGCTTAAAATGTCGACTTGAACACCTTCGGCGGTTAATTGTTGTTGATAGCAAGCCGGGAGGCGATTATCAGTAATCACTCTGCTGACGCAAGAAATTGGCGTCAGTAAATTTTGATGTACCTGACCAAATTTTGATGCGTCAGCCAGAATGATATTTTCGGCCCCTTTAGCCAATACACTGTTGATAACCTCCGCTCGCAGCACATCGCGCCCGGTGAATCCGGTGTCTAGTTGGTAACCATCGATGCCAATAAATGCTTTACTGAAATTGACATGACGTAAGCATAATTGTGTCAGCGGGCCAACCATGCTGTCACTTTTCTTCTGATAAATTCCCCCCAAAAGAATGACTTCGCAGGCCGAGTCTTTTAATTGCCGAGCAATATAGCCGCTGACTGTCACCAGCGTGATGCCCGGGCGCTGTGCTAATTGGTGGGCTAGCAGGGCGTTGCTGCTACCACTTTCAATAAAGATGGTTTCCCCGTCATTGACTAGTGAGGCCGCATGATTGGCCATTTTTTGCTTTATGGGAAAATGGCGCATCATCCGGACATCAACATCATCACTCTCAAGGGCAATAGCCGAGCCATGCACGCGCTTGAGTAAGCCCCGCTTCTCCAGCAGATTGAGATCCTGGCGGACAGTGACCTCTGATACATTAGTCATCTGTGATAATTCGCTGACACTCATCCGCTTGCAATCATTCACCAACTGTAAAATTGTTTGCTGTCTTAGGTTCATAATAGGTCTGCCAGATAAATAAAATTTCGTTTGAAGTATAAATTACTTTCGAATGAAAGATGCTTGATAGAGATCACGTTATGGATTAATGGTTGGTCTATGATTGCGGCTAATGATTCTTTGTCATGCTATTTGCTTCGCTGGTCACTTGATTAACCAGTTAGGCTGCTTAAATAATCCAAATCGGAGGTTGTTATGGAGCTTTATCTCGACACAGCAGATGTGGCCGCAGTTAAACGTCTGGCGCGCGTTCTGCCTTTGCAGGGGGTGACGACCAATCCCAGTATTTTGGCCAAAGCAGGTAAACCTATCTGGGAAGTGCTTCCAGCATTACGTGATGCATTGGGGGGAACCGGCAAACTTTTCGCACAGGTTTTAGCCAGTGACAGTGAGTTGATGGTCTCCGAGGCGGTATTATTGTCGCAACGCGTGCCGGGTTTGGTTATCAAAGTGCCCGCCACCGCTGAAGGGCTGGCAGCCATTAAAAAATTGAAATCCATGTCAATCCCGACACTGGGCACGGCGGTCTACGGTGCTGGGCAAGGGCTGTTGTCTGCCTTAGCCGGTGCCGAATATGTCGCACCTTATGTCAATCGGCTGGATGCTCAGGGCGGGGATGGCATCGCGATGGTGCGTGAGTTGCAACAGTTGCTGACCTTGCATGCTCCGGGCGCTAAAGTATTGGCTGCCAGTTTCCGAACTCCGCGCCAGGTGCTCGATTGCTTATTGGCCGGTTGTCAGTCGGTCACCATCCCTGTGGATGTGGCAGAGCAATTTATTAGCACGCCAGCGGTGAAAGCTGCAGTTGAACAGTTTGAACATGATTGGCAGGGTGCATTTGGCTCGGCAATCTTGAGCTAATGCGGTCATCGACGAACTAAAACATAAGAAAACGCCCTGTGAGCAAACCACAGGGCGTTACAGTGTCACTTACTAGAGTAGAATAAAGCAGTTTTTATCCTAGCAAGGGCATTTTCCCAGCTTACCCCCTTTGCTAGGGAAACGGGCCTCCAGGCAATAACGGTGGAAATCACGTTCAGTCATTGGCGGCGTATCTGGATGATGGCGACGCATGTGATTAACATAATTGCCGTAATCTTGTACGCCAACCATCAAGCGGAAACTTTGTGCCACACGATGCGCAATCAGACGTACCCAAGCCCATAACGTGGTCGGGTGAGTGACCACGGGAACCAGCGGTATGCAGCGCGTAATCTGACGTGATGTGGTGTGTGAAACACCGCGTCGGTTGCGAAACGGAACTCCTGCATTAACCACGAACAGTCTCCTCACGGAATACAATTTCAGTCTCATGCGTTGTTGGCTTGCTCGATTTCAGCGCGCGACGAACGACGAAGAAAGATGAAATCAACATCGTCACCGCCACCAGCATAAAGAAAGCACACAGGGCGGCGTTGACCTGGTTGTTAAACACAATAGTTTCCATGTCCTTAATACTCTTGGCTGGGGCAATCAATATCCCTTGCTCGACACCCGCCGAGAATTTTTTCGCCTGAGCCAGGAAGCCAATGCTCGGTTTTTCATGGAAAATTTTCTGCCAGCCCGCCGTCATTGAGGTAATAAACAGCCAGATTGTGGGCAGGATGGTTACCCAAGCATAGCGCTGCTTCTTCATTTTAAACAGAACGACCGTTCCTAAAATCAACGCCATTGATGCCAGCATCTGGTTACCGATACCAAATAATGGCCACAAGGTATTGATACCGCCCAGTGGGTCGATTACGCCTTGATAAACAAAGTAGCCCCAACAGGCAACAGCTACCGTGGTGCCGGATAAGTTACCAAACCACGAACGGTTATTGGCCAGGCTTGGTACCACCACACCCACCAAATCTTGCACCATAAAGCGGCAGGCGCGGGTGCCCGCATCAACGGCGGTCAGGATAAACATAGCTTCAAACAAAATGGCAAAGTGATACCAAAACGCCATCATGTTGCGGCTATTAAAGACTTCACTGATGATATGTGCCATCCCGACGGCAAAGGTCGGTGCGCCGCCAGCACGAGATAATATCGAATTCTCGCCGACATCTTTGGCAATCATAGTTAGAATTTCAGGTGTGACTGCAAATCCCCAACTGTTGATGGCCAGTGAGGCACTTTCTACGGTGGTACCAATCAACGCGGCGGGTGAGTTCATGGCAAAGTAAACGCCTGGGTCGATAACTGATGCACAAATCAGCGCCATAATGGCAACAAATGACTCCATCAGCATCGCGCCATATCCGATAAAGCGGGTATGACTTTCGCGTTCAATCAGTTTTGGCGTCGTGCCACTGGCAACAAGCGCATGGAAGCCCGAAATAGCGCCGCAGGCAATAGTGATAAACAAGAACGGGAATAGGCTGCCGGAGAATACCGGGCCGCTACCATCAATAAAGCGAGAGACCGCCGGCATTTTCATTTCTGGCATGGCGAACACAATACCGATGGCCAGACCGATGATGACGCCAATTTTCAGGAAAGTGGACAAATAATCCCGAGGGGCCAACAGTAGCCATACCGGCAGCACTGAGGCAATAAAACCATAAATAACCAGCACCCAAGTCAGTGTGGTGCCGTGTAATGTGAAGAGAGGGCCCCAGTATGGGTGTGCGGCAATATTCCCGCCGTAAATAATTGCCGCCATCATCAGCACAAAACCAATTAATGACACCTCAGCGATTTTTCCGGGGCGGATAAAGCGCATATACATGCCCATGAACAGCGCAATTGGGATGGTCGTCGCAATAGTAAACAGGCCCCATGGGCTATCTGCCAGGGCTTTGACCACCACTAATGCCAGTGCAGACAAGATGATAATCATCACCCCTAATGCCCCCAGCATGGTGATAACACCAGCAAAAGCACCTAACTCTTGTTTGGCCATTTCCCCCAGAGAGCGGCCATCGCGGCGGGTGGAGATAAACAGGATCAGGAAATCCTGTACTGCCCCGGCCATCATTACCCCAACCAAAATCCAGATAGTGCCTGGCAAGAACCCCATTTGGGCGGCCAGTATTGGCCCCACGAGAGGCCCGGCACCGGCAATAGCCGCAAAGTGGTGGCCAAAGAGCACCCATTTATTGGTCGGAACATAATCCAGACCATCATTACGCCGTTCAGCCGGGGTTAAACGGCGGTCATCAAGCTCAAAGACATTCTTGGCAATAAACAGGCTGTAAAACCGGTATGCGATGCTGTAGCAAGCCACCGATGCAATCACCAGCCAGATGGCGTTGACGTGTTCGCCGCGGCTAAGTGCCAGCATGGCAAAAGCAAAAGCACCAATTAACGCCACGGTCAGCCAGATGACGACAGTCTTGACGTTTTTCATGGATAACGACTCCTTGTTATGTGAGGAATTTAACGGTTATATGCATCCGTTTTGGGAAAAAGATGCAAACTGTTAGTTAACATAGGAGCTTTAATGTGAAATAAAAGTAGCGAAAGTAAGAAATGTGATGTGCTAATTGTTTTTTGCACATCATTGGTATCATTTGCTTACATATTGTGACAGCTATCTGACTGTTTGGGCAGAGGGTTAAAATAATGCGCGGCGGGGCATAATGAACATAAAAAAGCCGTGGGATGTTATGCATCCCACGGCGCTATAAAGGTAATGCTGTTTGATAAATCAGTCACTCGTGCTAAGCAGGCTAATCTATCAAATCAGACTACCGGGCGGGCAACCACATTGCGCGTTTCCATCCGGACTTCGGCAATGCGCACCTCGATTTTGTCGCTCTGGCTGTAAACCGTTTCACCTTTGATTTGTACAGTACCGGTTTCCTGGCTACAGACCATTTCATCACGAACCGCGTGAATAAATGGCGCGGGAATAAAGGCGACAGCGCCATTATCCAGTAAGCGCACCCGCAGACCACCGCGAGTGATATCAATGACTTCCGCCGGGAATTTGGTATCAGTCCCTGCCATTGGCTGCAAGTAACGGGCATACAGCCAATCACCTACATCGCGTTCAGCCATGCGATTTAACCGGCGGCGTTCGGCCAGTTGAATCGTGATTTCATCCTGTGGTTTTTCCGCTTGCTGACCGGTAATAATGGCTTTCAGCAGACGGTGGTTGACCATATCGCCATATTTACGAATTGGCGATGTCCAGGTGGCGTAGGCCTCAAGCCCTAAACCGAAATGTGGACCGGGAACGGTGCTGATTTCCGCAAAAGTCTGGAAACGGCGGATGCGGCTGTCGAGGAACTGCGTCGGTAGCGCATCAAGATGACGGCGCAACTCACAGAATCCGGGCAGAGTCAGCAGTGCTTGCGGAGAAGCTTCGACCCCATTGGCTTGCAATACATTGGCCGCTTGTTCAACCAGCGCCGGATCAAACCCGGTATGCACGTTGTAAATGCCAAAACCAAGATTATCACGCAGCGCAATGGCGGCGCAGACGTTGGCGGCAATCATGCACTCTTCAACAATACGGTTGGCAATGCGGCGGTGTTCGACAATGATATCCAGCACTTCGCCTTTTTCGCCCAATACGAAGCGATAGTCAGGCCGGTCTTTAAACACCAGCGCGTGCTCCTGACGCCAACTGCTACGGGTTTCACACACGCGTTTTAGTAATGTGATTTGCTCAGCAATATCAGCATTCTGCGGTTGCCAGTCGCCAAGCCCCTCTAACCAATCTGAAACTTCGTCATAAACCAGCTTGGCTTTTGACTCAACCCAAGCGGCAGAGAAGTGGATGTCATCACCGAGCGCGCCATCAGCAGCAATAGTGACTCGGCACACCAACACTGGGCGGCGTTCATTCGGGCGCAGCGAACAGAGATTGTCAGATAAATCCCGTGGCAGCATGGGGATGTTGAAGCCCGGCAGATAGTTAGTAAATGCGCGCTTGCGGGCAATTAAATCCAACTCACTGTTTTCATCGACATAAGCAGTAGGGTCGGCGATGGCAATGGTCAACAACACGGAACCGTCACCGTTGTCTTTCACATGCAAAGCATCGTCCATATCTTCGGTGCTGGCGCTGTCAATAGTGACAAAATTAAGCGCGGTCAAATCTTCCCGTTGAAGCTGGCCATCATGCAGAGCAGATTCGACCATCGCGGGCGCTTCACGCTCCAGATTATGACGTGCCAATGTTACCCACCAAGGGACGAAATGATCTTCACCATTAGTAATAAATGCAGTCAAATCAGCATTAAAGGCCCGGTCACCTTTTAATGGGTGACGGCGCATTTCAGCCACAGCCCAATCACCGGTCTGGAAATCGTGTGTCAGTTCCCGCTCCGGACGACATTGGATAGCATCACGCAGCAAAGGGTGGTCAGGAACGATAAACAGGCGGTCATCTTTTCGTTGAACCCGGCCCACAAAGCGAGATAAAAATGGCTCAACCAGGGTTTCCGGCTCAGCAATTTCACGATCTTTATCGGTGTGAAGGGTGGCAATAATGCGATCGCCATGCATGACTTTTTTCATCTGCGGCGGCGGAATAAAGTAACTTTTCTGCCCGTCTACCTCAAGAAAGCCAAAGCCTTTCTCAGTACCTTTAACGACGCCTTCGACGCGCGGAGTCTGAGTGTGAAGTTGCTGTTTTAGCTGCGCCAGCAGCGGGTTATCTTGAAACATATCGTCCAGTGAATGGTGTAGTGAGTGGGATTAATCCGGCTGACAGTTTTACGCGAATCAGCCCCGTCGGGCAAGCGGCATATCACCTTGTGAGGGAATTCCTTGTTAAAGTCAGGGGCATATAGGCCGCTCTTGATTCGCCGTCACTCGCGATAAATTGGCCCCGACAAATACAGGGCCAGCTTTATGACGGTATTCACGCAATGCGCAACGTTTGCGGCGGCTGCCAGCGACGCACTGTCACCGGCACCGATTTCGATGTTGGCGTATGGGTTTCATCACCAAAACTGGATAGGGGCACCAGCGGGTTGGTTTCAGGGTAGTAGGCGGCCAGATTCCCGCGAGGAATATCATAGCTAACCAGTTTGAATCCGCTCACTTTGCGGGTAATTCCATCATTCCACAGGGTTTCAATTTCAACTAAATCGCCATCTTCTAATGCCAGCGCCGCCAAATCTTGCGGGTTAATAAACAGCACTTCCCGCTGCCCATAAACCCCCCGGTAGCGGTCATCAAGACCATAAATGGTGGTGTTGTATTGATCATGCGAGCGCAGAGTCTGCAGTACAAAAGGGGCCTGAACCCCAGCAATTTGCGGGAATAAACTCTCGGGCAGCATTGATGCGCAAAATTCGGCTTTACCACTTGAGGTATTAAATTGCATTTGGGCCGCCGCACTGCCCAGATAGAAACCGCCGGGCTGCTCACAGCGGGCATTGAAATCATCAAATCCGGGGGTTGTGGCGGCAATGTGGTCACGAATTAAATTGTAATCATCGGCTAATGCCAGCCAATTCAGCTGGTTACCCTCAACCGGCTGGTGGGCAAAAACCGCGTTAGCGATACCGCAGACAATGGCCGTTTCGGAGTGCTGAGTTTCTGCCAGTGGTTTGCCCACACCTTCAGAGGCATGCACCATGCTAAATGAATCTTCAACCGTAATAAATTGTGAACCGGTGGTTTGCATATCGCGCTCCGTGCGGCCTAACGTCGGCAGGATAAGCGCTTGGGCGCCGGTAATCAGGTGGCTGCGATTGAGTTTGGTGCTGATATGCACCGTCAGGTCACAGCAACGTAATGCTTGAGCTGTGCGTTCGGTGTCCGGCGCGGCAGCGGCCAGATTACCACCAAGGGCTATCAACACTTTGACTTCACCGCGCAGCATGGCTTCCAATGCTTCCACGGTATTATGTCCCGCCGCCTGAGGGGGTGTGAAACCAAAATGCTGGCCCAAACGCGCCAACATGGCCGCTGAGGGTTTCTCATCAATCCCCATGGTGCGGTTGCCTTGAACATTACTGTGGCCCCTGACCGGGCATAAACCTGCACCGGGTTTGCCTAACTGACCAAACAGCAGTTGCAGATTGGCCAGTTCTCTTACGGTTATCACGGAATGTTTGTGCTGTGTGATACCCATCGCCCAGGTCAGAATAACGCGTTCTGCATGCTGGTAAATCTCGGCCGCATGGCGTATCTGTGCTTCAGTCAGGCCCGATTGCTGGGTAATTTTAGCCCAAGAGGTATTATCAACCGCCGCCAGATACTCATCTACCCCTTGGGTATGAGTACGAATAAATGTCTCATCAAATAAGCCGGGTTGAGCCTGTGCCAGTTGTTGGCGATGTGTTTCCAGCAAGGCTTTCACCATGCCGCGCACCGCCGCCATATCACCGCCCAAATTAGGTTGGAAATAGGCCGAACTGATCGGAGAGGATTTTGGGGTCAACATTTCAATCGGGTTTTGCGGGTCAGCAAACCGTTCTAGCCCACGTTCACGTAAGGTGTTGAAGCTGACAATCCTCGCGCCGCGCTCTTTAGCATGGCGCAAACTGTGTAACATTCTTGGGTGGTTGGTGCCCGGATTCTGCCCGAAGACGAAAATGGCGTCAGCCAATTCGAAGTCCTGCATACGAATGGTGCCTTTACCGACCCCAATACTCTGTTTCAGCCCTGTGCCGCTGGCTTCATGGCACATGTTTGAGCAATCGGGGAAGTTATTTGTCCCCAGCATGCGGCCAAAGAGTTGATAAAGGTAAGAGGCTTCATTACTGGCACGGCCTGAAGTGTATAGCTCCAACTGATTTGGGCTATCCAACCCATTAATATACTTAGCAATTAATTCAAGGGCACTTTCCCAACTGATGGGTTGATAGCGGTCAGTTTGGGGGTTATAGCGCATTGGGTGGGTTATACGCCCTTGATACTCAAGGAAATAGTCACTTTGCTGGCGCAGGGTCGTCAGGCTATGTTCGGCAAAAAACGCCGGCTCCACCGCCTTGCGAGTGGCTTCCCAACTGACCGCCTTCGCGCCATTTTCACAAAAACTGAATGTGCTGTGATTGTCATCTCCCCACGCACAGCCAGGGCAGTCAAAACCTTTGACTTGGTTGATACGCAGCAAATTACGAATATTTTTCAATGCTTGCTTGCTGTCCAAAACAAAGCGCGTGGTTGCTTCAAGGGATCCCCAGCCACCAGCTGCGCCGGTATAGGGTTTTATTGCCGATTTAAATTTCATGATGAGACGCCGCAGGTGTTTATTTGTTTCAAGTAAGTAAAGAAATGATTAACTACTTGAGTTTATTTTGTCACAAGTCTAGTGGGGCGAGGCACCAGCGTCTAATCGAATACCGCAATCGCGGCATAGAGGGGGCTTATCACAGGCTAGTTAGCCGGGTGCTATGGCATAGCAGATGAGGATATTTATTCAGTATGGGACCCTAACTAAGTCGATAAAATTAAGAATGTTTAAAATATAGATTTAACTTAAATTATTAATTTGCTAATCAACTTGGGAGGAGGATGAGACTATTTGATTAAAGCCCTGTTTAATCAAAATAAATTAATCTCTTTAATGATATTCTTATCTTAATTACTCTCTTGCCTAGATTATTAGACTGATATTTATATTATAACAGTCTAATAATCTGGTTTAAATGATGGAAATATCATTTAACTGCTCTATCATTGAATAATAGATGGCTTGTTCAATATAAAGCTAAATATAAATAACCCAAAGTAGCTACTATTATACTTAAACCATGTTGCTGTGTTCGCTGGTTTATCATATCTCATTATAAACACCATGTTCATGATAGTCATCATAAAATAATAATAACAGTGATGCTCACATTGCTGTTGAAATATAAAGGCAAGTTTTTACCTGCCTTTACTCGTTTATACCCATGATTATTTCGGTGAGGATAATATAATGACACAAACACAACTGGCTATTGATAATGTCTTGGCAAGTGCTGAAAGCACAGTGAAAATTAATGAGTTACCGGAAGTTGTCCTGGATTTTATTACCGGGGAACAAACGGGTGTTGCGCGCGCTGGCGGTATTTTCACCAAAGAGGACTTAATTAACCTCAAGCTTTATGTCAGGAAGGGGCTCTCTTTACCCATCAAGCAGGATGAAGTAGAAACTTACCTTGGATATAAAAAAATAGATATTCCAGGACTTGAACCGATAGATATTAAAAATTTATTTTATGATATTCATAATCATGCATTAAATTGGAGTGATGTTGAACAAGGTGCATTACAGCAGAGCCTGGATTTGGATATTGCCGCCAAGAACATCGTCAGTACTGGTGATGAAATTATCAATGTAATAAATCAAATGCCAATAACAGTGCGAGTCAAAACCTTGCTGGGTGATATTACAGACAAACAGTTGGAAGATATCACTTATGAATCTGCTGATCATGAAATAGCCACGGCATTAAAAGATATACTTGATGACATGAAAACGGATATCAATAGACACCAGAAAACAACTGAAAACATTAGACAAAAGGTATCAAATTATAGAATCACCTTGACTGGTGGTGAACTATCATCAGGAAATAAAGTGAATGGATTGGAACCGCAGGTCAAAGCAAAATATGACCTGATGGAAAAAAACAACATGAGAAAGTCAATAAAGGAATTAGACGATAAAATAAAAGAGAAGAAACAGAGAATTGAGCAATTAAAGAAAGACTACGATAAGTTTGTCGGTCTATCTTTTACCGGGGCAGCCGGTGGCATAATAGGCATTGCTATTACTGGTGGGATATTTGGTGCTAAAGCCGAAAAAGCCAGAAAAGAAAAAAACGCATTAATCCATGAGGTTTCTGAATTAGAAAAAAAAGTTAGCCATCAAAGAACATTGCAAACCTCGTTAGAGACACTTTCTCTGTTATTCAGTGATATTGGCATTCGGATGGTTGATGCCGAGTCTGCACTTAACCATCTGGATTTTATGTGGTTATCTGTTCTCAATCAAATCAATGAATCTCAGGCGCAGTTCAGTACGATTAATAATGCATTGCGCCTGACTAGTTTCGTTAATAAATTCCAGCAGGTGATCACCCCATGGAAAAGTGTGGCAGACTCTGCCCTCCAACTGGTGCATATATTTGATGAAGCAATAAATGAATACAAAAAAGTATATGGCTAATTAATTTTACCCTGTTTAATTATTTATTATGAGGATTATTACTATGGCTGAAATAAGCACATTTCCGCACAGTGCCCTAAATTATCCAGACGTTAACATTAAAGCTTTAAACCAAGGAGTTAAAAATATATCACATCTTGCTCAATTGAAAACGGAAGGCGTTGAAGTATTACAGGAAAAAGCGCTACGAGTTGGTTTATATTCGCAAAGATTGGGTGTTAATGTGCGCGAGTCACTATCAAGCCTACAGGTTAAATTGAAGAATATTCTAGCACAAACCTATTTCACTACCCTAGAGGAAATCGATGAGGCACTTGTAAGTAATGATATTGATGAAGAAAGTAAATCTGAAATGCGTAAAGAGCGTCTTGATTTGATTAAAAGTTTGGGTAATGACATCGCTCAACTGCGGAAACTCTTTATCGAAAAAACAGAGTTATTAGATAAATCGGCTGCTGATCTTCATAATGTAATCATTATTGAGGGAACCGATAAAGTTTTGCAAGCTGAGCAATTACGCCAAAAGCAACTGACAGAAGATATTGGTATAAAAGAACTGGAAATAAAAGAGATAGAGAAGAAAAGGGATAAGATAATAGAGGCTTTGGATATTATCCGCGAGCATAATCTCATTGATGCATTTAACGATCTTATTCCGACAGGTGAAAATTTAAGTGAGCTAGACCTGGCTAAACCTGAGTTGGAGTTGATCAAACAGTCATTAGAGATTACCAAAAAAGTATTGGGGCAGTTTTCTGCGGGTTTAAAGTACATAGATTTAACTGAAGCACGGAGAAAACTGGATAACCAAATAGATACAATTTCCACCCGTTTAACAGAGCTAAATCATCAGTTAGAAAAATCAGATGAATTAGTTTCTGGTATTAATGCTGTGATTAAAATTGATAAAGAGAAAAGTGTTGTTGTTGCTGAAGCCGAAAAACTTAGCCACGCATGGCACCTTTTTATTAATGAGATAGCGGCATTGCAGGGTACGGCACTGAATGAAATTGGATTATCTAAGCCACTAATAAAACAACAGAGTTATTTAGAGTCATTAATCAAACAGTTTGTTCAGTTATAACTCAATAAGTGTGGTTCTATTATGGTAATGACTCATTTAAGGCGATGCTCATAAATGAGATTTTATTTCACTAATGTTCTATTTCACTGATATTATCGAGGTTATTTATGCCTAAATATATGGTTCAGTCAATGGATTCTGGCACGTTGGGTAAAGTAAAATATTATCGTAAACAGACGATAGATCACCCTCATCACAAAGAGACAGGGGCATTTACCCAGGCGGCTAAAGATGCTTATGCCAGTAGTCATAATATTGATGCTAAACAGGTGGAGGTCGGCAAATTTATGAGTGGTCAGCCTGAGCCTAGTAACGCAGTGTCAGTGTAGTCGGCAGTCTATTTAAATCACCAGCCCAGCTATTTTACTGGGCCTGGTGATTAATGCTCAGGATAGACTTTCTCTTTAAACTCGCACAAATCTTCAATGATGCATGAGCCACAGCGCGGTTTACGGGCCACACAGGTGTAACGGCCATGCAAAATAAGCCAGTGGTGGCAGTCCAGTTTAAATTCAGCCGGAACCACTTTGAGTAATTTGGTTTCAACCTGATCCACATTACTGCCGGGGGCAAAACCGGTGCGGTTACATACGCGGAAGATATGGGTATCAACCGCAATCGTCGGCCAGCCAAAGGCGGTATTCAGTACCACATTGGCTGTTTTGCGGCCCACGCCCGGCAGAGCTTCAAGTGCAGCGCGATCCTCTGGCACTTCGCCTTGATGTTTTTCCAGCAAAATGCGGCAGGTTTTTATCACATTCTCAGCTTTAGTGTTAAACAGACCAATTGTTTTGATGTAGGGTTTTAGCCCCTCAACCCCCAGCGCCAATATGGCCTGCGGGGTATTAGCCACAGGATAGAGCTTGGCTGTGGCCTTATTCACACTGACATCTGTCGCCTGTGCTGACAAGAGCACCGAAATGAGCAGCTCAAAGGGCGTGCTGTAGACCAACTCGGTGGTGGGATGTGGGTCGTTATCTCGCAGGCGGGTCAAAATAGCGACGCGTTTTTCTTTATTCATTAGGTTTTATCTACCACGATATTTTGAGCTTGTGGCGCTGCCGCGAATGCCCGAGCTTTGCGCGCTTTCATTTTTTCATCAATGACATATTTACCGGCTAACAGCAGGCCCAAGCCGATAAAAGCGCCGGGTGGCAGCATGGCTAATAGGAATGGGCTGTCCAGATGCAAGACTTCAATACGGAGCACTTTTGCCCAGTTACCGAGCAGCATATCTGCGCCGTCGAAGAGAGTACCGTTGCCCAGAATTTCGCGCAGGGAACCCAAAACAAATAGTGCGCAAGTTGCTCCCAGCCCCATCGCTAAGCCATCTAACGCAGATAGGCCCACAGGGTTTTTAGCGGCGTAAGCTTCCGCCCGGCCAATCACAATACAGTTGGTCACAATCAGTGGGATAAATATTCCTAAAGATTGATATAAACCAAAGGCATAGGCATTAATCAGCATTTGTACGGTACTGACCACCGACGCAATAATCATGACGTAAATAGGAATGCGGATTTCATTCGGCACCCAGCGACGTAGCGCCGATACGGCTGTGTTGGTGCAGACTAAAACTAATGTGGTAGCTAAACCTAAGCCGAGCGCGTTGGTTGCCGTTGACGAGACGGCCAGCAGAGGGCAGAGGCCCAGCAGTTGTACCAAAGCTGAGTTATTTTTCCATAGCCCTTGGGCTAATAGCGCTTTTGCTTCACTCATTGACTCTCTCCACAGACGGGCAAACTATCAAGCTTTGCCGGCAGAGTTTCTAAATACAGTGCCGTATTTTTCACGGCCCGAACCACGGCTCTTGGGGTGATGGTCGCCCCGGTGAACTGATCAAAATCTCCGCCGTCCTTTTTCACTGCCCAGCGCTTATCTTGTTCATTATCCACATGTTGGCCGCTGAAATGACTGATCCAATCAGAAATGCGGATATCAATTTTATCACCCAAACCGGGGGTTTCGTGATGTTCAATCACCCGGCTGCCCAGCACGTTGCCGTGAAAATCGGCCCCAACCAGCAGTTGGATAGCCCCGGAATACCCGTCTGGTGCGGTAGTTTCAATCGCGGCGGCGACCGGTTGCCCCTCTTTACGGGCCAGATAAAGGCGGTGAGGGGACATGTTACCCAGCGCAGAATCCGTGACAACGTAACATTCAGCTTGCATGTCATTATCATAATGCTCTGCCGGAACGACCTGATCCAGCAAGGCTTTTTGCTGCAAAGCCGCCTGATGGGCGATAGTCGTCTCGGTCAGTGAGTTAACTATGGCTGTCAATCCGGTGGCACCGGCGGCAAATAATGCCAGAGTGATGCCGTGACGCTTCATCGTATTTAGCATAACGGCTCCTTATTTGCGCCCACGGTTATGACCATAAACGCGTGGCTGAGTATAGTGGTCAATCAGCGGAACAGTAATATTGGCCAGTAGCACGGCAAATGCGACGCCATCAGGATAACCGCCGTAAACACGAATGAGCCATACGAGAATACCGATCAATGCGCCGAAAATCAGCCGACCTCTGGGGGTTGTTGATGCGCTGACAGGATCGGTGGCAATAAAAAACGCCCCTAACATGGTGGCACCGGAAAACAAATGCAGCATAGGCGGCGCAAAACTTTGTGGCGCTATCATCCAACTGAGGGTGGCGCAACCCGCCAAAGCCAACAGAAAACTCACGGGAATATGCCAGTGAATAGCTTTGCGCCACAGCAGTAATAAGCCACCCGCCAGGAAACCGAGGTTAATCCATTGCCAACCCACGCCCGCCAAACTCCCGCCAAAGATAGGTTGTTGCAGAATTTGCTCTGCCGGTTGGGAGCGAAGCGCCGTTTTGAAGCTATCGAGCGGCGTGGCCTGACTGACACCATCAAAGCCAACTTGAAGTTGGTGAATATCTGCGCCGCTATGGGTAAACCCCGTGAAAATGGTCAGCAAACTGTCATAAAACCCGACAGGTGTCCCCTGTAATGGCAGCGGGGGGAGCCAACTGGTCATTTGTACCGGGAATGAAATTAGCAAAACGACATAGCCGACCATGGCGGGGTTAAACGGATTTTGCCCCAATCCGCCGTAGAGTTGTTTGGCAATAACAATCGCGAATAAGGTTCCTAATACAATCATCCACCACGGGGCCAGAGGGGGCAGACTTATTCCCAACAGTAACCCAGTGAGCAGGGCAGAATTGTCCTGTAACCGTATCAATACCGGTTGTTTTCGTAATTGCAACACCGCGCCTTCAGCCAGCACTGCGGTCACCATGGCCAGCGCAACCTGTATCAGACTGCCGTACCCAAAGAAGATAGTCTGGGCGATAATCCCCGGAATGCAGGCCAAAATAACCAGCAGCATAATACTGCGGGTGCTGCGCTGATTATGTGTAAAGGGGGAACTGGCTATCTGCAACCCTTTGTTCTGGGTCGATGTAACGGGCCTGAATTTCATGAAATTGCAACCATATGTCGAATTCTTAACAAGGTTCTCAAACGCAGGCATTGCGCGGGTAAGTCAATACTTACGGGCGTCAATACACTCAGCCGTCAGGGAGTAATATGAGTGGCGCATTCTACCCTATTCAGACAAAGTGTAATACGCCTTAATCATAGGGTTATTAATCATCATATGGCGCGGCATTAAGTAATAGAGGTTAATAAACAGCACTAATCAAAAAAATTAACTTGCAATTCATATCTGAATAGTTACAGGGAAATAGTAAGAAATACGGTTTTCTCTATGGGAATAATTAGACTTTAGCCCGTGAACAAGAGGCTTAACAACATGATTACAATAGAGATAGGTAATGAGGATTTATTTGTAATTAATTGTAATTTAACGATTTCTTAACGGTCGAAATGAGAACTAAGAAAAGCATTGGCATAATGATAGATTAATGTAGTATGCAGTGTGATTATATATTTAAAGAACAATGAAATGATAAACGAAGACATATTGTTTATAGATGAATTAATTGAATGGATTGAAATCAATTTAGAAAAACGGCCGACATTGGATGATGTGGCAAAGATTTCTGGATATTCAAAATGGCATCTGCAACGGAAATTTAAAAGTATTGTAGGGTTACAATTAGCCTCCTACATACGTGGACGAGTGTTGACGCGTTCGGCGGTGGCTTTGCGTATATCACGCCGGCCAATCATTGCAATTTCAGATGAGTTGGGGTTCGATTCGCAACAAACGTTTACTCGTACCTTTAAGAAGCGCTTTGGTGTTACCCCCAACAGTTTTCGCCAAATGGAGCAGTGGGATGTGAAGGGGATGCTTCCCCGATTCAATTTCTATGAGAATTATACGCCAGAAATCAAACGTATATCTTTGCCAGAGAAAGAGTTAGTGGGCTTTACGCGGCGGCTGGATTTCGATGAGCACAATCATTGCAGTGGTCAGCATTCATCTTGTATGGCAATGAAAAATGAAATTTTGCTCGATTTCTTTAAAGAAGTTAACTTTTCTTGCCAGCGGGTATATTCCCTGTTTTCGGCCAATAAGTGTCAGCAAGGGCAGAACAGTGTGTACTATTCGACCGCCATTGATAAAGATAAACGGCATGAAATTCAAGGGCATCGCGAAATAGATCATCTTTCTATCCCAGCTGGCGAATTTTTGTCTATATCTCATCAGGGCAACGCCAAAGAATGTATAAAGTTTTCTATATACTTATTCAACGAAGTATTGCCTAAGCTGCGAGATGAGTTTGGCGGCGGTGTAGAAATGGAAGTTATTGAAATAGATAATTGCCATGCAGAATCTAAAATGCGCGATATTACAGCTGCTTATACATACCTGATGTCAGTGAATTGACACCTTATTCCAAGGCGTCAGTTCAGTCTGAATTGTATTTTAATCTGGATTTACGGCTGCCTGAGCAGCTTTTTTAGCCTTAACGCGAGCAATAGCCGCAGCCACGGCGGCTTTGCGCGGATCTTCCTCCGCCACTTCATTTTCAACTTTCACCGCAGATTCAAGCTGTGCCTGAGCAGCTTTTTTGGCCTTAACGCGAGCAATAGCCGCAGCCACGGCGGCTTTGCGCGGATCCTCCTCCGCCACTTCATTTTCAACTTTCACCGCAGATTCAAGCTGTACCTGAGCAGCTTTTTTGGCCTTAACGCGGGCAATAGCCGCAGCCACGGCGACTTGACGTGGGTCTACCGCTTGCGTTGTTTCTTCGGTCACCGTTGTCGGTTTTTTCTCTGCCTGACGGGCTCTGACTTGCGCTTTGCGGGCTTCGCGAGCCGCAATAGCGGCGCTGTTATCCGGCGCTTCTCCAAGGGTTACACTGATAGCTGAATCTGGATTGTCTGATTCGCGAGCCAGGCGGCTGACAGCGGCTTCAACCCTTTGTTGGTCAACATCACTGAGCTTGACCGCGGCTTGTTTATGGCGCAGTTCCCGCGCCAGTTTTTCCCGCTGGAGACGCGCTTGTTTAGCTTCAAAACGCGCTTTGGCCTCTGCAGCCCGCGCATTTTCTTGATCAAGGGCGCGAATTTCGGCCTTTTCCTGGCGATAATACTGCACCAGCGGAATATTACTCGGGCAAACATAGGCGCAGGCACCGCACTCAATACAGTCGAATAAGTTATGATTGCGGGCTTTCTCATGCTCTTCACCCCGACTAAACCAATAGAGTTGCTGGGGTAATAGGCCCGCCGGACAAGCATCCACACATAAACCACAGCGAATGCAAGATTGCTCGGGTTCGGATAACCCCATTTCAGCTTCGGCGGGTGCCAAAATACAGTTACTGATTTTAACAATCGGGACATCCAGGCTGGGCAGGGTAAAGCCCATCAGTGGGCCGCCCATAATAACCATGGGGTGATTTTGCGGCACAAAACCGGCCAGTTTTAACAAGTGTATGACGGGAGTGCCGATTCTGGCCCAGAAATTCCCCGGTTTAGTCAATGCATCGCCGGTTAATGTCACGACTCGTTCAATTAAAGGCTCATCGTCAATAATCGCCCGTTTGATTGCCACCACAGTACCGACGTTCTGCATTAATACGCCAATAGATGAAGAATGCTGGCCGAAAGGCACTTCTTTGCCGGTGAGGATCTTGGTCAGTTGCTTGGCACCGCCTGACGGGTATTTCGTGGGGATCACGCGCAGCTGTATGAGGTTCTGACCGCGCAGCGCCTGTTGCACAGCGGCGATAGCTTCAGGTTTATTATCTTCAATGCCAATCAGCACCTGCTGAGGTTGCAGCAGATAGATTAAAATCTGAATACCCAAGACCAACTCTGTAGCATGGTCTTGCATCAAACGGTCATCGGCAGTGATATAAGGCTCGCACTCAGCCGCGTTGATAATGAGTGTGGTAACGTTATTTAAACCGCCTTGTAACTTACTGGCTGTTGGAAAACCAGCACCGCCCAAACCGGCGATACCCGCCTGATGGATTCTGTCCAGCAGGGCAGTTTTATCTCGCTCAGAGTAATCGGCCCATGGCTGTTGCTCGCGCCAGCGATCCTCGCCATCAGGGGTGATATGCACGCACAGCTCCGCTAAACCGGAGGGATGGGCGGTGGTGTGCGGGGCAATGGCGGTAATGACACCGGAAGTCGGCGCATGCACCGGAACTGTGCGGCCACGGCCCACGGTCAGTGGTTGCCCTTTTAACACTCGCTCACCGGTTCTGACGCGCAGTTCACCTTCCGGCCCGAGATGCTGTTGCAATGGAATAATCATGTGTTCAGGTAAAGTCGCGATGCGCATCGGCACCGTGCTTGACTGCAACTTCATTTCCGGCGGATGGATCCCCCCGTCGAAATCCCAGATGTTATCGTGCTGACGGGCAGTAAACAGCTTAAACATGTTGCTCCACATCTATCATTTTCACCGGAATCATCTGCGAAGCAGCTAACTGTTTAGGAAGGTTCTTGACTGGGATAGTGCTCAAATCCCACTTCCAGTTGGCGGTGGTGGTAGCAACCGGGATCATTTCTATACAATCGGTCGGGCACGGCGAGACGCAAAGGTCACAACCGGTACAAAGATCTGGCAGCACGGTGTGCATTGCGCGAGTCGCGCCAACAATGGCATCAACCGGACAGGCCTGAATGCATTTAGTGCAACCAATGCAATTGGCCTCATCAATAAAAGCGACTTTGCGCTGAGGATGGGCGGCAGTTTCGTCACCATCCAGCGGTTGCGGCTCGACGGCCAGCAACTCGGCCAACTTCAGCATCACTTGTTCGCCACCAGGGGCGCATTTATTGATTTTTTCGCCACCGCCAGATACCGCTTCAGCATAAGGCCGACAGCCGGGATAGCCACATTGCCCACACTGACTCTGCGGTAAGATGGCGTCGATTTGCTCGACAACCGGGTCTTGATCCACCTGGAAACGGCGGGCAGCAAAACCCAATACCGCACCGGAAATCAGTGCTAATGTGCTTAATGCGCCGATGGCAATCCATAACGACATCATTAGAACTTCACCAACCCGGTAAAGCCCATAAAGGCTAATGACATCAGCCCTGCGGTTATCAGTGCTATGGAAGAGCCGCGAAAAGGCGCAGGGACGTCAGCGACCGCCAGCCGCTCACGGATAGCGGCAAATAGCACCATAACCAGAGAGAAACCGGCTGCGGCACTAAAGCCATAGACCGCCGATTGCATAAAATTGTGAGATTGATTGACATTAAGCAAGGCCACACCCAACACCGCACAGTTTGTGGTGATCAAGGGCAAAAATATCCCCAGCAGGCGATAAAGCGCGGGGCTGGTTTTGCGCACCACCAACTCAGTAAATTGCACGACGACCGCAATCACTAAAATAAAGGCCAGCGTCCGTAAATAGACCAGGCCCAGAGGCAGCAAAATAAAGCTGTTAACCATCCAGGCGCAAACTGAGGCCAATGTCAGTACAAAAGTGGTCGCCAGCCCCATACCAATGGCGGTCTCCAATTTTTTGGAGACACCCATGAAAGGGCAGAGGCCAAGAAATTTGACCAGAACGAAGTTGTTTACCAAAACAGTGCCGACAAACAGGAGCAGGTATTCAGTCATTGCGGAGCCTAAAAAAATAAAAGCCGCCTATTATCCAAAATTGGCGGCCTAAGGACAACAGATGAAATACAAGGTTATTACGATTTTATCCGCCATTTTGCAAATTGCAGGCATTGCAGGAGAAAATGCGCAATGCCCTTAACGTTCGACAAAGGTGTGCTTCACTCGCTGAGAACGTTTGATATAGGGCACAAAAACAGCCGCGGCCAACAGCGGCCAACCCAATGTGCGCAAGGCGATATCATCAGTAATTGGCGAGAAAGCAAACGCCTTTAATGCTAATAATACGGTGAGTAATAACCACAGAATAAACCATTTAGGGAAACGCTGTGAGCGGCTGCAAAACAGCCAAATGACCCATAAAGTATAAAGCCACATCACCACCGTGGTGACCACCGAGAAATACCATTGCAGAGTAAATGCCTGTGAGTTGGTGGACAGATATTCTCTGGATTCTGGCGTGAAAATCGCCATGGCATAGAGCGCCAGCATCAAGCTGGCACTGAGCAATGTCACAATCAGATAGGCCAGCGGAGCCAATAGCCAGCCGCCAATTCGTTGATATTCCTGCTGTTGAGACATAATAAACCTTATTTATCTTGTTAACTTATCACTGCTGGTATCACTCTAGCTTAACCCGTGAATATGCCCTTCGTCATCTATATCAATATGATAATACGCTGGCTGTGTGCCAAGGCCCGGCATGGTCATAATATCCCCTGCATAAATGCGGACAAACCCGGCACCGGCTGATACCGCGCAGGAAGTGACCGGTAACACAAAGTCTACAGGAACATTCTTCAGGCGGGCATCAGCACTGATGGAAAGCGGCGTTTTAGCCATACACAGCGGTAAATGACCAAAACCTGCTGCGGTTATCTCATCAAGCTGCCGGCGCGCCAGTGGCGTAAAGGTGATGTCCCGGGCGCCGTAACGCTGTGCCAAAACCTGTATTTTTTGCACCAATGTGGCGTTATCAGGGTAGGGCAATGTTGGCGCGGTGGCTTGGGTGCAGGCGGCAATAACGTGCTGTGCTAAAGTGGCCGTGCCCGCACCGCCTTTCGCAAAGGCATCACTGATTTCGCAGGCAACCGCCCCGGCGGATAGCGCATAGTCATTCAAAAATGCCAGTTCCTCGGCACTGTCGTCAGGAAAACGATTGACAGCAACCACCACCGGCAAACCATAACTTTTGGCATGTTGAATATGCCATTTTAGATTGGCGCACCCTTGCCGCAATAAGGGGATATGAGTATTAAGAATTTCGGCGGGCAGCGGCTGTCCCGGTTTGATATCAAAAACACCACTATTGGCTTTCAAGCTTCGTATTGTGGCAACTAAGACCACACAGGATGGGGCGATACCGGACTGACGATACTTAATATTAAAGAACTTTTCCATGCCCATGTCAGAGCCAAAACCTGCCTCTGTGACCACATATTCCGCTAATTGTAATCCCAGCCGGTCAGCCAGCACTGAGGAGTTCCCATGTGCAATATTGGCAAATGGCCCTGCATGAATAAGCACCGGTGTTTGTTCAGTGGTTTGCATCAGTGTCGGGTGAATCGTCTCTTTCATCAGGGCGGCCATGGCACCGGCAACGCCCAAATCATCAGCCGTAATGGCCTGCCCGTCAGTGGCGTGGGCCAAAATTATCCGACCAATACGCTGGCGCATATCGCGCAAATTTTCTGACAACGCCAAAATGGCCATGAGCTCTGAGGCGGCGGTAATTTCGACATGATCAGCCCGCTCCACGCCATGAGTTCCCCCGCCAATGCCGACTCTAATCTGCCGCAGCGCCCGATCATTATGATCAACCACTCGGGGCCAGAGGATTTGTTGAGCATCAATATTCAGTCGCGGCATGCCGGTTTGTGGGCTAAAGGCCGGCCCCAAGCGCTGTTCGTGATACAACCGTGCATCCAGCGCCGCTGCCGCCAGATTATGAGCCGCACTGATAGCATGGATATCGCCTGTCAGGTGCAGGTTCAATTTCTCCATGGGCAACACTTGTGCCGCGCCGCCGCCTGCGGCTCCTCCTTTAACACCAAAAACAGGGCCAAGACTGGGCTGGCGAATACACGCCACAGCGCGAAAACCTAAGTGGTTGATTCCCTGACTTAAACCAATCGTTGTGACGGTTTTACCTTCTCCCATCGGTGTCGGCGTAATGCTGGAAACCAGAATCAGTTTGCCCTGCGGACTGCCGGGGCGCAATGCACTGATATCGACTTTCGCCATATGATGCCCGTATGGGATTAAATCATCAGCGCTTAGGCCTAATTGCTGAGCAACTCGCTGAATTGGCAGCAAATTTGCTTCAAGATTCACATCAGATAAGGGGGGGCGAGCATCGGCAGTAGGAGGTGGTGTCGGTGTCATGGTGAGGAAATTCCTGTTATCAGTGATAAAACGGCGGCGGCCAATCACAATGGCTATATGCCCGTCATGCTTCAAGTTGCATGGGCGCTGGCTATGTTCAATCACCCAAATGACTGACCACATAAGCTCATCGGGCACATTCACTTGCCGTCTTTCTGCTACTCGAATTATTTAGGCTATAAATCACCGTGAAATTATCACACAAAGCGATAAAAAATTGGCGATACAAATCAATAAATGTGAGGTGCCCGTCGCGGGTAACACTGCGGATTTTACAGTATAGCCAGTAATACCCGAGTTTTGATTTATATTTTCGACTTTATGATTACACCGCGAATTCTGTTTTTTTAATAAAATTAAAGAAATTTTGAGATTGAATTTATTATAAAACCTTACTTTATAAGACCGGTATATAAAAGGGACGATACAATTTCATGGTTATATTCTATGGCTATAGAAAGTTATTTGACTCTGACGATGAAAACATAGGCAATGCAATTTATGGAAAATCACATTCATTCTTCTTTAGTCTGTGCAGCACAGTTGCTGCGTTTAGCCGGGATTAATGCCGAACCTGTGGAAATATTTGGCCGCAAAGCTGCAATTGATATCACGATAAGGGTAACATTCACATCATTACAACGCTATTTATCACAACTGTCGCGCGCGACATCCGTTCGTTTCACCGTAAAAAAGCAACCCTTAAATAAAATTAAAACAGGGCAATTGCCACTGGCATTTCGTGATACACAAGGCCGGTTTATTTTATTGGCCCGGCTGAATGATCAGCAGGCTTTGATTCAACACGCTGACAGTGATAAGCCAAAAATAATAAGTTATCAAGAGCTTAGTTTGATGTGGGGCGGAGTTGTCCTCTATTGCAGCCATTCGCGTTTTAACATCCGCTGGTTTATCCCGGTTTTATTACGTCACCGTAAATCACTGGTTCAGGTCTTGGTATTATCAATGCTATTGCAGTTCCTGGCATTGATATCTCCACTTTTCTTTCAGGTGATTATGGATAAAGTCCTAGTCCATAATGCGCTGACGACTCTCGATGTGTTAATTATTGTATTATTAGTGGTGGGAATATATGAAGTTGTACTAAAGCTCTTGCGGGAATATATTTTTAGCCATACGACAACGCGGGTGGATATTTTACTGGGCGGCAAGCTATTTCAACACTTAATTAAGTTGCCACTAAGTTATTTTAAGCAGCGACATGTGGGGAATATTGTCGCCAGGGTGCGAGAATTAGATAGTATCCGTGAATTTATTACCGGTTCGGCCCTGACATTATGTGTGGATGTTGTTTTTACCTTGGTATTATTTATCGTGATGTGGTGTATTTCGCCGCTGCTGACATTCATTGTTTTGGGTACGCTACCGCTTTATTTGTTATTAGCCGCCCTGACCACTCGACCATTGCAAAAAAAAGTCGAAGTGCTGTGCAGTTGCGCGGCACAAAATGGCGCATTTTTAACCGAAACTGTCGCAGGAGTCGAAACCGTAAAAAGTCTGGCATTAGAGCCACAAATGCAACAGCGCTGGGAGACCCAAACTCGTGATTATGCCCAAGCCAATTTTCAAGTGCAAAACGTGCAAAGTTTCAGTAGCCAATGCGCTCAGTTGCTGCAAAAACTGGCTGGGGCGCTGGTTATAGTCATCGGAGCCTATCAAGTGATGTCAGTGCAACTCAGTATCGGCCAATTGATTGCCTTTAATATGTTGGCGGTACAGGCATTAATGCCCATGAGTAAACTGGTTGATTTGTGGCAACAAAGTATACGGGCGCAGATTGGGCTGATGCTGATATCCGATATTTTGAGCTTGCCTGTCGAGCAAGCCACGGGTGCCGCACCGTCTGACAAGCAAGTTAAGGGTGATATCACACTGAAAAATGTGACTTTTCGTTATCGTCCTGACCTTGATCCGGTCTTGCGCGATTTTTCATTATCACTGTGTGCCGGAGAGCATATCGGGCTGGTGGGGCCATCTGGCTCAGGTAAAAGCACGGTAGCTCGGCTATTACAGCGCCTTTATATTGCTGAACAAGGCAAAATTAATATTGATGGTTGCCCGATAAACCATTTTTCGCCTGAATATTTACGCCGTCAGGTGGGGGTGGTGATGCAGGAAAATTACCTGTTTAACCGAACTGTTCGTGAAAATATCGCACATTCTCGGCCAACAGCTTCGCTAAATGATGTGGTCACAGCGGCAGGTTTGGCCGGCGCACACAGCTTTATCCTCGCCTTACCATTGGGATATGACACGGTATTGTCAGAGGGCGGAGCCTCACTTTCTGGTGGGCAACGCCAGCGCATTGCTATTGCCCGGACACTGCTGGCTAACCCACGAATTTTGATTTTTGATGAGGCGACCAGTGCTCTGGATGATGAATCACAGGCCGAAGTGCAGAACAACATGGCTCGTATCATTGCTAATCGCACTGTTATCACTATCGCTCATCGTCTCTCCACGGTACGACACTGCCACCGAATTGGCGTCATAACCCAAGGCTGTGTGACCGAACTGGCCAACCACGACGCCTTATTGGCGTTAAACGGTGTTTATGCACAACTTTGGCGGCAGCAGGCTAATTTTAGCCATGGAGAATCAAAATGAAGTTGATGCAATATCTGGTTAAATTTCCGTTACTTAATGCCGTAAAGCGCCGCTGGCAACACTCTGTTTCCTCGGGCCGCACCCGTGATGAGTATGATTTCCTTCCCGCCTATCTGGATATTGTGGAGCGGCCAGTGGCACCGATGGCGCGGCGCACGGCCTGGTTCTTGGCGCTGACATTACTACTGGTATTGGCTTGGTCAATTGTTGGCAGGCTTGATATCCATGCATCAGCTCATGGCAAAGTGATCGTTTCGGAACATTCAAAAGTTATCCAACCTCTGGATCCGGGGGTGGTGGCGAGTATTAATGTGCGTGATGGTGACAGGGTAACGGCAGGCCAGGTTTTGATTGAATTAAATCCGATTGGCATTGATGCAGAGCTAGGCAATGTCAACCAGCAGTTAATTCACCGCGAGCTTGAAGTTGCGCGAATGATGGCATTGCTCACAGACAACCCGCTGGCCCATTTTACTCCGCCTCGACGTAGCCCTAACGGGTTAGTTATGACTGCTAATTCACTGTTGGCGAAAGAGAATGACGAGGTCAATGCGGAGTTAGCGCGTCAGGATAGCGAACAGGCCGTCAATCAGGCTCAGATTCAGGCCGGGATCACCAATATTATCCACCAAGAAGCCTTGATGAAAAACATTCATCAGCGGCTACAAGCATTGCAAACACTGGCTAAATCCAAGTCTATCGCTGCCGTCGAACTCTTAGTGCAAGAGCGGGAATGGCTAAATGCGGGAGCTGACGCCGGTCGATTGGCAAGTGAACAGGCCATTTTACAGGCTAAAGCGCGTCAGTTGATGCAAACTCGACTGCACTATTTGGCCGAGAAGCAGCGAAGTTATCAGGAGCAATTGAATAAAGCGCACGAAATTATCAATCAATTGCGGCAAGAACAGATCAAATTGAGAGACAAACAGCGCCAGCAAAGTTTGCGCGCACCAGTGGCCGGTGTTATTCAGCAATTAGCCGTACATACCCTTGGTGGCGTTGTCACCAGTGCTCAGCCACTGATGGTCTTGGTGCCAGAAAATCATCAGCTAGAGCTTGATGTCATGATCCTCAACAAAGATGTTGGTTTTGTTCTGCCCGGGCAGGCGGTGGAGGTCAAAGTCGACAGTTTCCCCTATACCCGATTTGGCACACTGTCTGGTGAAGTTAAGCATATCTCCCGTGATGCGATGGAAGATCAACAGCAAGGCTTAGTCTTTCCTGCGCGAATTCGGCTCAATAGTGACACGCTAACCATAGAGGGGAAACCGGTACGGCTGTCGGCGGGGATGGCTGTCAGTGTCGAGATTAAAACCGGCCGTCGACGGGTTATTGATTATTTGCTCAGTCCATTACAGCAATATCAATCAGAAGCTATGAGGGAGCGCTGAAATGACGAACTCAACATTAACTCAGTCTATTCAGCCACTTGAAGCACTGGCGCGCGCCGCGGCGTGTTTTGATCTGGCGGTCGAGGCACCGTCACTCGCCCATAAACTCGGGTTATCGCCTAATAAGATAGATAACATTGCGCTATGCCGTTGTGCTAGCTGGATTGGCTTGCGCGCCAGAACTGTCCAACAGCCCTTTGCGCGACTGGGCAATCTTATGTTCCCCATTGTGTTTAGTGATGGCGTCCAGTGGTATGTATTGCTGGCCCTCAACGAGCAAAACGCAATGGTGTATTTCGCCGCAGATGGCCGGCAACAGCAAATAAGCCAGCAAGAATTGGCCAACTTGTGGCGCGGTGAGGCTATCTTGTTGGCCAAAGCTGATCCGCAAGAGCAGAAGAAAATCGCTTTTGGTTTTAGTTGGTTTATGCCGGTTATCAGCAAATATCGCCATCAATTACGTAATATCATCTTGGTTTCATTGCTGTTACAGGGCATTTTGCTGGTGACACCGATGCTGTTTGAGACGGTGATAGACAAAGTCTTGGTCAGCCGTGGTGTGGGGAGCCTGGCGGTGCTCGGCACGGCCATGATTGCGCTGGCAATTGCTGAACCCTGTTATACCTTTTTGCGCAGTTGGTTATTCGCACATTTATCCAGCCGGGTCGGTGCGGAGCTGAATACGCGACTTTATCGCCATTTACTGGGGTTACCTCTGGGATACTTTGGCTCGCAACAAACTGGGCAGACGATTGCCAAAATGCGGGAAATGGAGCAAATCCGCAGTTTTATGACCGGTTCTGCTTTAACAATGCTGCTGGATTTGGTGTTTGTCAGTACCTTTATTGCCGTGATGTTTTGTTATAGCCAACAATTGACGTGGATAGTGCTGTTCTCGCTGTTGTGCTATCTGCTGTTTTGGTGGGCTGTGGGGCGAGTATTACGTCAGCGGGTTGAACGCCAATATGAAACCAGCGCAGATAACACCTCATTTTTGACAGAAGCCATTAGTGGGTTAGAAACCATCAAAACTTCGGCCACCGAAAGCCACTTTATCCAGCGCTGGCGGCAATCATTGGCGAGTTATGTGCGAGCCTCATTTGCTTGCGCCCGGGCTGCAAATATAGCCGAGCAGGGCATCACACTCATCAATAAAGTCACCTCTGCGATTGTCTTGTGGTTTGGCGTGACGCAGGTATTAGCGGGGGAGCTTAGCCCTGGGCAATTTATCGCCTTTACTCTGTTCTCTGGCTATGTCACTCAACCTATCTTGCGAATGGCGCAGATCTGGCAAGATTTCCAGCACACGCAAGTCGCCTTAACACGTATTGGCACCATTATGGATTATCCAACGGAACCGGGCAGTGCGGGGTTGGTTTCGCACAATAGTCGGGCGGGGAGTTTGGCCTTTAAGCAAGTCCGTTTCCGCTATCGGCCCGATACCGCTGAGGTGATACAGAATCTCAGTTTGGATATTGCCAGTGGGGAATTTATCGGCATTACCGGGCCATCGGGCTGTGGTAAATCAACATTGACTAAGTTGCTCCAACGGTTGTACACACCGCAGCATGGGCAGATTCTGGTGGATGGGCAGGATTTGGCTATAACTGATGCGACTTCATTGCGCTGCCAGATGAGTGTGGTGTTACAGGAAAGCGTACTGTTTTCCGGCACGATACGGGACAATATATGTCAGTGCCGGCCCAATGCTGAGGATACTCAAGTTGAATATATTGCCCGGCTGGCCGGGGCACACGACTTTATTAGCGCATTGCCACAAGGCTATCAAACGCAAGTCGGTGAGCGAGGGGGCATGTTATCAGGCGGTCAGCGCCAGCGCGTTGCTTTAGCTCGAGCATTAATGGCAGACCCTAAAATACTGATTCTTGATGAAGCAACCAGTGCATTAGATTATGAATCTGAGGCGGCTATTATGCGCCAGTTACCGGAAATTACCCGCAATCGGACGGTGATTTGCATTGCTCACCGTTTAAATACATTGCGCCAATGCCATCGCATTTTGGTGTTAAAAGATGGGCAAGTGTTGGAGCAAGGCAGTCATCAAGAATTGCTAACTCAGTCAGGCGCTTATGCACGTTTGTGGCAATTACAGACAGAATAAAGAAAGGGGCGGTTAAGCCCCTTGGTTTACTGATGAATGAATGTAATGTGCTGATAAACCAGACTTAACGGTTCAGATGGTAATACACTTCATTCCAGCGAATTTCGTTTTTAAATGCCGGTAATGTGGTGTCGTTATCGATAAGCAGGAATTCAATGCCGTGCATTTCGGCGTACAGACGCAATTCATCTACCCCGATGGCTTGTGAGAATACGGTATGGTGTGCGCCACCGGCAATAATCCAAGCTTCGGCCGCTGTTGCCAGAGATGGCTGTGCTTGCCAAATAGCCCGTGCGACGGGCAGTTTTGGTAACGGATGCGGTTGCTCAACAGTGTCGACCACATTGACCAACAGGCGGAAGCGGTTCCCCATATCGATAAGGCTGGCATTCAGTGCCGGGCCAGCGGGTGTCGAGAAGATCAAGCGGGCAGGGTCAGCTTTACCGCCAATACCTAAATGCTGAACATCCAACAGCGGTTTGTCTTCTTTGGCGATAGACGGGCACACTTCGAGCATATGGGAGCCGACCACCAGATCATTACCCGGCTGGAAATTATAGGTGTAATCCTCCATAAAGGAGGTGCCGCCTTTCAGACCGGTGCCCATGACTTTCAGAATGCGCAATAATGCCGCGGTTTTCCAATCGCCTTCGCCACCAAAACCATAGCCTTGTTGCATCAGGCGTTGAACTGCCAATCCGGGTAACTGTTTCAATCCATAGAGATTTTCGAAGTTAGTGGTGAAAGCTTTAAATCCACCCTGTTCCAGGAAGCGCTTCATTCCCAATTCAATCCGTGCGGCATCTAGCAGGTTTTCGCGCTTATTACCATTGAGCTTCACCGCGTCAGTCAGTCGGTAAGTGGCTTCATACTCCTCAACCAAAGTGTCAATGTCACCTTTGCTGACTGCATCCACCACCGTGACCAAATCACCAATGCCATAGGCATTCACGGAGTAACCAAACTGGATTTGCGCCGCGACTTTATCCCCTTCAGTCACTGCCACTTCGCGCATATTATCGCCAAAACGAGCCACTTTTAGTTGTTGGCTTTCTTGCTTGGCTGCGGCAACGCGCATCCATTGCCCAATACGTTGATGTGCTTCTTTATCTTGCCAGTGGCCAGTGATAACACTGTGTTGTTGACGCATTCGCGCGCCAATAAAACCAAATTCACGGCCACCATGGGCGGTTTGGTTCAAGTTCATAAAGTCCATATCCATGGTTTCCCATGGGATCTGAGCATTGAACTGAGTATGGAATTGCAATAAAGGTTTATTCAGAATGCTCAGCCCGCCAATCCACATTTTGGCCGGAGAGAAAGTATGCAACCAAGTCATGACACCGATACAGGCGGTATCATAGTTAGCCTCGCGACATAAAGCAGTGATTTCATCTGGTGTCGTCACTAAAGGTTTCAACACCAGTTTTACCGGTAAACCCGCTTCGCTATTCAGGCTATTGACGACATGATGGGCATTATCCGTCACTTGTTGCAGGGTTTTAGGGCCATACAGGTTCTGACTGCCGATCACAAACCACACTTCTGACTGTTTGAATACGTCCATCGGATACTCCATTTAATCAATTTTTATAAAGCATACAGTGATAAATCAGCCGGAGCATCAAGGTCATAACGTCGCTTCGGTTACCGGTGCGTAGTGTGGCTCAGCGGATAAACACCACTGTTGATAGCGTTGATAAAGCTGTTGATAGCGAGCCACTTGTGCAGCATTGGGTGTCAGGGTTCGTTCAATTTTGCACGCCATGTGGCGCTGTGCAGTTGGCACGTCGTCAAAGATACCGGCGGCAACCGCTGCAAAAATAGCAGCACCCAATGCACAGCATTGATCCGATGCCACAATCTGGAGCGGCCTGTTCATGACATCAGCACAAACTTGCATAATAACCGGCGATTTACGTGCAATCCCGCCTAATGCCAGCACGTTCTCAACCGGAATATCTTGCTGCTCGAAACATTCCATAATAGCGCGAGCGCCAAAGGCGGTGGCAGCAATAAACCCGCCAAACAGCGTCGGGGCATCCGTCCCCAAGTTCAGGTCAGCAATCACGCCTTTTAGCCGCTGATTGGCATTCGGGGTGCGCCGGCCATTGAACCAATCCAACACCACGGGCAGGTGGTCAAGTGAAGGATTTTTAGCCCATTCGGTTGTCAGCGAAGCCAGTAGGGTAGACTCAATCTTTTTTAACTGCGGCTGTAATTCGGGGTGTGCCAGTGCGGCCTGATGTAATGGCCAGCTCAAGAGACGACTAAACCAGGCATACATATCGCCAAACGCCGATTGCCCGGCTTCCATACCAATCCAGCCAGGGACCACGCTGCCTTCTACTTGGCCACAAATCCCTGCAATCGCTCTCTCGCCGACTAACTTTTCGTCCGCAATCAAAATATCACAGGTGGAAGTGCCGATAACTTTAACCAATGTATAAGGTTGAGCTCCTGCGCCGACTGCACCCATATGGCAATCGAATGCGCCACCAGAAATAACCACCGTAGCGGGCAGCCCTAACCGCTCAGCCCATTCCGCGGTAATTGACCCCACCGGCCGCTCAGCCGTATAGGTATCAGTGAACATCGGATAGTCAAGATTGTTGACCAAACTGCTATCAAGGGCTGCCAAAAACTCACGTGGTGGCAAGCCCCCCCACGAAGGGTGCCATAAGCTTTTATGCCCCGCACTGCACCGGCCTCGCTGAATATCCTTAGGCGCGGTGGTGCCTGAGAGTAGTGCCGGGATCCAGTCGCACAGTTCAATCCATGATACAGCCGCATCACGAACCGCTTTATCCGCGCGCGTAACATGCAGAATTTTCGCCCAAAACCATTCGGAAGAGTAAACCCCTCCGATATAACGCGAATAATCATCAAATTGACCACTGCGGCATAAGCGGTTGATTTCTTCTGCTTCTTCAATGGCGGTATGGTCTTTCCAAAGCACAAACATGGCATTGGGGTTTTCAGCAAAATCAGGGCGTAGCGCCAAAATCTGGCCTTGCTCATCGATTGGTGCAGGAGTCGAGCCGGTGGTATCCACACCAATACCAATGATGTGTTGACGTTGTTCTAAAGACAGGCGGCTGACGACTTGGCGAATTGCCTGCTCCATGGCTTCGATATAGTCGAGGGGATGATGGCGGAACTGATTTTCTGCGGCGTGGCTGTAAAGACCTTTCTGCCAGCGAGGGTAGTAGACAACTTCAGTATCTATCTCGGTGCCATGTTGACAATCCACCGCCAATACCCGGACTGAATCGCTGCCAAAATCCAAGCCGAGCGCGATAGCCTCTGGTGTCAATAAAGGGCGGTCTGCCGATATAACGTCGCCTGTCATGGTGGTTGCTCCTCACTAATTGCTGAAAACAAGAATTCATTGGCAATTGCCTATTAATTGCTAACAAAGATAGGAGTGAGTGACAGCAAGCGGTGAGGAGGCAATAGCTGGAAGTATGTACTTTCCTGCTTCCTATAGCATTTTTGTGATGTCAGTCAAAAGTTAGAAATAGGTTAATTTTGCTGAATACATGGATAAATAAACTGTAATCCCTGGATGTGATAGCGCTCTACATTCCGATACAAAATTAACGTTAAAACTGTCTCCGTCTTACCGTGTAGGGTGAGGTTAAGTCGCTTTTAATATAGGCTGTAACCTTGCATAAGTTAAAAAATACCATTGATAACGTTTCCACTAAAAATCGACTGATTGCTGTGGCTGACGATTAAATAAACAAAAATTATCTCTTCCTACAAAAAAAGTCCGGAGAACACTATGCATAAATTAACTAAGGCGCTGGCAGTGGTAGGGTTAGCGGCAGTTATGTCACATTCAGCTATTGCCGAAAGCATGAAATTAGGCTTTTTGGTCAAGCAGCCTGAAGAGCCCTGGTTCCAGACCGAATGGAAGTTTGCTGATAAAGCTGGCAAAGATTTAGGCTTTGAAGTGATAAAAATTGCAGTGCCCGATGGCGAAAAAACCCTGAATGCCATCGACAGCTTGGCCGCCAGTGGGGCGAAAGGTTTTGTCATCTGTACACCGGATCCAAAGCTGGGGCCTGCCATCGAAGCAAAAGCGCGCAGCTATAACCTGAAAGTCATCGCGGTCGACGATCAATTCGTCAATGCTAAAGGCAAACCGATGGACAGCGTGCCATTAGTGATGATGGCGGCCACCAAAATTGGTGAGCGCCAAGGGCAGGAGCTGTGGAAAGAAATGAATAAACGTGGCTGGCAACCGGGGGAAACCGCCGTTATGGCGATCACTTCTGATGAGCTGGACACCGCCCGTCGCCGCACCTCGGGGTCAATGGACGCGCTGAAAGCTGCCGGCTTCCCTGAAAAACAAATCTACAAAGTACCAACCAAATCCAATGATATTCCCGGCGCATTCGATGCAGCTAACTCCATGTTAGTACAGCATCCTGAAGTGAAAAACTGGCTGATTGTCGGAATGAATGACAACACCGTATTGGGTGGTGTGCGTGCAACTGAAGGCCAAGGCTTTAAGGCACCAAATGTAATAGGCATTGGTATTAATGGTGTTGATGCGGTCAGCGAACTGTCTAAGGGTCAGGCGACTGGCTTCTATGGCTCTTTGTTACCAAGCCCGGATATTCATGGCTACAAAAGTATTCAGATGCTGCATGACTGGGTGACCAAAGATGTTGAGCCAGCGAAGTTTACTGAAGTGACTGATGTGGTGCTTATCACCCGCGATAACTTCAAAACCGAGCTGGAGAAAAAAGGCTTGATGTAATCCGTTAAACGCTATGGCGCACTGAGGGCAAGTTACGGCTTGCCCCAATGACCACGCAGTCAGTGGTGTTGTGCAACCCAAAATCTATAAAGGAAGCCATCATGTCAGCACTCCATTCTGCGTTACAAGCCGAGCTGGAAGCCGAACAGTCACCTTATCTGGCTTTTTGTGGCATCGGAAAAAGTTTCCCCGGTGTTCAAGCGCTGGATGACATCAGTTTTACCTGTCAGGCCGGGCAAATTCATGCCCTGATGGGGGAGAATGGCGCAGGGAAATCGACCTTGCTAAAAATTCTCAGTGGCAATTACACCCCAACTCAGGGTGAAATTCGCATTAAAGGCAAAGCGGTTAATTTTACCAATACCACTGAGGCGCTGGACGCCGGCGTGGCCATTATTTATCAGGAACTGCATTTGGTTCCCGAAATGACCGTGGCAGAAAATATCTATCTGGGCCAATTGCCGACCAAAATGGGCATGGTTGACCGCAAATTGCTGCGCTATGAGTCCAGTTTGCAGCTCTCACATCTCGGACTGGATATTGACCCCGACACCCCACTGAAATATCTCTCCATCGGCCAATGGCAGATGGTGGAAATTGCCAAAGCGCTGGCCCGTAATGCCAAAATCATTGCTTTTGATGAGCCGACCAGTTCGCTCTCCGCCAGAGAAATTGAACAACTGTTCCGCGTCATTCGCGAATTACGCGCCGAAGGGCGGGTCATTTTATATGTTTCTCATCGTATGGAAGAAATATTTGCGCTGAGTGATGCCATTACCGTGTTCAAAGATGGCCGCTATGTCCGGACTTTTGAGGACATGGCTCAGGTGAATAATGACTCACTGGTGCAAGCCATGGTCGGGCGCAATCTGGGGGATATTTATGGTTATCAGCCCCGTGATATCGGGCCTGAGCGCATGACATTGCAAAACGTCAAAGCCATTGGTGTGAAATCTGCCATTAGCTTAACCGTGCATCAAGGCGAGATTGTCGGCTTGTTTGGGCTGGTTGGTGCCGGGCGCAGTGAATTGCTTAAAGGGCTATTTGGTGGCACCAAACTGACCAGCGGCCAAGTGTTGTTGGATGGCAAACCACTGACTATTCGCTCGCCAATTGATGCGATTACCGCCGGGATCATGTTATGCCCGGAAGATCGCAAAGCAGATGGCATCATTCCGGTGCATTCGGTACAGGACAATATCAATATCAGCGCCCGACGCAAAACACTGACGGCAGGTTGCCTGATTAATAATCGTTGGGAGCGGGAAAATGCGGCGATCCGCATTCAATCACTGAATATCAAAACACCTGGCCCCCAGCAGTTGATTATGAATCTCTCCGGGGGGAATCAGCAGAAAGCCATTTTAGGCCGCTGGTTATCCGAGGATATGAAAGTGATTCTGCTGGATGAACCGACGCGCGGTATTGACGTCGGGGCCAAGCATGAAATCTATAACGTCATTTATACGCTGGCGAAACAGGGCATTGCGGTGCTGTTTGCGTCAAGTGATTTACCGGAAGTTCTTGGTCTGGCAGACAGAATTGTGGTGATGCGTGAAGGGGCTATCTCCGGTGAGCTAGAACACGGTGATGCCACTGAAGAGCAAGCGCTCAGTTTGGCAATGCTACGTACCCCAAATATTGCGACGGACACCGCACCTGCGGTGGCCTGATTGTGAAGGAGATTGTAATGAATGCACCTATATCCAGCGTAACATTGAATTCAGATAAGAAGAGCCCGTCGCAGCCACCTCAAGACACTGCCGCGCGAGGGGGATTCGGCCTTTCGCGTATTTGGGATAGCTACGGCATGCTGGTGGTCTTCGCGGTGGTATTTATCGGCTGCGTCATTTTTGTGCCTAACTTTGGCTCCTTTATCAACATGAAAGGGCTAGGGCTGGCCATCTCGATGTCGGGGATGGTGGCGTGCGGCATGCTATTTTGCCTGGCATCGGGTGATTTTGACTTATCCGTCGCCTCCGTCATTGCTTGTGCTGGGGTTACCACCGCGGTAGTGATCAATATGACCGAAAGCTTGTGGCTGGGGGTCGGTGCGGGGTTATTACTGGGCGCACTGTGCGGCTTGATAAACGGCTTTGTGATTGCCCGACTGAAAATAAACGCCTTGATAACCACATTAGCCACCATGCAGATTGTGCGCGGACTGGCTTATATCATCTCTGATGGTAAAGCGGTGGGGATTGAAGATGAGCGTTTCTTTGCACTCGGCTATACCAACTGGCTGGGTTTACCTGCCCCGATTTGGATAACCATTGGCTGTCTGGCGCTGTTTGGTTTCCTGCTGAACAAGACAACTTTTGGGCGTAACACCTTGGCGATTGGCGGCAATGAAGATGCGGCCCGCTTAGCCGGCGTTCCGGTGGTTCGCACCAAAATTATTATCTTTGTGCTGTCTGGTTTAGTGTCTGCCGCTGCGGGGATCATTTTGGCTTCGCGGATGACCAGCGGCCAACCGATGACCTCGATTGGTTACGAGTTGATCGTCATTTCAGCTTGCGTACTCGGCGGGGTATCACTCAAAGGTGGGATTGGTAAAATTTCCTACGTTATCGCCGGTATTTTGATTCTGGGGACAGTGGAAAATGCCATGAACTTGCTGAACATTTCGCCGTTCTCCCAATACGTGGTGCGCGGCTTAATCCTACTGGCGGCGGTTATCTTCGACCGTTACAAACAGTTGGCTAAACGGACGGTATAAGCGCTTGAGTGACAGAAACGTCCATAAAAATCCACTCTGGCTCACAATTCTGTCATCGCTATCGGGCAGTCTGACATCTGCCCGATAAACTGAAGTATGGTGGGTATAAGCGCATATCCACCAGAAAAGGACGCTAAGGAGACTCAATGTACCATCGAATGGTTCAGGAACCGCAACCCAATCCCTTGCTGCCAGGCTACACCTTTAATGCATATCTGGTCGCAGGATTAACCCCGATTCTGGCTGACGGACCACTCGATTTCTTTATCGACCGGCCCGGTGGCATGAAAGGTTATATTCTGAATCTGACCATTAAAGGTCAGGGCAAGATTTTTGATGGTGAAAACACATTTTACAGCAACCCCGGCGACTTGCTGCTCTTTCCCCCTAAGGCGGCTCATTATTATGGTCGCTCACCCAACAGTGATTGCTGGTATCACCGCTGGGTATATTTCCGGCCTCGGGCATACTGGGCAGATTGGTTAGAATGGCACAGCAAAACCCATGAAGTCGGGCGTTTATCCTTACCTAACAACAATTTGTTGCTGGAATTCGATAGGCTGTTTGCCAATATAGAACAAACTCAAAAGTCGGGCCGACGTTTTGGTGAAGAGTTAGGCATGAATTTGCTGGAGCGGCTCTTACTGCGCGCCATGGAGGAAGACCCCCTCAGCCCGCAGCGGATTATGGACCCACGCGTTATCGAGGCATGCCAATTTATCACCGGTAATCTGGCGGGCGAATTGCGTATTGATGAAGTGGCGCGGCATGTCTGTTTGTCACCATCGAGGCTGGCCCACCTGTTTCGCGAGCAAGTTGGCATTAATATCCTGCGCTGGCGCGAAGACCAGCGGGTTATCCGGGCTAAGTTATTACTGCAAACTACGCAAGAACCCATTGCAACCATTGGGCGCGTGGTGGGGTATGACGATCAGCTCTATTTTTCCCGTGTTTTCCGCAAGCGCGTAGGGGTTAGCCCTAGTGACTTCAGGCGTCGCAGCATTGAAACCAACTACCCGCAACGCAGTCTGCGCCACCCGGAATGGCGGGATGATTCAGAAGCAATTGTGCGGGTTTAGCGCCGCCAATAACGTTAAGTAAAAAATTACCTCTTGTCGCGGGAATCATCATGGTGTCAAATCGACTAATCGAGTGATATCAATAGCGGATATTCCGGGCAAGAGGAAATACAATGTCTGAACAAATAAAAGTAGGTTTACTGGGTTATGGCTACGCCAGTAAAACGTTCCACGCGCCACTGATAATGGGGACGCCGGGGCTGGAGCTGGTGGGCGTTTCTAGCAGTGATGCTAGTAAAGTTCATGCTGACTGGCCGTCGATGACAGTTGTTTCAGACCCGCAAGCTTTATTTGATGACCCTTCTATTGATCTCATCGTCATTCCTACTCCTAATGATACCCATTTCCCTTTAGCGCAACAGGCGCTAGCAGCCGGCAAACATGTCGTGGTGGATAAGCCGTTTACCGTGACACTGTCACAAGCAAATGATCTGAAGAAACAAGCAGATGAAGCTGGGCTGCTCTTATCGGTGTTTCATAATCGCCGCTGGGATAGTGATTTCCTGACATTAAAAACGCTATTAGCAGAAGGGGCGCTGGGGAAAGTGGTCTATTTCGAATCCCACTTTGACCGCTATCGCCCGGAAATCCGTCAGCGTTGGCGTGAGCAAGCCGGTGCTGGCAGCGGCATTTGGTACGATTTGGCACCCCATTTGTTGGATCAAGCGCTGCAACTGTTTGGTTTACCAGACACCCTCAATGTTGATTTAGGGATGCTGCGCCCGGGTGCGCAATCCGTTGACTATTTCCATGCCATCCTCAGCTATCCGGAACAGCGTGTTGTGCTGCACGGCACGGTTTTGGCGGCGGCAGAAACCGCGCGCTATATTGTCCACGGCCTGCAAGGCAGCTACATCAAATTTGGTTTGGACCCACAGGAAGACCGGTTGAAAGCCGGTGAACGTCTGCCGCAAGCGGATTGGGGTTATGATATGCGAGATGGCGTAGTGACACTGTCACATGACGGTGTTCTGGCGGAGAAACCTTTACTGACATTACCGGGCAATTATCCGGCTTACTATGCTGGAGTGCGCGATGCCATTTTGGGGACTGCCGCCAATCCGGTTCCGGCATCTGAAGCCATCAAGGTGATGGAGCTGATTGAGTTGGGTATCGCCTCTGATCAACAGAAAAAAGCGCTGCCAGTGAGCGTGCGTAGCTAACACCCATGCAGTTTGAAGTATGACGGGTATCATTAAAGGAATACTGTGGCATGTCTTGGTTACAACGCTTACGGATAGATAAGTTTTTATTAGTACTGATATTGGTTGTTATTATTGCCTCAATATTCCCCTGTGAGGGGGAAGTTAAGGTGTGGTTCGAGCACCTGACAACTGCGGCCATCGCGTTATTATTCTTTATGCACGGGGCCAAGCTTTCCCGCGCAGCAATAGTTTCCGGCATGGGGCATTGGAAACTGCATTTGGTGGTATTCCTCAGCACATTCGCGTTATTCCCATTATTGGGTTTGGGCATGAATGTGTTAGTTCCTGGCGTGTTAACGCCCACGCTGTATCTGGGATTCCTCTATCTGTGTGCGCTGCCCGCTACGGTTCAATCGGCTATCGCCTACACCTCGGTGGCGGGGGGGAATGTTGCCGCCGCGATATGCAGCGCCTCGGCGTCCAGTATTCTCGGTGTGTTCCTCTCACCGATTCTGGTTGGCATGTTGATGCAAACACAGGGAGGGGACACTGATACTTTGCATGCTATTGGTTCTATTGTCATGCAATTGATGGTGCCATTCATTGTTGGTCATTTATCACGCCCACTGATTGCCAAATGGGTTGAGCGCCATAAAAAGCTGGTTAATATTACTGACCGGTCATCCATTTTATTGGTGGTTTATGTCGCCTTCAGTGAGGCGGTGGTGCAGGGGATTTGGCATCAAATCGATGGCTGGTCTTTGCTGGCAATATTGGTTTGCTCAATGGTATTGCTGACCGTGGTGTTGGTTGTCAATATATTTGCTGCGCGCTGGTTAGGTTTTAACACCGCCGATGAAATTACCATTGTGTTTTGCGGCTCGAAGAAAAGCCTGGCAAATGGGATTCCAATGGCCAATGTGCTGTTTCCTGCCTCTGTAGTGGGGGTTATGGTATTGCCATTGATGATATTCCATCAGGTTCAATTGATGGTTTGCGCGGTATTAGCCCAGCGCTACGCCAAACGAGTCGCCAGAGAGCGTGCTGAAGCCCACACGGCGGAGAGAAGCGAAACATCGTAATAATGAAAGAGAAACGCGCCGTTGGATTCACCCTTGGTTTTAAATGCCTTGGGTGAGCCGTCGACGCGTTCCTTTAATCACGCCAGTAAACATCATGCCTGCAAACATCACACCAGCAAGCGCGCAGCACTTTTTAGTCATGCGCGCTCTTTTATCTCCGGCTGCTTAGCCGCGAATTTTATCGCGTAGCGCCTGTTTCTCTGGTTCGCTGATAAATGCCATGGTCAGGCCATTTTCCTGTGCTTGACGAATTTCTTGTGCCGTTAAGCCCGCCGCGGGCGCCGCTATCTGGTATTCATTAGCAATTTCAATTCCTTGAACCGCAGGATCATCCGTATTGATTGATGCCAATACGCCATGGCGCAAGAAAGTGGCGAGGGGATGCGTGGCCAGCGATGCGACGGTGCTGGTCTGGATATTAGATGTCAGACAAGATTCAATACCAATGTTGTGCTCAGCTAAATAATCCATCAGCTTAATATCTTCTATGGCTTTAACACCGTGGCCAATGCGTTCTGCACCTAACTCACGGATAGCCTGCCAGATACTTTCGGGGCCTGCGGCCTCGCCAGCATGGACGGTAATTCGCAAACCAGCATCCCGCGCGCGGTTAAAGTGGCTGCGGAATAAACCACCGGGGAAACCCAGCTCATCACCGGCTAAATCCAGCGCAGTAATACCATCCCGATGCGCCAGTAACCCATCCAACTCTTGCAAGCAGGCTTGCTCACCAAAAGTTCGGCTGAGAATGCCGATGAGGCGAATATCAATATCAAAATCACGGCAACCAGATTGAATACCGTCAATGACCGCCTCTACAACACCGGCGACAGGTAACTGGTGTTTCATCGCCATATAAAATGGAGAGAAGCGCAGCTCGACATAATGTAAACCGGCGTTGGCAGCATCTTCGACATTTTCATAAGCCACTCGACGGCAAGCTTCCAGAGAACCTAAAACGGCGACGCCCCAATCTAATTTTTGCAGAAAACTGACTAAATCGGGTTCAGTTTGGATGATTTGGACATGGGGGCGCAAAGCCTCTAACTCATCAGCAGGAAGTGACAGATTGAACTGGCGACCCAAGTCCAAAATAGTTTGCGCACGAATATTGCCGTCAAGGTGGCGATGAATGTCAGTCAGGGGAAGGCGGGAGTCAATCATATGTGCACTCACTTTTTAAAATAGGTTCTTGTGGGTAAAGTGCAGAACATTATAAAAACAAAACAGTGAAAATATCCACCGTGTTGCATAAAAAAGTGATTAATATCTCATTTCAGCGCCTTTTACCTGATCAAAGGCGCTGAAAATAGGGCGATATTGACGGCGAATGGTTTGCTATTTTCCTTGTAAAGTCTGAATGCCGTGAATGAGTTTATCCATCCCGGCTTCAACTTTACTGCGTGAACAGCCGACATTGAGGCGCAGGAAGCCACGGCCTTCTTCGCCATAAGTGAAACCGGGCATAATGGCGACTTTTTCTTGCTCGATCAGGACATTTTGTAATTGATGGTCATCAATATTCAGTGGGCGCAAATCTATCCACGCTAAGTAAGTTGCCTGAGGTGGCAGCCAGTTTAATGCGGGAAAGGCTTCATTGAGTCGCTGTGCCACATATGCCAGATTTGCTTGCAGATAACTGCGCAGCTCATCTAACCAAGGCTCTGCCTGCCGGTAAGCGGCGATATGCGCGACAATGGCTAATACTGCCGGAGAAGAGAGGCCATCGCGGCTTTTGAGCATTTGGGTGTAGGTATCACGAGTCACGGCATCACTGATAAAACCGTAAGCCCCTGTTAATGCGGGAATATTAAATGTTTTGGAACCGGAGGTTAGCAAGGCCCACGGTGTTTGCCCCACTTGGCTCCATGGAGTATGAACCTGATTATCCCAGGTCATGTCCATGTGAATCTCATCACTGATGACTTTCACGTCATGGCGCTCACACAGTTCAGCCATTTGCGCCAACTCGCCCGGTGTCCAGACTTTACCCGTTGGATTATGCGGACTGCATAATAATAATATTTTGGTTTGCGGACGTGCCAGTAATGCTTCCAGATGTGCCATATCGCATTGCCACTGATTATCAATTTTATGCAATGGGCAGCTCAACAACTGGCGTTGATTGCCGAGGATCACTTTATAAAAAGCATCATAAGCCGGAGTGTGTGTGACGACGAAATCACTGGGTGCTGACCAACAGCGGATAAGCTGAGCCACCATATAGATAACCGACGGGCCATAGACCGCCATCGAGGTATCAATATGACACTGAAAACGCTGCTGATACCAGTGACGGACAGCACCGAGAAAATCTTCATGTTGCCAGCGACTGTAGCCCAAAACGCCGTGTTCAATTCGCTGCTTAAGCGCTTGTAAAATAACCGGAGCGGTAGGGAAGTCCATATCTGAGATGGTGAATGGCAGCAAATCAGCGGCACCAAAGCGGTCGGCAATATAGTCCCATTGGGTACACCAAGTGCCATGGCGATCAACCGGGGTGGAGAAATCGAACATCAGTATCTCGCTTATTAATCACGGGGCACCTGAGTACCCCGTAGAGGTTAATGACAAAACGGCTTAAGCTCAGTGAGTGAAGGATTGGCCTTTGACTTTATTCATCCCTCACAGCGCTTAGCGGATAACAAAATTATGCCGTGGCAAATTGGCCACTGCCTATCAGTGAGTCTAATTCATCTTTCACTGATTGCACTTGTGGGCCAATAACGACTTGAAGATTGTGGTCGTTGAGCTGAATAATGCCGATGGCCCGATTGGCTTTAAGTGCTTCTTTATCCACCAACCCCATATCTTTCACCGACATCCGTAAGCGCGTGATGCAGTTGTCCAGAGAGACAATATTATCGGCACCGCCCAACGCGGCCAAGATAGCAGGGGAGTTATAGCCGGACTTACCGGTCACTCCGCTACTGGCGGCTTTTTCCGCTTGACTGCTGGCGGTGGTTTCATTCTCGCGACCTGGCGTTTTGATATTGAAGTGCTGAATGGCAAAACGGAAAATACAGTAGTAAGCAACAAACCAGATCCCGGCAACGACGGGCACCCAATACCATTTGGTTGCTGTACCGTGCAGGATGCCAAACACCACGAAATCAATGATATTGCCATCCGTATTCCCGATGGTCACGCCCAGTAACGCCATCACGGTAAAGCCCAAACCCGTCAGGATGGCATGGATCAAATACAGGAACGGAGCCACAAACAAGAACAGGAATTCAATAGGTTCAGTAGTCCCGCCGATAACACAAGCCACCACGCCGGAAATCAACAACCCTTTAATTTTATGACGATTTTCTGGCTTAGCACAGTGATACATCGCCAGTGCAGCCCCCGGCAGACCGCCGAGAAACGCGGGCATTTTACCTTGTGACAAGAAGCGAGTGGCGCTTTCTGAGAACCCGGTGGTAGTAGGGCAAGATAATTGCGCCTGGAAGATGGTCAACGCGCCACTCACACTGTGGCCACATACGTCCATAGTCCCGCCCGCCTCGGTAAAGCGGATCAGAGCGACCAAAATATGATGCAAGCCGAACGGCAGTAATAAGCGCTCGCCGCTGCCGAAGATCATGGGGCCGAACATGCCCGCACCATTAATCAAACGGCCCAGACCATTAATGCCGGCGGCGAACCAAGGCCAGATCAACGGGATCAATAAACCCACTAATCCCAGCACCACAGTCGTGACAATTGGGACAAAACGCGTACCGCCAAAGAATGCTAATGCATCAGGCAGGCGAATGGTATTGAAGCGTTCATGCAGCAAATAGACAATGATCCCAACAATCACCGCCCCTAAAATACCGGTATCGATGGACTGAATACCTAAAATATTCTGAATGTTATGGGTTTTAAGCACCAACGGATCGGTTGTGGGTAACACACCGCTGGTGGTGAGATAAAAGTTGGTGGCCAAATTCAGGACAGCAAAACCGACGAAGCCGGAGAATGCCGCGACGCCTTTGTTTTCGCGTGCCATGCCCAACGGGATCGCGATGGCGAACATGACGGGCAAGAAGCTAAAGGCAAATGAACCGACCTTACTCATCCAGGTGAACAATAGCTGGAAAGCAGGGTGGCCAATAAATGGCAAGAGGGTAATGACATCTTTACTGCTCAGTGAACTGCCGATCCCCAGCATGATCCCGCAGAAGGAGAGCAAGGCGACCGGTAGCATGAAAGTTTTCCCTAAACTCTGAAAAAACTCCCACAGCGTAATTTTTTGTTTTTTTGCCGCTGACATAGTGACTCCTGTACTGACACACCTGATGTTAAAAACGCCGTTGCAGAATTTTGATGATAAATAACGGCGACTATTTCGTCTCCCTGTCTGGAGGTAAAATAAGATAAAACGTTTAACCGAGATAATATGAGTGACAAGTCACAATTACGGATCCTATTTCTGTATTAGAGTAAATCATCAGATTAAACGTTTAACTTAGCTTGTTTCGAGGGATAACTTGGGTGTTGTGGGTGTAATATTTGCTCAGAGATATTGGACTTCGTGCTGAGGTGCGGAGATTGACAAGGCTACGTTAACAATGCTTATCAGCGGTTATGACAACTAAAAAAATGACAATCACCGATGTGGCTAAATTGGCTGGCGTCTCCGTGGCGACTGTCTCATTAGCTATCAGTGGTAAAGGACGTATTTCCCCGGCAACCGCCGACCGGGTCAATCAGGCCATTGAACAATTAGGTTATGTGCGAAACCGCCAGGCCGCGCAATTACGCGGCGGGGAGTCGGGTGTGATTGGCTTAATTGTGCGCGATATTGGCGATCCCTTCTACGCAGAAATGACTGCCGGGTTAAGTGAGGCGATTGAGGCCGAAGGTAAATTGCTGTTCCTGACGCAAAGCGGCCGGGAAGGAAAGGGGTTACTGCGTTGTTTTGATACACTTATTGATCAAGGCGTGGACGGTTTGGTGCTGGGCGGCGGCGCAAAACGGGAGATGGGGCTGCAAGAAAAGGCCGCAGAGCATGATATTCCCCTGATTTGTGCGGCACGGTCAAATGTGTTGGATGGGGTGGATGTGGTGCGCCCAGATAATATGCAAGCCGCTAAAATGGCGACCGAGTTTCTGATTGGCCGAGGTCATCGGCAAATAGCCTATCTTGGCGGACATTCGCACTCATTAACGCGGGCTGAGCGGCTCGGGGGATTTTGTGCCACGCTGGTGCAGTATGGTTTACCGTTTCGTTCGGAGTGGGTTGTCGAGTGTGAGGGTCAACAACAGGCCGCAGCCGATGCCGCTGAGGCGCTATTACGCCATCATCCCAATGTCAGCGCCATAGTATGCCATCAAGCTTCTGTTGCGCTGGGGGCTTATTTCGGTATTTTGCGTACCGGCAGAACAATTGGCAGCGCCGGAGTGGATACTTATCTCGATCAGCAAGTTGCATTGATAGGCTTTGGTGATGTCCCTGAAGCAGAACTGACAGAGCCGCCATTAACCTTTATCACCAGTTCGGCCCGGGAAATTGGCTACAGTGCTGGGCAGCGGTTACTTCAGCGCATCGCGGGTGTCGACTTACAACTGCAAAACGTCATATTACCGCCGGTGTTGATCCGCCGTGGGTCGGCGTGATCACGGCCGATCACTGTCGCGAGCCGCGAATACCCAGACTTCTTTAGATAAAAAAACGGAGCCATCAGGCTCCGCTTATTCATGTCTTGAATGCCATGATGTTAAAACTTATTTTACTGCTGGTGCCGCAGGGGCTGCTTCTTCAGGTTCCGCACCGGTATCTTCATCAGCAGGTACACCGCCGAACATACCGAACAGGCCAACGAATTCTTGCAGTGACATTTTCTGGCCATTCAAGTCGACTTGATTATCAGCAAAGTGGAAACTGCTGCTGATCACATCATCTTTGGTGGTGGTCAGTTTAAACATCTGGCCCATGGCAGCAATGCCCTGCACCTGCTGTTGTGCCAGTTTTTGTGCTTCTTCCGGGCTGTAACCTTGCAGACGGGCTGCTTGAGTTGTCATCTCGGTCGCCATTGCCATCGGGATGGTCAGCGTGGCATCAACTTTTTTCACAAACTGCGGCGCGAGCTGTGGTTCTGCACCCACTTTGGCTTGAGTGGGGTCAGTCAGCGCAATATCCAGAGTGAAAGTACTTTCACCTTTGGCATTTTTCCAGCTCAGTGGCGCAATGCTTATTGTCGGGTTGCCTTTGAGCAACGCCGGCAGGTTCGCCAGCAGCATTTCGGTCATTTGTTGTTGATAGGCTTCTGGATCCAGAGTTTCACCCGCCTGAATCGCTTTTAAAGCTTGCTGATTATAGGCACTGGAGAACTGTTTCAGGCTTTGACCATCCAGATGATTAAACGCGAAAGCCAATTTGCCGGAACCAAAGTCATTATCCTGAATTTTTAATGCATCCAACTGGTAGGTCAATTTACCATTCAGGTCTTTATCGGTTTCACCTAGCTGGGTATTAAGATTAAAGCCAACCAGTGTCGCGGTGTCTTTACCATCAATGCTCAAACCGATTTGTTTGATATTGAGTTGTTGGGAGCCAATGCTGAGATCGAACTTGCCAATGTTGGTATCACTTTTAATCACCAACCCTTGCAGGCTAAATTGCTCAAGCTGATCCCACTGATTTTTGCTAGCGAAAACAAGGCTGTCGCTGGTGCCGCTCATTTTAACATCACGCAGATCACGGGAGACATCAGCATCAATTTTAGCCCCAGAGAACTTCATATTGGTGGTGTTTTGCTGATAATCAATAGGAATAAACGTGATGGCGGAAGAGGTATCACCGCTGTAGGAAATGCGAGAATCCGCAGTAAACGGCGACTGACCTTTGGTGACTTCAAACAGTTTTTTCAATGCTGGAGTATTCGCAAGCTCGGTATGTACTGAGGCCATGCTTGGGATCAGATTGAATTTTTTCAACTGCGCCAGAGGGAATGGGCCGTGATCGATAGTCTCGATGAATGCCACTTCCTCACCGTCTTTTAAGGCTTTTTCACCCGCGACAGTGCTATCTGATTGTAATATATAGCGAACCTGGCTACTGAACAGGCCGCGTTGGTAATCTTTATAGGCGAACTTCACACCTGCTTTAGGCAACAAAGTTCTGATCTGGTCGTTTGCGTTATTAACCAATTCACCCATACGTTGTTCAATTAATTTGCCGGTATACCATGAGGCCCCAGTCCATGCTGCGCCAAGTACGACAATGACGCTGACAGCCACTAACGATTTTTTCATTGTTCTGTTCATCCTTTTCTAATACACCCAATTCACTATGTTGAACGCGGTAATGAGTTACTGGTTAAAAAATACCCGTCATACTTCAAGTTGCGTATGCGTTGGCTGCTCTTATGACTCGGCCCGTCCATGGAGTCACCTCGTTGAGGCCGCTATAGAATATGTGAGGAAACAACATTTCCCAAATAAATATAGGCGTAGATTAACCGTACACAAACATTATTGCGACGTTAACGACTTATTGCGATATTGAAATCTAACCATCGCTGCATCAAAAGGCCAGCAATAGACAACAAAATGAGTCACTTCGTTCACCCTGCGTTGTAAACTCGGGCAATTGAACCCACTCCTTGTACCGTAACGGGCGATTCATTTGCGGGAATAAAACAGGACTCACCCGGTTGCAGCGTGATTTCTTGTTGCTGTTTGTGCAAGACCGCCTGGCCTTGAATACAAAACACGATAGCAGCACTGTTTTGTGCCAGCGGCTGTGGTTCCGGCGTTAATGTATGCAGGGAGAAAGCAAAATCCTCAACCGGGATGGGGAATACCAGCTCGTGACCTTGCTGTTGCGGTGTGGTTAGCAGGGTGGCCGCAGGTTTAGGAATAAATTGCAGGTTAGCCATTAACTCAGGGATATCGATAAACTTAGGTGTTAGCCCTGCGCGTAATACGTTATCAGAGTTGGCCATCACTTCCAGCGCCACGCCGTTCAGATAAGCATGGGGGGTTTCGGCATACAGAAACATGGCTTCGCCCGGCTCAAGTGTGACCACATTAAGCAAGAGTGGCGAGAACAAGCCGCTATCATCAGGGTAAAAACGCGAAATACTGCGAACAGTATCCCATGGCTCACCCAATTGATTATTTAAGGCCGCTTTCAATATAGCCAAAGCGCGCGTTTTCTCTTCGCCAGCCATACTTAACAAACTGGCAAATAATGTGGCTAAGTGTTCAGTGTCAGGATCTCGTAGAAACGCCGCGATATCGGGATGAGCGGCGGATAATGGCTGGAGCAGGGCCTCGATATCATCCAACGTGCGGAAACCATTCATTGCCTGGAAAGGGGTAAGAGCATAAACCAACTCCGGTTTATGATTGGCATCTTTATAATTTCGTTCGGCGGCATCCAGCGCGATACCGGCCTGATTCTCTTTGGCAAAGCCAATTTCTGCCGCGGCCTTGCTGGGGTGTACCTGAATTGAGAGTGGCTGCGCGGCACACAGTACTTTGAACAGGAATGGCAATTCGCCGAAGCGTTGGAAAACATCGTGGCCTAAATTGGCCTCTGGGTTTTGCTCAATAACCTCACGCAATGAATGCCAATGACCCTTTGCATCAGCAACTTCAGAACTACTTTTAGGGTGTGCGCCCATCCATAATTCTGCCATGGGTTGACCTTGTGGATTTTCAATACCATAAAGCTCGGTGAGCGCATCGGTACTGCCCCAGGCGTAGTTTTGTACTGCATTCTTCATTTTTTGCATATGGGTCATCTGCCATCAAGATTGGCGAAACTTATCGCCCGAATAAAAATAGTCCCTTAGTAAACAATGGGGCCAGAGGGGTTGCAAGTGGTAATGCAATTCACCCTTAGCTAAGGGCAACTAAATGATAGAAATGCGAATCAATCGCATAAAGGTGACGATAAATATGCCATGATAAGCGTAATGCTGCCAATGCGACTGGCATGACATACCTCAACTTTTGTTCTACGTGCTAAGGAGACAGTGATGGTGACCACCCGCAGTGAAAAAGACTCAATGGGGCCTATCGATGTACCGGCAAATCAATTATGGGGCGCACAAACCCAGCGTTCACTGGAGCATTTCCGTATTTCACAAGAGAAAATGCCGACCGCACTGATTCATGCTCTGGCATTGACCAAGCGGGCAGCCGCACAGGTTAATATGGATCTGGGGCTATTGGCCGCTGAGCGGGCGAAAGCCATCATGCGAGCGGCTGATGAAGTCTTGAGTGACCAACATGCTGGCGAGTTTCCGCTTTCTATTTGGCAAACCGGTTCTGGCACTCAAACCAACATGAATATGAATGAGGTGCTGGCTAACCGCGCAAGTGAATTATTAGGCGGGGAGCGGGGTAATCATCGTCTGGTTCACCCTAATGATGATGTTAATAAAAGCCAAAGTTCAAATGATGTATTCCCAACCGCAATGCATGTCGCCGCAGTTATTGGGTTAAGGCAGGACTTACTGCCTGAGCTGAAGGTATTGCAGCAGACGCTGGCCGATAAAGCCGAAGCCTATCGCGATATTGTGAAGATTGGCCGAACACACTTACAAGATGCAACACCACTGACTCTGGGCCAAGAGATCTCCGGCTGGGTGGCTATGCTGGCCCACAATCTACAACATATTGAAGCCACTATTCCCCACCTGTGTGAATTAGCGCTGGGCGGCACGGCTGTCGGAACGGGCCTGAATACCCATCCGGAGTATGCAGTGCGCGTCGCCAAAGAGATTGCGACACTGTCGCACCAACCTTTTATCACTGCGCCGAATAAATTCGAAGCATTAGCAACGTGTGATGCATTAGTTCATGGTCACGGCGCATTGAAAGGTTTAGCCGCCTCACTGATGAAAATCGCCAACGATGTGCGCTGGTTATCTTCTGGCCCTCGCTGCGGTATTGGGGAAATTTCTATTCCCGAAAACGAACCGGGCAGTTCTATCATGCCGGGTAAAGTGAATCCGACCCAATGTGAAGCCATGACCATGTTATGTGCGCAGGTCATGGGGAATGATGTTGCCGTCAATATTGGCGGGGCGTCTGGTAACTTTGAATTGAATGTGTTCCGCCCGCTGGTTATTCATAACTTCCTGCAATCTATTCGTTTGCTGGCGGATGGTATGCGTGGTTTTAATGAGCATTGCGCCGTGGGTATTGAGCCTAATCGCGACCGTATTACGCAGTTACTGAATGAATCGTTGATGTTAGTGACAGCACTAAACACCCATATTGGTTATGACAAAGCGGCTGAGATTGCCAAGAAAGCCCACAAAGAAGGGCTGACACTTAAAGCGGCAGCGCTGAAGCTCGGCTATCTGACTGATGAACAATTTGATGAATGGGTCAAACCAGAAGATATGGTTGGAAGCATGAAGTAACCCACATTTGAACCTCTCTACTCATGCCGGGATCTGTTCCCGGCGTGAGTTTATTCCTCTATTTCGAGATGTAAATGCAATCTGGGCACCAGCAGACGCAGCGGCTTAGCCTCTGGCTTATATTTATGCTTAATTTGGCTGGCATCATAATCGGTTAATTCACCTAATTTAGGCAATTCAGCATCTGACTGCATTTGGCAAAATGCAATCAATGGCATAGGGCAGGGGTGTTGTACTTGTTTCTGTTGCTCCTGATACCAAATTCGCGCAATAGGTTGCACTTTGACTGGCCGTTTGATTTTTAAGCGGGCTTTTTCTGGCAATTGCAGCACATCATTAATTTCTTGATTAATCATCTCCGCCCACTGCTCACAAGTCAATGGCGGAACCGCGCGGCCTGCATTCAGGCTTTTGTTTAGCTGAGCCAGGATTTCTTCGCGAGTCACATTTTTAATAATATGTTTGTTAGCCCAACCAAAACGGACTGAACTGGGATTTATTAGCGGCGTAATGGTGCGATAGGTATTTAATGTTATCAACCCATGCAAGTGGGTGTGAATAAACTCAAAACGTTGTTCACTCGGCAACCCAGACTCAACGGTAACAATATGTTCTAACTCAGTTTTTAATTGATTAATGTGTTGAATACTTTTTTGGCAAGCTGTTAATTGACTCTCTGTCACTGAAAAACAGAGCACCCCAGGCAGGCGAAGGGCGGCTTTGCTGCTGATATTCTGGCCTTGGTGATGAATAAACAACCGCTGATAATGCTGCAACGCCAAATCTCGTGCTTGAGTCCCCACCGTTGTGCGCACGGAAATATGATTTATCGGTTGATGCTCAGTTCCTTTGGCTATCTCGGGCAAGGAAAAAACACGGGCGGCAAGTAAAGGTAAATCCTCAAGCTGCTGGTGGAGATCCTGCAAGCCGACTTCCAATAAAGCAAAGCGGTTATTTAGTCGGTCTATCAAATCATATTTATTCATTATTATTTCAAATAAAGCCATTTTAGTTACAACATACATTAAGGTTATATCAGTAAAAAGAGATATCTGAAAGCTCGAAATCTCCATCAATCATCGGGGATCTGCACGACCGAAGAGCATCTTCAGGAATGAACAGTAAAAGGGCGGGTGATAACACCCGCACAGGACATCAGGATAACTGAGACAACATTATTTTGGTGGCGGAGGCTAATACATCATGGCGCGGTTTCGCGTCTTTTTCTCGTTGCGTGAAATACACCACTAAAACCACAGGCGCTCCCTGAGTTGGCCAAAGCACGGCGATATCATTTGTCGTGCCGTAGTCGCCACTGCCGGTTTTATCGCCCACCACCCAATCCTTTGGTGCGCCCGCGCGGATAGTCGCGTCGCCGGTGGTGTTTCCTTTTAACCATACTGCGAGTTGATTGCGTTGAGCGGGGAGTAATGCATCACCCAACACCAGTTTATTCATACTCATCGCCATAGCCGCTGGGGTCGTAGTATCACGCGGATCATTGGGTACGGCAGTATTTAAATCGGGTTCCCAGCGGTCCAATCTGAACATCTGATCACCAATACTACGAGCAAACTGGTTAACAGCCTCTACACCACCCAACTCTTTGATTAACAGATTCGCGGCAGTGTTATCACTATATTGAACTGTTGCTGCACATAACTGCGCAACCGTCATGCCATGAGCAAGATTTTTACGCGTAATTGGCGCATAAGATAACAAATCACTCTCATGATAATTTATATGTTTATCCAGCAAATTGGGCTGGGATTGGCTTTTGCCCAGAACAGCTGCCGCCAGCATAAACTTAAAAGTGCTACAGAATGGGAAGCGCTGAGTTCCGCGATACTGAATTTTGGTGCCATTGGCAGTATTAATCATCGCGATACCTAAACGGCCATTAGCGCCCCGTTCAAGTTCAGCCAGTTGCTTATCTAATGTTGCAGATACAGCGCCAGCCCAAGCGGGCAAAGCAAAATGGGCTAAGGGAAGTGTAATACCGGCTAATAATAGCGAACGCCGCAGCGAAGAGTGTTTCATTTCTGAATCTCGCAAATAATAAACATAAGGCAGCGATTATAAACTCAGTGGCAACTGAGCACCACTGCCTATTATTTTTTCGATTGAATCATCGTAATAAAAAAAGGCCAAATGCCAGGGTGAGTGACATTTAGCCTTGCGTGATAAAGCAGAATATCAGGACAGCGCTTTCGCTTTTAGCTGCTGGTATTCGCTTTCGGTAATAGTGCCTTCATCCAATAATTTTTTAGCATCAGTAATCTGTTCTGCTGGAGATTTACCCGCAACGTGACGGATATACTCGTTAGTATCAGAAACCGATTTTTGCACTGACGCCCGATAGCGTTGTGCCATACCTTTACCGCGGGTAATAAGATACACGAGAGAGGTTAATAGCGGGATGAAGAGTAAGAACAGGATCCAAATTGCCTTATAAAATCCACCCAGTTCATGATCCCTGAAGAGGTCAGAGATGACCTGGAACAGAATCAGCAAGTAGGCGATGAAAAAGAAAATTGAAAACGTTGTCGCCAATATGTCCCAAAGAGTAAGAAAGTGGTTTGTCATATTTTCTCCTGACATTAAATAAATTAAGGAAATATCGCGTAATAAAATCCCTTAATACATTAGATACTTAATTTATATTTCAAGCAACTGTCACCTAGAGTCGTTAGGTTCGTATTAATAATAGGTACACAGGAGAGAGGACGTCAAATTGTAATTTAGCATCCTACAGGATTTAGCTAATTTGAGATTAAATTCTTGCCGCTTCGGGCAATTTACGTAATCGCTGGCCAACATACAATGCGATCAACAGCAGGGTGGCGATAAATGAAACCACACCAATCCAACCTAAATTAAGCCAGAAAATACCGCCTAATGTTCCTGCAACACTGGAACCCGCGTAATAGCAAAATAGATAAAGTGATGAAGCCTGTGCTTTAGCACGGCGAGCGCGGCGGCCAATCCAACTGCTCGCAACAGAATGCGCGGCAAAAAAACCGGCAGTAAATACCATCATACCGATAAGAATTGTTATCACCGGAGAGAATCCAGTAATAATAACCCCAATTAACATCATGCCTATCGATGCCATTAATACCGGCCCACGGCCATAGCGGCTGGTTAATGCGCCAGCTTTGGGTGAGCTATAAGAGCCTGTCAGATAAACTATCGATAATAAACCGACGATGGCCTGACTGAGATAATAGGGCTGCGCTAACAAACGATAGCCAATGTAATTAAATAAAGTCACAAAGCTGCCCATGATCAAAAAACCTTCAGCAAACAACAGAGGCAAACCGGGATCTCGCCAATGTAATTTGAAATTGATCGCCAGTGTTCTGGGGCGCAATGAGGTGGGGCGGAAATGTTTGGATGGCGGAAGGATACGCCAAAACATACACGCGGCGGCTAATGCAAATAAACCAATTACCGCCAGTGCAATGCGCCAGGAAAAGAAATCGCTCAGCACCCCAGTAATTAAGCGGCCGCTCATCCCGCCGATAGAATTACCACTGATATACAGCCCCATCGAGAGCGCAACAAAACTGGGGTGAATCTCTTCACTAAGATAAGTCATCGCCACGGCAGCAACGCCACTGAGGGATAAGCCAATCAACGCGCGCATGAGCAAAATCCCCTGCCAACTGGTCATAAATGAGCAGATTAGCGTACAGATAGCCGCCAGCATCAAGGCCACAACCATAACTGATTTGCGGCCAATCGCATCCGATAATGGGCCGGTAAACATCAAGCCAAAAGCCAGCATCCCGGTGGCGGCCGAAAGCGATAAACTGCTGCCCGCAGGGGAAATAGCAAAGTCCTGCGATAACATTGGCAGAATGGGTTGCACACAATAAAGCAACGCGAAAGTGGCTAATCCAGCAGAAAAGAAGGCGAGGGTAACACGGATGAATTCTGGCGAGCCGCGTTGAATATAAGGTTTTTTAGTAAAGCGAGTGACTTTTTTATCCACGATAATGTCAGCGGCATCATCATTTGCTGCGGGGGTTGGCACCACGGAATCAGGAGTGCGCAAAGAGGTGGTCACGGTATTTCCTTATCAATAACACAGTCAAAAACGATTTGTTCACCGCAGGCGCAATGGCGCAGCGGTTATTCGGCCCAATAAACAGATCATAGAAATAGCTAAGTTTTTTGTCTAATATATTAATTATTCATAATAAGACGTTAAAAGTATCAATGGAGTTAGATGAGTATTGAACTCAGACATTTACGTTATTTTATTGCGGTAGCAGAAGAGTTGCATTTCGGCCGTGCAGCCGAGCGTTTGCGTATTTCTCAACCCCCACTGAGCCAGCAAATTCAAATTTTGGAGGAGCAAATCGGGGCTCGGCTATTGGCTCGGAATAATCGTAATGTCAGTCTGACTCAAGCTGGAACCTTGTTTTTAAAAGAGGCTTACCAAATCCTCGCGCAAGTGAGTTCGGCATCGGAAAAAGCGGCGCGCTTACATCGTGGTGAATCTGGAGAGCTGACCATTGGCTTTACCTCGTCTGCACCTTTTATTAGTACCGTCTCGAAAAATTTGCGGGCGTTTCGTCAGTTACATCCGCAAGTTCATATTAAAATGCAGGAAGTTAATACCAAGCAGCAAATTGAACCTTTACTCGATGGACAGCTAGATCTCGGGGTCATGCGCAACACCCGCTTGCCCGATGCATTGCAATACCGTTTGCTGCTGCGCGAACCCTTAGTTGCGGTCGTCCATGAAGACAGTCCGTTAGCTGCCTTGCCGTATGGCAGTGTCAAATTTAGCGCGTTAGCAGAGCAACCTTTTGTTTTCTTTGCTCGTGAGGTGGGAACGGCGCTTTATGACGAAATCCTCACGCTGCTCGCGCGTGCAGGTATCACGCCCTATATCACGCAAGAAGTGGGCGAGGCGATGACAATTGTTGGTTTGGTCTCCTCCGGTTTAGGAGTTTCTATCTTGCCGGCGTCCTTTACTCGGATAAAAGTGGACGGGGTGAAATATTTACCCCTCGCGGAGGCCAGCGCCACAACTGAGGTGTGGTTGGTTAATCATAAACATCGCCCCGTGACCGCGCCCGCGCAAGCATTGATTCGCCTGATGGTCGCTGATACTCCGCCCTGCAAAGGGTGATGGTGTTTTGACCGCGAAAAGCAAATAATTATGATGGGCGTTTTTTGTACTTATTTCGGCTAAATAACCCGCATGATGTTAAAGGATATCGGTGATTATGTGCAGTAAATCACATAACTAATCAAATAGTTGACGCCATATACTAAAAGCCCCAACATAGCCGATAATCTTTATTTAGAAGCGCGAAAAATACTCGGTGACACAGAAGGAGCCGGTTTAGTGATAACGGATGGACAGCCTGGGCATATTGATCAAATCAAGCAGACCAATGCAGGGGCCGTTTATCGGCTGATTGATTTATTCGGCCCGATATCGCGTATTGAACTGTCTAAAAAGGCGCAACTGGCCCCCGCCAGTATCACCAAAATTGTGCGGGAATTGGTCGAAGCTCATCTGGTGAAAGAAACCGAATATCAAGATGTTGGTAGCCGTGGGCGGCCTGCAATTGGTTTGGTTCTTGATACCGAAGCCTGGCACTATGTCTCGGGGCGCATCAGCCGAGGCTCGATTACTCTCGCGCTACGCGACCTCAGCAGCAAACTGGTGGTCGAGGACCAAATCCCATTACCTGATAGTCATCCCGAACCTTTACTCAATCGCATCCTGAGCGAAGTAGATCTGTTTTTTATCCGTCATCAGGAAAAACTTGAAAGACTGACAGCCATCGCCATTACCATGCCCGGCATCATTGATGCGCCTGCGGGTATCGTGCATAAAATGCCATTTTATGATGTCGATGAGATGCTACTTGGCCCGGCGTTAGAGCAACGAACGGGATTGCCCGTCTATTTGCAACACGACATTTGTGCCTGGACAATGGCGGAGGCTTTATATGGTGCTTCGCGCGGTTGCCAGAATGTGATTCAAGTTGTAATTGACCATAACGTGGGTGCCGGGGTGATTACTGCGGGCCGGGTATTACATGCGGGAAGCCGCAGTGTGGTTGAGATTGGCCATACTCAAGTTGACCCTTATGGCAAACGTTGTTATTGCGGGAATCATGGTTGCCTTGAGACAGTTGCCAGTATTGAGAATATGCTTGAAATTGCCCAGCAAAGATTAAATGGCTCCATGAGTTCGTTATTACACGGCTCACCACTGAGTGTGGAGTCTTTATGTGATGCGGCTTTGGCAGGCGACCAATTAGCCAAAGATATTATCTTGGGCGTTGGCCACAGTGTGGGCCGGATTATTGCCATAATGGTCAATTTATTTAATCCGGAAAAGATTCTGGTCGGTTCTCCATTAAATAAAGCGGCTTCTATTTTGCATCCGGCTATTGCATCTTGTATTCGCCAGCAAGCGCTACCTGCTTACAGTGAACATATTCTTGTTGAGCCGACGGCATTTTTTAATCAGGGGACAATGCCAGGCGCGGCGTTAGTAAAAGAAGCATTATATAATGGCTCTTTACTGGTGAAATTATTGCAAGGATAGGGCGCCACTAATAATTAAGAGTTAATTATTAGTGAGTATATTGGGAGTATTCCGCATATTATTGGCCGCTATCTGTTAAAAACCTCGCTCAGTTCGGCAAAACATTGCGCTAACGCAAGCTGTCTGTTGTCGGCATCGCCTAGACTTTTATCCATGTTACCAATTTCGCTAATATTAGGCGGAAAGACGTGAGTCGAAGTGGCCAGATTGCGGAGTATTGTTATGTTAACGCGTGTTTTTGTGACGGGAACCGACACAGCTGTTGGTAAAACCGTAGTGTCACGGGCCTTACTTCAGGCCTTAAGCCAAAATGGCAGAACAGCTGTAGGCTATAAGCCGGTAGCGACAGAGAGTAAAGAAACTCCGGATGGGCTGCGCAACCAGGATGCACTGATTTTACAAGCATCATCCTCAATTGAACTTGATTATCAGGAAGTTAACCCATACCCGTTGGCCGGGGATGTTATCCATGCCTGTTCAGACACCCTCATTAATTACAATAAAATGACGGAAGGATTGCAGCGATTATCAGCGAAAGCCGATACCGTTGTCGTCGAAGGATGTGGCGGCTGGAAAGTCATGATGAATGACCAGCGCTTTTATTCTGACTGGGTGATACAAGAACAATTACCGGTAATTTTAGTCGTCGGAATTAAATTAGGCTGTATTAATCATGCCTTATTAACTGCTCAAGCTATTATCAATGATGGTTTACCATTATTAGGTTGGGTTGCTAATCGTATTAATCCGGGACTGGCGCATTATGCTGAAACAATCGCAATGCTACGCGAGCGTTTACCTGCACCACAATTGGGGCAATTACCTTATCTGCCGCATCCTGAAGAAAAGCCCTTGGCAAAATATTTAGACCTAACAGCCATGGCTCAATAATATATTTTTGCGTTAGCTATTAGGTCGGTAACAACCATTTTCTGTAACAACAATACTGGCTCTGGAATAACGCTATTATCAGCCTATTTTAGCGTGAGTGATATACAGAGTCAGGACGCAACCAACGGGCTATTGTTGTTGAAATAACACAGGATAATAGTAACCCCGGCAATAAGGTATATGCGCCAGTCATTTCACACACCATCAGCGCGGCCATAATGGGCGCGTGAGTGGTCGCAGCCAGCAATGTCGCCATTCCCGTCAACGCCATTAATAATGCAATATTGTCACCAAACAGGGGCCACCAGGCAAACATCTGGCCGCACAACATCCCCAACGCCGCGCCAACAAACAGTGTTGGGGTAAACACCCCGCCGGGTGCCCCCGAACCACTGCTGGCCAGTACAGCCAATAGCTTGCAAATCAATATTCCCCCAATCAATAAAACTCCCGGAGGAGTGGTCAATAGTGACTGCACGACGCTGTAACCATTCCCCCAAACTTCGGGGAAAATGAGTGATAATAGCCCGACAATGATCCCGCCCAAGGCTAGCTGTAGCGGCGGTGATAGGTTCAAGGAGCGGAAAGCGCGGCCACTGGCAGACATCCCTTTGAGAAAAAGTGGCCCACTGAAACCGGCTATTAGCCCCAATAATGCCATCAAGAGATACTGTATTGGCCAAGGAGAGGGCAGCGCCTCAACTTGATAAAGCGTTTCTTGCCCACCGTGTAACAGGTTTGTGGTGAGTAATGCAGTGACAGCAGCAATGACCACCGGCCCAAGGGACGCCAGCATTAATGTCCCAAACAGAATTTCTGCAATGAATAAACTTCCCGCCAATGGCGCATGATAGGCACTGGCCATCCCCGCGGCGGCACCACAAGCTACCCAAAGTTTCCATTCTTTGGGTTTTGCGTAGCGCTGCGCGATTACAGAGGCAAATAATGCCGCCAAAAGCACCATTGCACCTTCTCGGCCAATGGCACTGCCGCTGGAAACAACTAATAGTGACGCCAGGGATTTGACCAGACTGGCGGAAATATCTAATCGGCCATCACCTGTTTCGATAGCTTCCATATAATCGGTGGGGGCACTGGGTTTACGATGTTGATAACGCTGATAAATCCACAGTAGAGAGCCGGCAACTAGCCCGCCCAATGCCGGTGTTAAGGCTCGCCGCCAGCCGGTAATGGAAGACGCTGCGGCAACCAAACTGCCGTCAGTTCGAGCAAATAACACCCACTCAATCGCCAGCATTGCCTGATGGAATAACCAAACAATCACAGCTGACATTATGCCCAGCATGATAGCCATCATCAGCCGACGCAGCATTGCACGGTAGTAATACAAATGGGCAGGCCGTTTCATACGAAGCAATTTAATCCGAGCACATCGACGAAAGATGAAGGTAAACAGTAGGGTGCATTAAAATACACCCTAATAGGAATCGAAATATTATTCGCTGTCAGTTATGCGGGTATAAACAATCTTCTGAGTGTCATTTTCACAATGGCCAACGACTTGCCCACCGGCTTGTTGAACCTGATCGTTAGGGACAATATCCAGTTTAAAACCAGACTCAGGCACTCCATTATTGATAATCTTTTGCGTAATATCTGCCTTGACACTTTCACACGACGCCAGTGCAGCTAAAGGGGCCAGAGATAATAATAATGTACTGATAATAAGCGTTTTTTTCATCATAAAATCCTTATGTGGATGAATAGCTTGCCTAAGCTAAGGATAGCTCTGGTTCACATAACCTCAAGTAAATCCGAGCCATTATGGCCAATTACGGATTAATCTGGCGACCGGACAAACGATCCAGACAACGTTCAGTGTTAGGTTCCCAGTAGGCATTGAGATTTTCGCTGCGATCACAATTATCTTTTGCATCTTCAGCGCGATCATATTTATCAAAATTCTTTTCTACGCGATTATTCACTTTATTACGCAGGCGATGGGTATCATCCCATTGCTGTTGGTTTTGGCGTGCTTGCTCTTTTGACATGGGATCATTATTCGCACCAACAGAAACACAGGTGCTGCCCTGAGTACAGGTTGCCGATTGCGCCAATGCCGGTGTCTGCCAGGCCAGCGGTAAAGCAAGCACTGCGACTGGCAGAAAAGCGCGCATCAGGCGTGGCAGGCTAGTTATTTTCATCGTCTTAAGTCCTTTATGAGTCGGTGATATAAAATCATTATGTCATTATCAGTCAGTAAAAAATTATATCACTGCTCATAGCAGATAGACTAGTTAGCGACAGGTTTGTTGATAATCTGTAGAGTAACCTAATGTTAACTCCCATGACTATTTGTGGGGTAAGTCATTGTCTACAATAAAAGAGATCTGGACGTGTTAAAGACATCGTTACTGTTTTTTGTGACGGCATTGGCCGAGATTATGGGTTGTTTTTTGCCTTATTTATGGCTGCGCAAGGGTGGGGCAATCTGGTTATTACTGCCCGCGGCCGCCAGTTTAGCCATGTTTGTCTGGCTATTAACCCTGCATCCGGCTGCCAGTGGGCGTGTTTATGCGGCGTACGGCGGCGTTTATGTTGCGATGGCCTTAATTTGGCTGCGAGTTGTTGATGGTGTGAAGCTATCAGTATTTGATTGGGTTGGTGCTGGCGTGGCGCTAGCCGGGATGTTAATTATTGTCGCTGGGTGGCGGGTAAATTAAGCGTGGGGCGGTAAACGCCCCTGGCTATATGTCTACAAGTCCATATTTCCACAAATCAATATTTCTACAAGCCTATATTTTCAACAAATTAACTTTCGCGATGAATACTCAACCCGGCAAAAGATTGGTTGACTGGCATCATTTCCAATGTGTTGATATTCACGCGAGCCGGTAAGGTTGCCACCCAATATACTGCTTCAGCGACATCTTCTGGTGTTAATGGGTTAGCGCCATCATAGGTTTTATTAACTTTATCGCCATCGCCTTTAAAACGAACCGCAGAGAATTCCGTCCCCCCAACCATACCTGGCTCAATATCAGTGACCCGAACTTGAGTGCCATGCAAGTCTGCGCGCAGACCTAAACTAAACTGTTTAACAAACGCTTTGGTCGCTCCATACACATTCCCCCCGGCATAAGGCCAGTTGGCGGCGGTAGAGCCAATATTAATGATATGGCCGACACTCCGTGCCACCATTGCCGGGAGCAAAGCGCGCGTCATATTCACCAAACCTTTGGTATTGGTGTCAATCATCGTGTCCCAATCTTCAACATTGGCTTTGTGAGCCGGCTCTAACCCTAATGCTAACCCCGCATTATTAACCAACACATCAATGTTTTTCAGCTCGGCAGGGAGTTCATCAATAACTTGTTGAATAGCCGCACGATTACGGACATCTAACCGCACGATATGCAGTTGTTCGCCAAGCTCGGTCTTTAACGCGTCCAGACGTTCTTGACGACGCCCCGTCGCGATAACCTGATGACCGTGGCTGATGAATTTGCGGGCAATAGCCTCACCAAACCCGGAGGTCGCGCCTGTGACGAAAATGATCATACGCATTCCTTGTATTTCGTTGCCAATAATATAATTGATATGATTAACATACTCTTCAATACAGCAGGGCGCTATGCGCCATAACCTATACCTATCATTCACTTCAGCTTGGACGGTCTCTTACGCACTTCATCACCCGCATTGGGGCTTAGTGTTAATGTATCCACTATCGATAGTAATGCGACCACCCCAATAACCACAAATGCTATCTGGAAATTTTCCAATGGGATAACACCCGCGCGATAAGGGTGGAACCATTCGGCAATCCGCAGTGCTAACGCGCCAATCGCTATCCCTAACCCCATAGCCAGCTGCTGAATCATATTGGAAAACGTATTTGCGCCCCCCATTTTAGGGCTGGGAATTTCAGAGTAAGCCAATGTATTGAGCGCCGTAAATTGCATTGACCGCGTTAACCCACTGATAAACAACAGCAATATAATCAGGACATGCGGTGTTTCCGGTGTAATCAGCGCACACGCGAAGATAGTCACTGCATTCAGTATGCCATTAACCAGTAATGTCGAACGAAACCGGAAGCGATATAAAATAGCGGAAGTAAACGGTTTCATTATCAGGTTGCCAGCAAAGACAGCCAGGACTAATAAACCGGCATTAAACGCGCTCATTCCAAACCCGAGTTGAAACAGTAATGGCAATAGAAAGGGCACGGCACCGATAGCGATACGGTATAAACTGCCGCTCCAAATAGTGACGCTGTAACTTTTTATTCGCAGCGCCCACAGGTCAACTAACGGAGAAATCTGCCGTCTGGCGTGATAGACCGCCCAAAGACCCAACATCAGGCTTGCGGCAATACACAGCAAAGGAACCCAGTGTGACAGGCTTTGGTGATTAAATAACTCCAAACCAAACATCAGACTAAAACAGGCGGAACCGGTTAACACGAAGCCAAGCATATCGAAAGGTGTCACTTTCTGCGGTGGCTCCAGTGGAATCAACCGCCATGCCAACCATAGCCCAAAGATCCCCAGCGGGACATTTAAGATAAATATCCAATGCCACGAAGCATAGGTGGTCAGAAAACCGCCCACGGGAGGCCCAAGAATAGGGGCGACTAATCCCGGCCAGGTAATCGTCGCGATGGCTTTAATCAGATCCGCTTTGGTGGTATTGCGCAATACAATCAAACGGCCGACGGGCACCATCATGGCACCGCCAATACCTTGCAATATTCTTGCCGCAGTGAATGTCGTGAGATTAGAACTTAATGCGCAAAACACGGATGCCAATGTAAAAATAACCATAGCGGCGGTAAAAATATTACGAGCACCAAAACGATTGGCAATCCAGCCACTGGCAGGAATAAATACGGTCAGGGTAAGAATATAAGCAGAAATACCGATATTCATATCAATGGGATGTACGCCAAATGCCGAGGCCATCTGTGGCATCGCCGTGACAATAACCGTCCCATCAAGGTTTTCCATAAAGAAGGCACCGGCGACCAATAACGGCAGAGCAGAGCTGCGTAATGCAGTTCTGTTCATAATACGCACCGGGCGGAGGTTATATAATCAATTGATTTAAAGATGGATAATCTGGAAGGCTCGCGTACTGAAATCACGTTTCAAATCCGTAAAATCGATAATATCTTTTGAGCATACCGGATTCAGCAGGGATTAAAAAGTACCTATCTTTACCTTGGTGCGCATAATGTATATTATGTTAAATTGAATATTAATATACGCACCCGCTATTTGGATTGGCATACTTAGGCCCATCACCTCTCCTTCTCTATCATTTGCTCGCGATCGCGCTACGTGAATTCTGTGTTTTTATCAGTACCGTAGGTCAGCAGAATTCACGTAGCGGCGTTTAAAAATGGCGACTCCCCGCCCTTTAACTCATCATGATTTTGCTACTAACTCGGCTACAGTGGCTCATTACATGGTTTCACTGTCGGCCTGTTATCGAGTTGCCTAATCGCGGGTGCAAAACTGGCCGCGATGGTTGCTATCACAACGGCAATTGCTGAAGCTAGTAAAACAGGCGTGTTTCCATATTGCATAGCAAGTGGCCCCGCAGCAAGTTCTCCGACGGGAATTGCCACAAATGAACCCATCGCATCGTAGGCATAAACACGAGCGAGTTTATCGGGAGGAATATGAGTTTGTAGTGAATTTGCCCAAACAACACCGAATTGCCCAAAACCGATGCCGGCAATAAAAAAGCCCCCCATAAGAACGAAAACCGAAGAAACCATACTGAGCAGAACGATGGGCACAGCGCAAAGCGAAACCAGCATCACACCAATCAGGAGATCGCGTCTTGGACGCCAGCGCAATGCAATAAAAGAGCCGATAATCAAACCAATACTTTGTGCGGCAACAATAATGCCCCAACCCGCTCGGCCAAATGAAGCATCGGCCACAATTGGCCCAAGAATCATCACTACACCACTGAAAGCGGCATTTATAATGGTGAACTGAGCAACAATCGCCCAAACCCATGAGCGAGCAATGAATTCTTTCCAACCATCGCGCAGATCCTGCAAAATGTTGGTGTTCGATGATAAAGCTGATGCTGGATTAGTCCGAATAAAGAAATAGAGCGGTGCAGAGGCCGCAAATCCTAAGGCATCGACGGCCAATCCCCAGCCCGGCCCAATCGTGCTGATCAAAACGCCGCCCAATGAGGCCCCAATCACTGTTCCTGCATAGATGCCGACTTGAATAAATGCGTTGGCTGCCCTGAGGTTATGCGCGGGGACGGTTTGAGGAACCATTGCCGAAGATGCCGGTAGCGCGATGCCCGCCGCCGCACCATTAATGGTTCCCAGCACGGCCAACGCCATAACAGTTGCGGTTCCGTCAAGCACCAACCAGGCAACAACCCCCTGGGACAGGGCTGCAATCGTCGATGAAGACAACAAAACAAGACTTCGGGAATAGCGGTCGGCAAGCACCCCACCAATCAATAAGAAAGCCACATTGAAAATTGAGCGCGATGCCACCACCAACCCTAAATCAGTGGCGGTTCCGCCGATGTCCAACACGGCAAAAGCCAATGCAATGGGGGCAATTCCATTGCCTAATACGGTCAGAAGCCGGGCGAAAAATAAGTTTCTAAAAGGCGCGGAATGAAACACATGCCGGGGATATGAGACTGCGGTCGTTGCATTCACTCACTTTTCCCCAAACTGATTGGAGTCTCTTTTCGAGTCTGACAGTGACATTGGGTTGCCCCACGATCACAATCTTTTGGTTTATTCATTTTGGCAACTTTTGGTCACGTTTCATTTGGTTAACGGCTGGATTTTACGTTTTTTAAAACGCCATTTCAATATTTTCACAAAGCCATACTTGCACCCTATTCAGCTTAACGCTGTGTTTCAGGCCAGCAAACACGCTAAATTAGGTTAATGGTCGTGAGACAGAATTCAGCCGCAGTATTAAATCGCGGCTCCCTGCCCTTTAATTCATTCAGATTTTGTCGCCAGAGCGTTGAATGTGATTTATAGCACATGCCGGTTTAACTATCTTACCTTCCTGACGAGATCTGCCCTCATTCATCTGGAACAAAGTGAAGCCGTTGTTTAGTATGTAGGTAACCTGTCTACGCTATCAATAAATCCTATACTTATGAAAAAACTCATTAAACGGCTGGAGATCATTAAAAGCGGTATTGAGCTTGAAGATGACGACATTATTCGCAATCAACTCCCTTATCTTAAAAGTGAGACTCAGGACGCGGTGCTTGTTTTTATCGTCATGGCGATTGAACAGGGGAAATTTACCCATGCATTAGAGGCTATTTCCGCATGGCTGGGAAGCAAGCAAGGGGTTACGCAGTGGCAAGATATTGAATTGTCGGCTTGCAAACTCGAGCTGAAAGCGCTGGAGCAACAATTAAGTGATTTAATTGATAAACGTAATGAGCGTATTCAGTTGCTGGATGATTTTAATGATCTTTATCTGGTGCGCCTTGGCCCGTTGATGAAACAGATCCTCAATTTACGCAAGCTGTTGGCCGAAAGTACCTTGCGTAAAGCTGAGGCGGAAACTCGCCGCAGAGAGCGTGATTATCGCCACTGCCAACAGTATATTTCTCAAGCCATAGATGAACTTGCCGCGTTAAAACTGCGCTGGTTGGCGTTTTCGACCATCTCTAGTGAAACCATTGAAATTCGGAACAAAATTCAGCAGCAAACAGAATTAATTACCGCCTTGCTGGCCGAGATAAAAGAGCTGGAAAATAGTTTTTGTACCCGCAATACCGAGTCCACACGCAAGGCTCGTGAAGAAGCAAAAGAGAAATACGAAAGTTATCAAGAACAACAAACTGATGCCGAGCGGCGACTCAATAATGATAAGAAACTTTCGTCTGAGCAGCGCCAGGAGCTTAAACGATTGTGGCGGCAAGCCAGCCGACTTTGTCATCCAGATTTAGTGGCCGATGAGTTTAAAGAAAAAGCACATCAACTGATGGTTCAGCTTAATCAAGCCCGTCAACGAGGCGATTTCCCGGCAATCCATGCTTTATTGGCGAGTTTGAAGCAAGGGCTTGAGCCGCTGATGGCAAGTGATCTTATTGATGACTTGGGTCGGCTTCGCAACAAAATTGACGAAGTCAGAAAGCAAATTGATGCCATTTTGCATGAGCTGGAAGCTCTGGAAGACGAAGAGTCATGGCGGCTAGCCACTTCTTTGCCTGATAAAGATAAATGGTTCAAAGAACAAGAAAATGTTCTCTCCAAGACACTTAATCTTCTTGAGCGGCAAGTCAAAGAGGCCGCTATCTAACCGTTTGTATTGGTTGCGGTGTCATTAGTTAGCCAGAGTTTAAGGGGGGTTTAATTTTTACGTAGTACATTAATGAATGGCCTTTCTTTGCTTTTATTGATAAGACTCTCATGAAAAAATTCTGCGGTAGCCTGATTTTTATTGCCACTCTGCTCCATCTCTCCCCTGTCAGCGCCGTAGTGTTGCAACAGGGGAAAGTGCAATTCAATATTGACCCCGCCACACTACAAATCAGCACTGGCGCGGTCGTGGTGAATAATCCTCAGCAGACACAAAAGGTCAGTGAACTCCAAAACTCCGCCACACAAGCAAACTGGCGATGGCCGGAACGCAGTATTCGGATTACGGCAAAAGCCAATGGTAATGACCTCCGCCTTACCATTAGCAGTGAGCGTCCTCAAACTCTCAACTGGTTCAGTCTCCCCCCCGATTTTAGCATGCTGCAATTACCTATAGGGGAAGGCAGTCGAATACCGATTGATAATGCCCAATGGTTGTCTTATCTGACCAGCGAACTTTCCAGTATGGATACTAATTTCGATTTGAAACTGCCCTTGTGGGGGCTGGAGCAAAAAGGAAGCACCTATAGCTGGCTGCTCCTGTCCCCCTTCAGCAACCAAGTTTCTTTTGCGAAGGCGGGTCAGCAATTAATGATGCAAAGCTCGCATGAGTTCAATCGATTTAATCAGCGGCAGCCCTTCGATGTTTTGTTACATGTGGGAACCACACCGTTGTCGGGAGCCATACGCTACCGTGAATATTTGCAACAAACCGGTCAATTCAGTTCACTGCGCGATAAAATTGCAACCGCTCCCGATGGAAATAAACTGATTGGCGCAACGCATATCTATTTGTGGGGCAATACGTTATTGGCTGAGGAAGATGTAAAAAACTGGCCGGGTCTTACCCATTTTTTGCAGTCTGCGGCGGGAGTGGATCTCTGGCGGAATATTGTTCCGGAAGCCAGAAAAACGATACAGCAATTACCGAGGGGTGAACCTGAAGGCTGGCAGAAGCCGTTCCTGACGGAAGCGATTAATAGCGCATTGATGGCACTTGTTCCGCTGAGTCCTTCCCCCGACAGCCCGTCATTTTTGGTGGCACAGCAACAGCAAGCGGTTAAGGTGCATCAGCTGGCTCAGCAATTGCTGGGGAGTTTTCTTACACCATCGGAACAATGGGGGCCGGGTCTGTCTGAAACGGTGATTAAATCATTACATCAGGCCGGATTATCACGTCTGTGGCTGGGAACCGATAACTGGACTGCTGCTTTTCTGCACCCGCAGGCGGTAACGCGGGCCAAAGAGGCGGGTTATTTGATTGCCAGCTACGACTCTTATGATACCGGCATTCCTCAGGGTCTCAATGACAGCTGGCTCACTGCTCAGTTACCCGGTGAGTTAACGAAAAAATGTGCGATCGTACGGGCTGATGGAACAAAAAAACCGGGGTTCGGGGGGCAAGGTTACTATCTTAACCCCGGCTGCGTTCTGCCTTTTTCTCAGGTCAGAATGCGTGAATTGATTCGGTTGGCCGGGCTAAACAGTCTTTTCCTTGATGTCGACGGAACAGGCATGGTTCAGCAATACTCTCAAATTACCGCTGGGCTCTGAAGATGGGAATGCCGTTACGGCGCGCCATATCATGTTTGCCCACGGTATGGAAACCTGGGGGTTTGGCTGGGGTGACAAAGATATGCGGCATAATAAAGAGTCGCCGTATTATCTGGGAGCCTGGTGGCCCAACGCGCAACCGGCCACATTTTTCACCCCAGCAAAAGTAAAAACACTCTATCGTACTGTCGCATTCGATCCCCGCTATCGTCTGCCTCTGTATCAGGCCGTTTTTCATGATTCAGTCATAACCACACATCACTGGACGTTTGATAACCTCAAATTCAGCGATGTCAAAACAACACGTGCGCTACTTAGCCAGTTGTATAATACCCCGCCATTGTTCAACCTCAGCCGAAGCACCCTGAAAGCAAGGTTACCTGAAATGATTAAAGCGGATGCCAGTTTCCGCGTTTTACATCAGGCGTTGTGGGATAAAGCCCTGACAGGGTTTCGCTGGTTAGATCGTGCTGGCTGGGTGCAGCAAACAACATTCAGTGATGGCTCAGTGCTCACTGCAAACTTTAGTGACAGTGCATTCAACGGCATCGCGGCACAAACGCTGAGGGCCAATTTGGCAGATGGCCGTACTCTGAATTTCACACAAGAGTAATGACCGGCATTCACTTTAGGGCGCCGGAGTGACAGAAATATTATCCCTGTTATTCTTTATGATTGAGGCATAATCACTGTGAGTATTATTAAGTTCGTATTCATTCTCAAATAAGGTCATCCATGATGAAAGATAACGAATATCAGCCACCAAAAGTCTGGACCGAAAACAATGCCAGCGGCGGTGTTTGGTCCAAAATCAACCGCCCGACGGCGGGAGCCAGACATGAAGCAACCCTGCCCGTAGGCAAACACCCCTTGCAGCTCTATTCCATGGGTACGCCGAATGGCCAGAAAGTGACTATTTTGCTGGAAGAGTTGTTAGCTTTGGGCGAAAAAGGGGCGGAATATGATGCCCATCTGATTCGTATCAGTGACGGTGATCAGTTCTCGAGCGGTTTTGTTGCCGTTAATCCGAACTCAAAGATTCCGGCGCTGATGGACCATTCAACTACCCCGCCGATCAGAGTGTTTGAGTCTGGTGCCATTTTGCTTTATTTAGCGGATAAATTTGGTCATTTCTTGCCGAAATCCCTAGCAGGAAGAACTGAAGCGCTCAATTGGCTGTTCTGGTTACAGGGCGCGGCCCCTTATTTGGGCGGCGGATTTGGTCATTTTTATCACTATGCGCCAGTGAAAATAGAATATGCCATCGACCGTTTCACCATGGAGGCCAAGCGCCAGCTCGATTTGCTCAATACCCAGCTCGCGACACATGAATATATTGCCGGTGATGAATATTCCATTGCGGATATGGCTATCTGGCCATGGTACGGCAATCTGGTATTGGGCTTGCAATATGAAGCGGGTGAATTCCTGGATGTGAAATCATACACCCACTTGATACGTTGGACGGAAGCTATTGCCAAACGCCCTGCGGTTCAGCGCGGGCGTATCGTCAATAAAACGTGGGGCGAGCCAGAAGAGCAGTTAGCTGAGCGCCATGATGCATCAGATTTTGACCGTCTCATCAAGTAAATGAAATCGCCCTCAAGCCCTATTTTATTGGGTTGGGGGCATTTAAATTCATAAAGTGGTCATCGGGTCAACACGGCCCTTTATGGCTTTATTCCCAAGCGCTTGGCAAGTCGATGAAGGTTACCGGTATCAAGTTCAAGTGCGCGGGCGCAGGCCGACCAATTCATATCATTTTCTTTTAGCACGTTAGTAATTAATTGCCGCTGAAAATCACGGGTCGCGGATTGTAGGTTTTGCCGGGGCAGATTCTGATTTTCGCTGAGGATTTCCCGTGAAAGGCTCGGCAGTGCAGCGGCGGCAATATTAAATACCTCAGGATGCAAAAAGTATGACTCCGACGAGTATTGCGACGCGCGGGCTAATACCGCAGCACGATAAATAGCATGCTCCAATTCACGAACATTCCCCGGCCAGCGGTAATTTTCAAGCATCGCTAATGTCTCTGAAGGAATGCTTAATTGCTTGATTCCTAATTTCTTTCTTATCCGCTCGGTAAAAAATCCCGCCAGTAGGACGATATCCCCTTTTCTTTCTCTCAGTGGCGGAACATGCAGTGGGAATACACTGAGTCGGTGGAATAAATCAACACGAAAACGCCCTTCAATAACGGCTTGCTTCAGGTCACAGTTAGTGGCGGCAATAATGCGCACATTGACCCGTTTAGTGCTGTCATCACCGACTCTTTGCAGGTCACCATATTGGATAACACGCAGCAATTTGGCCTGAAGTACCAAAGAAAGTTCGCCAATTTCGTCCAGAAAAAGGGTTCCATTATCCGCAATTTCAAACTTACCGGTTCTGTCATGTATCGCGCCGGTAAATGCCCCTTTAACATGGCCAAATAACTCACTCTCAGCCACATTTTCAGGCAATGCCGCGCAGTTTAAATAGATAAGTGCCTTGCTGGCTCTGGGGGATAAATGGTGAATTGCCTTGGCAACCAGCTCTTTCCCTACCCCCGTTTCTCCGGTGATAAGCACATTTAGCTCGGAGTCGGCAACTACCCCGATTTCATGCTTAAGTTGCACTATCAACGGCGATAAGCCAATCATCTCCTCTTCCGCATGCTGGGTTGTCTGTTTTTGGATGTTGATGGCGTTCACCGTCGGCACCGCCTGTTTCTCTAAAACATCCACTAACAGCGCATTATTGAGCGCCGATGAGGCCAAGACTCCAATCAGTTTAAGTTCTTCATCACTAAATCGATCAAATTGGGCCGGATTGAGACTGTCGAAAGTCAAAGCGCCGATAAGTTCTTGATCAGCAAATAAAGGTAAGCCAATGCAGGCGTGGACTTTAAGTTCATCATGGCCGGGGATCAGTCCATCGTAAGGGTCCGGGAGGTGGCTATCGGTCGGGAAACGCACCACATTACCCGCGCGGGCAATTGCTTCAAGCCGAGGGTGAGATGACAGCGAAAAACGCCTTCCCAGCACATCGGGTGATAATCCATCAATCGCGAGTGGACGAAATAATTGATGTTCATAGCGCAGCAGTGCCGAGGCATCACATTGTAATAATTGACGTAAGCTGCTGATCAATTTCTGAAAACGGTCTTGGCCAGATAAACCGCTTTGCAATTCAATGGCTATCTTCGCGAGCGACTGAATGGATAAATTCATGCTTTGTCATTCCGACATAGTTGTTAGTCATTATGACAATATGCTAATAGTGTCATAATGACAAATTATAAAATTTAATATAATAAAATCAATTAGATAATTTCTGGCATGACCTTTGCTAGCTACAGTGAGGTAATTCATTCATTTTAGTAAGGAACGGTTCATGGCTATTCAGGTTAAGAATAATATTAAATGGGTTGGGCAGCGTGATTGGGAAGTCCGTGATTTTCATGGGACAGAGTATAAAACCCTGAAAGGCACTAGCTACAACAGCTATTTGATCTGCGAAGGGAAAAACGTGCTGATTGATACTGTTGATCAGAAATTTGGCCGAGATTTCGTTGCCAATCTAGCACGGGAGATAGACCTGGATGCGCTCGACTACATTATTATTAACCATGCAGAAGAAGACCATGCGGGTGCTTTAACCGAATTAATGGCGCGCATCCCCCATATCCCGATTTATTGCACCACCAACGCGATTGATTCTATTAATGGGCATCATCACCACCCTGAATGGAATTTCATCACGGTGAAAACCGGTGACACATTAGATATCGGCAACGGCAAGCAACTGATTTTTGTTGAAACGCCAATGCTGCACTGGCCTGACAGCATGATGACTTACATCACTGGCGATGCGGTGCTTTTCAGTAACGATGCTTTTGGTCAGCATTATTGTGACGAGCACTTGTTTAATGATGAAGTGGATCAGATTGAGCTGTATGAGCAATGCGCCCGCTACTACGCCAATATTCTGACGCCCTTCAGCCGCTTAGTCACACCCAAGATCAATGAAATCCTTGGATTCAACCTGCCGGTGTCAATGATTGCTACCTCCCATGGCGTGGTTTGGCGCGATAATCCGACCCAAATTGTGGCGCAATATCTGGCATGGGCAGCAGATTATCAGGAAGACCGCATCACAATTTTCTATGACACCATGTCAAACAACACCCGAATGATGGCTGATGCTATTGCCCAAGGTATTCATGAAACCGACCCCGGCGTGGCGGTGAAAATCTACAATATTGCTCGCCACGATAAGAATGAAATATTGACTCAAGTATTCCGTTCGAAAGGTGTTCTTGTCGGTTCCTCCACCATGAACAATGTGATGATGCCCAAAATTGCTGGCATGCTGGAAGAACTGGCCGGGTTGCGATTTCGTCATAAAAAAGCCGCAGCGTTCGGCAGTTTTGGTTGGACTGGGGGCGCGGTTGACCGAATTCAAACCCGACTGATGGACGCGGGTTTTGATATTTCCCTTTCATTAAAAATGAAATGGCGGCCGGACAGTGATGGATTGGAGGAGTGCCGCGAGCACGGGCGTAAAATTGCGCGCGAATGGGCCTTACACCCATTGGATTGCCCTGCGCCACCAGAGGCTGAAACCCCATTAATCACCCCTGAAGATAGCCGCGCCGCGCCAGTTGAATTGGGTATATCAATGCAATGCAGTGTTTGCCAGTGGATTTATGACCCTGCACTGGGGGAGCCGCTTCAAGATATCAAACCAGGAACTTGCTGGGATGCGGTGCCGGACTTCTTCCTCTGCCCGGAATGTGGGCTGGGTAAATCCGTATTCGACCCACTTTAATGGAGAATATCATGGTAGAGAATATTGTGATTGTTGGCTCCGGGTTTGCTGCCCGTCAGGTGGTCAAGAACATCCGCAAACTCGACTCGCAGGTGTCAATTACTATGATAGCCGCTGACAGTGGTGCGGATTATAACAAACCAGATTTAAGCCATGTTTTCAGTCGCCAGCAAAGTGCTGATGACCTGACCCGACAGCCAGCCGAACAGTTTGCGCGGGAAAATAATCTGACTTTACATACCGATACTCGCGTGACTGCCATTCATCGGCAGGATAAGCAGATTTTGTGCGGTAATCAGGTTTTTCAATATCATAAGTTGGTATTGGCCATGGGGGCGGCCGCCATGTTGCCACCGATTGCGAATAACACGCTGATATGCCCATTTAACAGCCAAAATGAGTACCGCCAACATCAGGAAACCTTGCAAAAAGCACGGCGCATTTTGGTATTAGGCGGCGGGTTAATCGGCACGGAGCTGGCGATGGATTTACATCGCGCAGGTAAACAGGTGATTTTGGTCGATAAAGCACATAGCCTGCTGGCCTCCGTCCTGCCCGTAGAGATAAGCAGCCGCTTGCAGTCCCGTTTCAGTCAGATGGGCATCACCCTCGCCTTCAATAATGGCTTGGACAGTGTCGAAAAGGTCGCTGATAAGTTACGCGTGACACTTTGCTCTGGTCACCATTATGTTGTTGATGCCGTTATTGCGGCGATGGGATTGAAACCGGAAACGGCTATTGCGCAAGCCGCCGGCCTTGATATCGGACGGGGTATTAAAGTGAATAACCAGTTACAAACCACTGACCCGCACATCTTTGCCATTGGTGACTGTGCGGAGATTGAGGGAAAAGTGCTGCCTTTCTTGCAGCCCATTTTGGTCAGCGCCATGACATTGGCGAAAAACTTATTGGGCGGGGCCGACGGCCTTAACCTCCCTGCGATGCTGGTCAAAGTCAAAACGCCGGACTTACCCATATATTTCGCGGGTGAAACCCATCGCCATGATTTGCACTGGGAAATAAGCCTGACACCGCAAGGTATAAAGGCGCACGGCAGAGACAGCGAAAGCCAGTTACGGGCGTTTGTCGTCAGTGAAGATTACACCCAGCATGCTTTTGCGCTGCTGCGCGAACTGAGTCTGTAAGTTAAGATGCCAGCCCCCCACCGCCTGCGTAGGGGGTTTTCCCGGCAATTTTCATGATTTCAGCGCCCAAGGTGACAAAAGGTGCGCGCCGGCTGGCATAGATTATTCCACCGGCTTTTGCCCGGACCGCTTGCACGGTATCTGTAATGGGATCAATGATTTCCGCCACCATTTCATCTTTCGCCACCCAGTCGCCCGGTTGGCGTAATAGCAGTAACAGCCCGCTGGCCGGGGCATTGACGATTTCACCTGCGGCAAAAGGCAGCATAATAACGTCTCGCTGCGGAATATCCGCGCGCTGGCCGAGAATGGCCCCGCGATATTGCAGATACTGATAAATACGTTCGGCATCAGCACTGGCCAGTGAGTGACTGACATCCTGCTGCCCGCGTAATTCAACGGTCACGGCCAGACAGGCTGGCGCAAGGTTCGGGTAGTGCGCCGCCAGCCGATGCCAGGGTAGACCACAGGCTTCATCAAAAGAACCTCCGCCGCTGTCTTGTGATAGCAGCACGGTGTCGATATGCAAAAAACGCGCGAGAACTTCCACTGATTCTCGCCAGGCAGGATCAGCATACAAATGCAAAATGGCGTTGTCATCGCAATGCAAGTCCAGCACCAGATCGGCATCACACGCCAGCATAAGTAAATGTTGGCGCACTGCATCAACTTCACTCAGGGCGGGTAACTCTTGTAATGCATCGACCATAGCTCGGCGTATTTTTTGTCGCGCATCCTGTTCATCACTGAATGCCAACGGCCCTAACCGCCGCTGGACACAGTGGGCCAAATCGGGGAAATCACGATTAAAATTGCGCCCACTGACCAAATCAAAGCGGCCTATTCCACTGTTAAGTAGCACTTGTGCAATACCGACAGGGTTAGCTATTGGCACAATAATTATTTCACTCTGAATTTCTCCGCGCCGTTCCGCCTGGCTCAGTAATCTTTTAAGATAATGTAATACCAACATACCGGGTCGTTCATCGGCATGTAGGCCAGCCTGTAGGTAAATTTTCTCGCCCACACCCGGTTGGCCGAAATGAAAACTGGTTAATTGACGCTGCCCACCCAGGGCATGTTCAGGTAACTTATGATTATTGATTTTCATTGGACGTCCTATCTGTGGAAAAGAAACCTCGGCTTGACCGAATTGACAAAAAAATCCTGGAAATCCTGAGTCAGGATGGCCGCATCTCTTATCAGAAGCTGTCTGAGCAGGTCAATTTGACCGCCCGCCCCTGTTTGGAGCGCGTTCGGCTGCTGGAGCGCGCCGGTATCATTCGGGGTTACAGCGCCATTATTGAGTTGCCCGAACCCGAGCATGCTTTCGTGATTCAAGCGCAAATTGCCCTGGCTGACCACGGCCATTCTCAAGCGGCCTTCGAGCAAGAAGTGCGTAAAACGCCAGAAGTGCTGGATTGCTGGCTGGTCGGCGGTAGCTTTGATTTTCTGGTGCGCATTGGGTGCCGCAATATGGAACACTACCGGTTACTGGCCGACACTTGGCTGACCAGTAAAAAATTCCGTGTTGATAAAATCGTGACCATCACGGAATTACAGGCTATCAAACGCGCCTGACACTGGCCTTGCCCACCTGACATCAATCGTGGCGGGCAAAGGCCAACCAACGCCGCTCTGCGCGCGAAAACAAAAAAATCAACACGAAGGTACACAGCAAGTAAAGTGCGGCCGCCATCAGGAATGGGATAAACGGCGAATAAGTAGCCGCATAAAAAGCCCGCGCCACGCCAGTGATATCTAACAGGGTGACCGTACTGGCGAGGGAGGTCGCATGCAGCAAGAACACCATTTCATTATTCAGCGCCGGAATGCCACGGCGCAGTGTCGCCGGCAGTACCAAACGGCGAATGATTTGCCATTGACTCATACCGAACGCCTCGCCCGCCACCCACTCTTGGCGGGGGAAAGTTATCATCATGCCGGCCAATAACTCCGCGACATAAGCACTGGTATTGAGTACCAAAGCCAATGTAGCGCAGAAAGTGGCGTCACGGAACAGCAGCCAAAACGGTTGGTCGTCCTGCCATCCCATCTGCACGATATCAAACTGCGAAAGACCATAATAAATCAGCATTAATTGCAGATAGAGCGGCGTGCTACGAAAGAAATAAGTCACACTGCGAATCAACCAGGCGAGCGGTCGTGGGCCAAATGCTTGCCCGATGGCCATCAATAACGCCAGTAATAACCCGGGCACCACGGACAGTAAAAATAACTTGGCTGTCATGGCTAAACCGGTGGTATCAGAGCCGTCGCTGTACAAAAATGTCGGCATGGCTTCCAGTATGGTTTGCAGATTCATTAGCGCGCCCTCGCCGCAGTAGAGGTTGACAGCGCATAGCGCCGCGCCAACAGGCTAAAACCCCAACTGGACAGCGCGGTAATGACCATATAAATCATTGCCACTAAGAAGTAGAACAAAAAAGGTTTTTGCGTCGCTCGCCCCGCCTGCTCAGCCAACCACACCATATCTTCCAGCCCGAGAATGGATATCAGTGCTGAAGCTTTCATCAAGCCGAGCCAGTTGTTATTGATACCAGGAATGGCAAAGCTAAGCATTTGCGGCAGCATAATACGGCGAAACACTTGACCAGGGCGCATACCGTATGCCACCGCCGCCTCTAACTGACCGCGATCCACAGTTTGAAATGCCCCACGGAAGGTTTCGGTGTAATACGCGCCAAACACGATGCCAATAGCCAGCACGCCAGAGACAAAGGTATTGAAACGCACCGGCCCCAGCCCCAGTAAGCTGAGAAAACCATTGACCAGCATTTCGCCACCAAAAAACAGCAGTAGCATAATGACTAATTCAGGAATGCCGCGCACCAATGTGGTGTAGCCCGTCGATACCCAACGTAACCAGCGCGGGCCAAACAGTTTGATAACCGCATTGATAAGCCCGAGCGCGAGCGCCACGGCCAGTGAAAGCAGCATCACACACAGTGATAACCCCGCCCCTTGTGCCAGTAACGGCAAATAGTCTGCAACCATTATCGGCCTCCCGATGCTGACAAACGGCAACCGGGCGTGTCAGCCAGCGCCCGGTTGTGGCAACAATAACCGCAAGAAATCAATTGCCGTAAATATCAAAACTAAAATATTTTTTCTGGATAGCATCATAGGTGCCGTCCGCGCGAATCGCTTTAATCGCCCCATTAAGGGCATCACGCAATGCCGGGTTATCTTTGCCGACAGCGATACCGACATCAGAGGAGATAGTCTCGTCTTGAATGACCGGGCCGGCAAAAGCAAATTTCTGCCCGCGCGGGGTATCAATAAAGCTGCTGGCGGCCTGAATGTTATCCTGTAATGAGGCATTGATACGCCCGGACATCAGGTCCAAATACACATTGTCTTGGTTGGCGTAAGAGACAATTTTCACCCCCTGCCCACCCCAATGTTTTTTCGCATAAGTTTCATGAATAGAACCGGTCTGAACACCGACGGTTTTACCTTTCAAACTGGCGACATCTGGTGACAGCGGGCTACCTTTGCGCGCCACTAATTGTGCGGCACTGCGGTAGTAGCGATCAGTGAAATCGACTTCTTTTTTGCGTTCATCAGTAATGCTCAGTGACGCAATAATGGCATCAAATTTACGTGCATTTAGGGCGGCAATCATGCTTTCAAAGGGCTGTTTGACGAAAACACATTTGGCATGCAGGTTGGCACATAATGCATTCGCGATATCAATATCAAAGCCCGTTATCTCGCCGCTAGGAGCAAGAACGTCAAACGGTGGATAGCCGCCGTCCACACCAAAACTGATAGTTTCTATCGTCTGAGCCGCTACGGGAGCGGAAAGTATCAAGCCAGTCAATAATGCAGCTAATGTCTTTTTCATTATTAAGATCCCGATGTTGGCAAGCCATAAAACGGCAAGTCGTTAAAAACGAAGTGAGAGGCAGGTTAAACCGCCATCCATTTTTTTAAATTCGCTGGTATCAAGCTGCACAATTGGCATCCCCAGCTTTTCAATTTGTGCCAACGTATAAGGATATCCTCGCGGGGTAATCAGCGTGTCATTGATCCATAAGGTGTTTCCGGCGTATGACTCCGCTTCTGGAATCACAATAGTGTTAAAGTCTGCAAAGGCGGGATGGTGCTGATAATCTTCTGTCAGCAATAAGGTATTGCGGCCCACGTAATTGACAATCGATTTCAGGTGTAACCCGGCACTCACTTCAATCGCGGTCACTTTATAGCCATAGCGCCCTACCGCAGCACTGAATTCGCTAATGCCCGCCTCATCGGTACGCGACGTCAGCCCGATGAAAAACTGCTTATCCACCAATAACACATCACCACCATCAAGGTGTCCGTGGTGACTCATGCGGAAAACCGGGCGGTCGGTAAACAGCGGCTCAATGGTGTCCACTTCGCCCTGCCGGCTGGGTGCGCCGGGGTGAGTTATCACCGCCAACTCCGGCATCACCACCGCGGTATCTTCGACAAAATGCGCATCAGGATAAGCAGGTGCGGCGGGTAAAATGGTCACTTTCAGGCCCAGATGCAGCAATGTATCCACATAAGCCAAAAATTGTTGGCCGGTGATAGCAATGTCCGGCGCGCCCAGTTGGGAGGTTGTCTGGCCGCGACCACAGGTATCAGCAGGAAGTCTGGCAATGGCTTGAGTAAAGTGCATAAGCGGTTCTCATGATTGGGGGCGAAACTATTGATCTGATTATTAAACAGATACTGTCACCAATCAGGTTGAATAAGCTCACTGCGGCTATACATTTGCGCTGTATATTGTCACCAAGGCGACCTATTCAGCTGTCGCGCATGACAGAACAGTCGGCCTCTAGCGGCTTTAGTTATATACTGAAGCTATATACTGAATGTTATGACACAAAGCTGTTTATATTGACCTAATAAGGGCATCAAATGAAAAAGTTAACCCTCGTGATGCTAACGCTATTACTGGTGGCCTGTGCCAATACCGGCCACGTCGGGGTGAGTGGCGGTTCGAGCGGCATATCCAGTATCAGTATTGGCACCGGCGTTCGGAGATAGGCTGGTTTCCCAGCCCCACTAAATCGCCGGATACTTTGCCCGTTATTGCACGGGATATTAACGGAACGGCGGCTCGTTAAAGGTTCGTAATTTACGAGAATGCAGTTGGTCACCTTCTGCGCGCAGTAAATCTATTGCCCGAATACCAATCTGCAAATGTTCGGAAATAGCGCCCTCATAGAAATGGTTTGCTTGCCCCGGTAATTTTATTTCGCCATGCAGCGGTTTGTCTGAGACACAAAGTAATGTGCCGTAAGGCACTCTGAATCGATAACCTTGCGCCGCAATGGTGGCACTTTCCATATCAACCGCTACCGCCCGACTTAGGCTAAAACGCAGGGCCGAGGCGGAGAAACGCAATTCCCAGTTGCGGTCGTCGGACGTGACCACGGTTCCGGTACGCAGCCGCTGTTTAACTTCAACACCCGGCATTCCACTCACGGCTTTGGTTGCGTCATATAACGCGCGTTGGACTTCGGCAATGCTCGGGATCGGGATATCCGGTGGCAACACCGCATCCAACACATGGTCATCACGCAAATAAGCATGCGCCAGAACGTAATCGCCAATGGCCTGACTTTCGCGCAAACCGCCACAATGCCCTATCATCAGCCACGCGTGTGGCCGCAGCACCGCCAGATGGTCGCAAATAGTTTTGGCATTGGATGGGCCGACCCCAATATTCACCAGCGTAATACCGTGCCCGCTTTCGGCGATTAAATGATAAGCCGGCATTTGGTATTTTTTCCACGCCAGGTCAGAGGTGGTCTTCTCGGGATCTGCATTTTCCGCGGTGATAAAGCTGCCACCGGCGCAGGATAAGGCTTTGTAAGGGCTGGAGGGGTCGAGAATCTGCTCGCAAGCCCAACTGACAAACTCATCTACATAGCGGCTGTAATTGGTAAACAGAATATAGGGCTGAATATGCTCAGCCGGAGTGCCGGTGTAGTGTTTGAGCCGGGCTAGCGAAAAATCAGTTCGCAGTGCATCAAAATGCGATAGCGGGAAATCGGCACCGGCAATATCAATACCATCCGTAATGCCATCACCGATTTTGGCCAGATCAGTGGTCGGGAAATGCTGGGCCAGCCCTGCGGTCATTGACCGGTCAAGAATAAGGTCAGAGCCATCGATAACAAAAGGATATGGCATTTCTTGTTGTGACGGTGTCACTTCGAACACTGCACCATACTCAGTTTCAAGCAATGTCAGTTGCTCGGTGAGATATTCTCTAAATAATGCGGGCCGGGTTATGGTGGTGCTGTATTGGCCGGTGCGCGAGAAACGCCCGTAAGCTCGAGTGCGCTGATGGTCACGGAATCGGCCATCCCAACTGACACTCAGTTGGGGATACGAAAATAAACCTTTCGCCCTGTCACCAACATCCGGCAAAGCGCCATCACGAATATAGGCACTGATAGCATCACGCAATGCTGCGAGCGCCGCTTCGTATAACGTTTCCAGTTTTTCTATCGCCTCAACGGCCGAGAGATGAGTTGTAGCTTGTGATTGATTCAAGGTATCTCCTTTCAATACGTGTCAGGCGGTGTTCAGCTTACTCAATAAATACAGATAGAAATAGAAATATGCGCGTTAATCTGTTCACTGTGTCACTTCTCATAAATAACGTACCATTTTGGCACTTATTCCCGCGTTTGATTCCCTCTCTACGGCACTAAAATAGTCGCTGTCGCAGATAAAACTTTATTTTCTGCTTTGAAAAGGTCTCTTTTGCGTGGCGAAATCATTTTTACGCAGTGGTAGTTTGGACGATATTCTGGCGTTGGGTGAGAACGGGCAGCCCGTTTATGCTTCCGCACTTCAGATTAGAGAGGCGTTACGCCTTAAAAAACAGCAACCTATTGCTGATTGCTTGGCTATTCCTCAGCTCAATGAGCAAGGCGATCGTATTGACTGGTATGCCCCGATTGAAGGGAAAGTGACTTCATGGATTGCGGCCAGTACCACTGAGCGAAAATCCGCCATCAAGCAACTGGCGGCCTGTTTATCCAGTGCCAATGAGTTATGCCAGCGCGCGCAAAAATCTGATAACGCCGCCCAGCGGCTATTGGGTGTGTTGCTGGCCAAAACCCTGCAATTTCCCGACCCAAATCATGTTTACTTAGTGGCAGGCAAACCGGTACTGACTTTCTGGGGATTTGTTGGTCAGGATCAGAAAACCCGGACTGACCCCCTTGATTGTTTACGACAAACGGCTGAAGCAATCGAACCGGCTTTCACCCCCCTGAGTGCTGCGCCCTCGGCACCCATAACGTCATCGGCACCTGTAATACCGCCGGTGGCCGCAACCGCCGAGCCGGTGCCACAAGCCGATATTGCCGCTGCAATACTCCCAGCACCCGCCGCAGAATCAACACCGCCAGCCACAACAGAAAAGAAAAATGCCCGATGGTGGCGATTAAGCTGGATATTGCCGGTTTTGGCATTAATCATCGCCTTAATCGTCCAATTCAGTGGCGGAATGCCAGAAACTGCTTCGGCGGCTCCAGCGCTTAAACCGGCGGTGGTAGCTGAAGAGAAAGCCGAGCCAGAGCAAGCCCCCCAAGTGCAACAAGCCGCTCCGGTGGTCAATCGCCCGGTCACCAAGGTTATTCAGCCCGCGATTGAGCCACAACTTCCGTTGGATAACGCCACTATCATTCCCCCGGCCCCCGTCGTCACCGAACCTGTTGCGGAGCTCACGGCAGCACAAATCAAGAGTGCGCTAATACTCCCGTCGGATGCCGTAAAAGTTGGCTCAACCGCATTCCTTAATGGCAATTGGCGCGTTAGCCCTGATATTAAAGCCGCCCAGACAGGTAAAGCGCCGAGTCTGAAGTATCAGATTAAAAATGGCAAAGGCACCGTAAAAATCACTCACGGTGACAACGTCACCTGCCAAGCAAATATTACCGCCGGGCTAATGAAATCGGGCAATTTGGTGATTAACAGCCGTTATAGAGCGCAGTGTAGTGATGGTTCAAAATATCAAATGCCTGAGATCGTCTGTAAGCAAGGCGTTACCGGTATTGCTGATTGCAAAGGCCGTTACGATGCCAATACAACACTTCCAATGACGATGAAGCGTGAGACTAAATAATATTATGCTGGCAACGATCACTGACTATAAACAGAAAATCACACTGATTCAGAATAGTGGCATCCAGTTTTTGGACTTCGCATTAAAACCTGAATTAGATGGCGAACTACCGAATAAATTTGTGCGTAAAAGTGCCAATGGCCCATTACTGCGCCTCAATTATCATGAAAATAATGGTAAATATTCGCTATTAGTACCCGGTGCTGCCCCAGAGATTGTTAAACCGGAATTTAGTTTTCCAGTGGAGCAATCACTAAAACTTCTGAATAAAATTTGGTTACCGCTGCCTTTTTTGCGCTTTAATCCGCCGCGCTCATTTGTTAATGGGCCGGATAATTGGGCCAGAGTACAAATTTTAGTTTTGGATAGCCCAGACCAAGATGGTAATACATTGCGGGTCACGATGGCCTTTGACACCAAAGTTTATGCTGAAGGTCATGCCAATGAATATCTGGCCCCCAATGAAAACGACATCAAAACCGGATTAAGTTTCGCATTGGCTTACCACAATGAAGAATTAGCCGAGTTTCTTGACTTAACTTGGGTCGATGGTTGGTTGCGGGAAGTCTTTATTCAACAAGCTTCCGCGCAGGAAGAACGAACAGCTCGTCATATTAGTGCATCGTTGCGCGAATTCGAATACCAAGCTCACTACCTTAACTTGCTGGAATTACTGGGCAGCCAAGTGGGTGTGCCTGAAATAAAAATAAATACCAGCACGTTGCAAGAACCAGCGGTTAGCGTTGATCTTATTTTGGATGTCGGTAACTCACACACCTGCGGTATTTTGGTGGAAGACAGTGCCGATGAAAGTCATGGTCTTAAACAAACCTATGAATTGCAAATTCGCGATTTGAGTGAACCTCACCATCTCTATAACGAATTATTTGAAAGCCGAGTTGAGTTCGCGCAAGCGAAATTCGGCAAGCAGAATTTTTCCGTAGAAAGCGGCCGTGATGATGCTTTTATCTGGCCGTCAATAACTCGTGTTGGCAGCGAAGCCAGCCGCATGGCATTACACCGTTTGGGTACTGAAGGGTCTACCGGGATTTCCAGCCCACGCCGTTATCTGTGGGATGAAGAAACCTATACCCCAGGTTGGCGATTTAATGAAACACAAAACGAACAAACACATGAGCCGCTGGCGACCGCATCGCCGCTGACTAATCTTGTTAATGATGATGGCCAGCCCCTGTATAGCATGCCGATGGATGAACGGCTGCCGGTATTCTCGCCGCATTATAGCCGCAGCTCATTGATGACGTTTATGTTATCCGAGCTATTAGCGCAGGCGCTGATGCACATTAACAGTGCCGCCCAGCGCTTGAAAATGACTCATGCCAACGCCCCACGGCAGCTACGGGCCATTATCCTGACCTTGCCCTCAGCCATGCCAAAACCCGAGCGCGAGATTTTCCGCCGGCGGATGAATGAGGCTATTGCTCTGGTTTGGAAATCAATGGGTTGGCATCCGGCAGATGATAATTTTGTGTCCGAACAAGACCGCGCTAAATGTCAGGTTCCGGTGCCTTCGGTCCAGATGGAGTGGGATGAGGCCACCTGTGGCCAGATGGTGTATCTGTATAACGAAACGCAAGTTAACTTCGGTGGCCGTACTGCTGCTTTTTTTGCCAGTATGGCGCGGCCCGATAAGCAACTTGATGCCGGAGAAACCGCCGGAAAAACCTTACGCATCGCGTCAATTGATATTGGCGGCGGCACGACAGACTTGGCCATCACCCAATATTGGCTGGATGATGGCATGGGGAATAATGTCAAAATTAGCCCTCGTCTGCTATTTCGCGAAGGGTTTAAAGTCGCGGGCGACGATATTTTATTAGATGTTATCCAGCTTTATATTTTACCCGCTCTTCAGGCCCGACTTAAGAAAGCGGTCGTTGCCAATACTGATGTTCTGATGGATAAGTTATTCGGCAATGATGGCCGGATGGATGGGCAATCGGCATTGCGTCAGCAAGCTACGTTGCAGATATTTATGCCAGTAGGACGGGCAATTCTTGAAGCCTATGAAAGCTTTGACCCACTGGATATTAACGCAGAAATAGACGCCAGTTTCGGTGAGTTATTATCCCAGCGCCCCACCTCGAAAGTATTGGAATATATCAACAGTGAAATCCAGCGCGAGCTATCAGCCGACGCGGGAGAATTTGATATTTTGCAGGTGCCGCTGGTATTGAAATTAAGTAAATTACACGGCGAGTTTTTATCTAACCGGATGAGTATTACGCAAAACCTGCGCTCGTTGTCCGAGGTTGTATCGCTCTATAGTTGCGATGTGCTGTTATTAACTGGCCGCCCTTCGCGCTTCCCTGGGATTCAGGCATTATTTCGCCATCTACAACCGCTGCCAAATAACCGTATTCTTTCTTTGGATGGATACCATACCAGCGATTGGTATCCATTTAATAAACAAGGGCGGATTGATAATCCTAAATCTACCGCCGCTGTGGGTGCCATGCTGTGTTTGCTGTCACTTGATCTACGGCTGGCCGGTTTTTATTTTAAAGCCGGTGATTTTCAGCCTTATTCGACCATTCGTTATCTGGGGATGTTGGACAGCAGCGAAACACTGACAGATGAAAATGTTTATTATCGTGATATCGACCTGGACAGCACTGATTTCACTCTGCCATCCGACACTCGTTTTCAAGTAAGAGGGACATTGTGCCTTGGATTCCGCCAGCTTGATAATGATCGTTGGCCGGCATCTCCCCTCTATACTTTGTCGATTGTGGATCAAGAACTGGCACGTAAAGTCGCCGGTGACAGTGCATTGCATGTCAGATTGAAACTGACTAAAGCGGATAAAAACGTTATTGATAGAAGCGTTATTGATAAAAATAGCAGCCCGGAACGTTTTGAGATAGCCGACGCGGTACTGCAAGATGGCAGCCGTGTTCCATTGCATCATCTGCGTCTCAAGCTAAACACACTAGCCAGCAATGGTTCAGCATCAACCCATTATTGGATTGATAGTGGGAGCGTATTTAAAAAATGAAATCATTAACCAGCCGACAGCTCAATAGCCAGCTTTTACAGGTTACCCAAGGCATTGATCAGACGATTGATTGGATTAACCATACGCGCCAACATGCCCTCCGACTGGATATCGAAGCCGACCAATTGGTGGTCAAATTACGTCGCCATCGTAATAAAGCACGCCATCTGTCTGACATGGCGTTAACCCCCATGAGTATTGGATTTATAGGGCAATCTTCTGCCGGGAAACAGCATCTGATTTCTGCATTGATTGCTGACGAACACGGGCAATTGGAAACCACTCTCGCGGGAAAAACACTCAACTTTTGGCAGCAAATTAAGCCCGGCTATCAATCCAGTGGGCTGGTTGTCCGTTTTAGCCATCAAACGGCGATTAATCATGACAGCCATCCGGTACAACTGTCTCTGCTCAATGAAGTGGATGTTGCTAAAATTGTGGCGAAGGTGTCCTTACAGGATAATCAACAACAAACCCGTAAGCATTCACCGGATGAACAGCATATTACCGACCATCTGCAGCAGTTGGTGATGCGCAAGCAGCCGCAAGCCATTGCCGGCGTTACCCGTGATGATGTCATCAGCCTTTGGGATTATTTAGCTCGCCATGACGCAGTGCGCCAGCGGAGTTTGGATTCGCATTTCTGGCCTATCGCCATTGAATTGGCACCTTATTTAAGTATTGATGACCGGGCTATTTTATTCTCACTACTGTGGGCGGAGTCAAAGCCGCTGACTGATACTTATCGCCATTTTTCCTATACTTTGCAGCACTTAGGTGGCGCACCGCGAATACTAGCACCTCTTAGTGTGATCGTTGACAATATGCTGTTGCCGGCCAACGGAGTCATGAATGTCGCTGCGCTTAACTACCTCAATACCCCTGCAGATACCGATATACAAGTGCTGCCGCTGAAAGACAACAATGCTGGCAACCCAGTGACGTTGTCACTTGCGGAATTAACACTCCTGTCAATTGAGTTACAGATTCCCTTGCCAATGTCTGCTGTCGAAAATGCATTTGAATCCATTGATTTATTGGATTTCCCCGATTTTAGCGACGAATTTGAGATCCCAACTCAGCTTGAGCATCAGTCGTATCCATTGGCATCTTCGTTGTCACATGCCAAGAACGCCTATCTACTTGAGCGCTATACCGACAAGCAACAAATAAACCTGTTATTGGTATGTAATGCAGCCAGCAGCCGTGCCGAAGTCAAAGCCGTGGGCAAAACACTCGATTATTGGGTTAAACAGTCTCAGGGCGAAAATACACAAGTGCGTTCGCGCCGAAATCCGGGGCTTATCTGGGCGTTGACACCTTTTGATCAGCGAATTACTTCAGATGGTGTGAAGAATCATGACGAAGCAGTACAGCGCTATGTTGGTAACCCCGGTGACAGTTGGGGCACTATGTTGGCATTAGATACTCGTGGCATTGAGCGAATGGTGGCTTATCTGACACAAGAAATTCGCCGTGACATTAAGGCTGAACGTATTTCCGAGCAACTTAATGAAATACAACGAGATCTGACAGACAATGTGCTGGCGGGCTGGTCTCAACCTGCCAGTAATGAGTTGCAACAAAAACACCGTATCGCTGAAACACTGCTTAAAGCACTACAAACCCGCACAGGCCTGCATGGCGAGCTATTGGAGCGATTGTTACCCTCGCGTGATGAGTTGCGTGCCTTATATTTGCAGCAGCAAAACCGTGCTGTAGAGCTCGCCACCCCCACCGCAATGAATAACGAGCCATTCAGTATTGGTATTGATATCGATTTATTCAGCGACCAGCCTTTATCTTCTGAACAACCCACCGCAGCGACGACACCAGCGGGCGGCGATTATGAAGCTGAGTACGCCGCGAATGTGCAGCGTTACTGGGTCAATCACCTGCGGCAGTTACCGGATAACAGCCCGCTCATTGAGCTTTTGGGTATCACCAAACCTACCATTGAGCTACTGGTGGCTGAGTTAATAACCGCCAGTATCAGATTGGATATCACCGGGCAATTGGTCAAGATACTGGCCGATAATGAGCAAGTTGGTTTGCACCGTGATACTAAAGCTGATCGCCAGGTGTCTCGTGCCCTGACGGTATTAGGTGATTTCGTTGCATGGCTGGGGTTCTTGCAAATCAATGAAGCCCAGCGGCCAGATAGTCGAATTAATCGAGGCCATAAGATTTTTGCTCAACCACCTAAATCAGTATCTCCTTTAGGGGCATCTCACCGGCTGACCAAACTGGCCCTCACCCCAACTAATAATACGGCATTTTATATTTATGACTGGTTGGTCGGCTTAGGCGAAATGATTATTCACAATGAGGGATATTCGGCCAGCACTGAAATCAGTGAGCAGCATCGTGAACATTTAGCCGCTATATTAGCGTTGATTAAGCAACCCCATATTCATTAAGCCCACTGTCACAGATTACCCTCATTATAAATAGCCTCCATTCCCGATCAGATGTTGGGAATGGAGAGCCGATATTTAGTTTGTTATAATTTCACCACTAACGCTAGGCCGGAAAATATTTTTCAACCAAAGCATAGAGAATAGCCGCCGTTTCAATATCAATATGACCACCGTAGTCCGCAGGCCGAAAGTGTAGCTGAAATGCGCGAACCAGATGCTGATAGCCATCATCACTACTGGCGATGGAAATATCGTAGCCATAAGTATTGAAGTGGCCCAGTAAGTCAGATTTAGTCGGTAATCCTTGCTGAGTAAACTCTTGAGTAAATTTTTCTTTGGTATCAGGGTCATACCAGGCACCAATGCCGTCGTTATACAATTCCAGCCAAGGAAACTTTGGCCCAGGATCACTCTTGCGAGTTGGGGCAATATCTGAGTGAGCCACCACATGTGTCGGCGATATATCAGGGTAGCGCTGTAATATATTTGCCGCCAACTGTTTTACTGCTGCAATCTGGTTTTCTGGATACGGTGGAAAATCAAAAACACCACCCTGTTCAGTAGCTAAGTTGACAATTTCAATCCCGATGGAAGTATCATTAAGATTAGTGCGCCCTGCCCAACTGCTGACGCCCACATGCCAGGCCCGCGCATTTTCATCCACCAGGTTAAATATTCGCATGTCATTAAATCCCGCTTTCTTATAACTCTCATCATTAAGGTCGGGGACTAAGTAATGAACACTGACATTATTGCCAGTTAAGGAATGGATAGAGTTTTCAAAATTCTCGGCGGTGTAGTGCAAGACTAAGAAGCGCACTCGTGAATTAAATGATTTGATAGCGCGAAAATTATTATAGTCAATCATATACATATTGAACTCCTTGTAATTTAAAAATCAGCTAATACATATCAAATAATATTATTTAGTGAGGAGAGATAATGCCAGTTTTATAGCGCTCTCAGCACGACAATCCCGGGTTTATCTTTCACATATTGAATAAAGGGCGAATCAACAACTTTCATATTCTTTTGCAACGAAGAAGCATTACGGAGCATCGGCCCATCAGGCGTCATAATAAAAATACCTGTATGAGTGACATCTAATCCCTCTATTTTGGTATAAATACCAATGTAATCACCGGTTTTTAATTGGCTAACAACAGTTTCATTAATGAACTCCGCCGGGATATAAACAACATCCCGTTTAACGATACCTAATGTCGGAATAAATTCACTACCATCCTTTTTTTGATTCAGGAACTTAGTGACGGTCACGGCATGAGAACTTATCTTTGCAGTAACATCTTGCGCATTTAATGGCGGTTGGTGTGACCAATCAGTGAAGAAATGTTTGCGATTTTTGTAGCTAATATCACTGTTAATATAGCGAGTACTTATAAGCTGCTGCACAAAATCGGTTGTATCTGTAGCCTTCCGCAGCGAGTTAACATAATCAAGATAAGTAAAACAATCCAGCCCTCTGAAATCTATCACTAATTTCTCAGGTTTTGTCGGCGATCCAATCAACATATCCGCTTTATAAGGGGTTCCCAAAAACGCAGCGGAGACTTTATTAATCACCTCTCCGGGATAGCGATGATCCGTTTGTTTAACTTGAGTTTCTATGATGTAAGTGATTCGATTAGCCGTGTAATTATCAATATCGACTTGTTCATGTGCGCTATTTTTCGCGCCACAGCCGGCTAAAACAGCAATTAAAGCCAAAGATAATGATTTATGCATAAGTCCCTTCTGCGTCTTATCAGGTTATTCCATTCAAGCTAAGAACTGCCACCTTAATGTTTAAAATTTAAACAAGGCATAAACAAAACCCGATTCCTTAGAATTTAGCCGTAACAAAAAATGAAGCCGCCTCATTTTTTTGAACTCAAACAAGGTAACAATGGCAATAATAAAAATTTAATTAATTTTGTTTATTTTCAATAGATTAAGAAATAACCTTGCAATGCCTGCTCAAGTCACTCTGTGATCAATCTTAGATTTTTGCACTCTTCTCATTAAGCACTCTTGTACCTTTTTACAAATCGTGTTTATCTTTTAAGGCTTATTACACTTATTGATGAGATACCTCGTGAACTATTCCTCTACTCATTTCGCTCTACTAAACACCGCGCATGTTGACGCGGTAGTCGTCGTGCGCGTGGTAGTGGTGGTGGTCGGCAGCGCGCCGTAACGGGTACCGAATCCAGAAAGATTCCCAAACCCCGCCGGCGCCAGCCGAGCGGGGTTTCTTTTTTGCCCCACTCTGTTAGCCACCGGCCCTGATGAAGGATATAACCATGCGTTATACAGGCGCCCAATTGATAGTTCGTTTGCTGGAACAGCAAGGCATCACCACTGTTGCGGGGATTCCTGGTGGGGCCGCGTTGCCGCTGTATGATGCTCTGGGGCAAAGCCGCATTATTCGCCATGTGTTGGCGCGGCATGAGCAAGGTGCTGGTTTTATGGCTCAGGGCATGGCCCGAGCCTCTGGGCAAACAGCAGTCTGTTTAGCATCCAGTGGCCCCGGCGCGACCAATCTGGTTACAGCGATTGCGGATGCGAAACTCGACTCCATCCCACTGGTTTGTATTACGGGCCAAGTATCATCTTCAATGATTGGGACCGACGCGTTCCAAGAGGTCGACACTTACGGTATGTCGATTCCCATCACCAAACACAATTATTTGGTGCGTGATATTAGCGAACTCGCCCAAGTTATCCCTGCCGCATTCCGTATCGCACAGTCTGGACGCCCAGGCCCAGTATGGATTGATATTCCCAAAGATGTACAAACAGCAGAAATCGAGCTTGATGCCCTGCCAGAGCCAGGTCTCGCTGATAAGCCCTGCCCAGTTGACCCGGTGGCTATTGCACAAGCCGCGCAAATGATTAATCGTGCAGTTCGACCAGTGCTCTATCTGGGCGGCGGGATAGTCAGCTCCGAAGCTCATCAGCAAGCCATACAACTGGCCGAACAAGCCGGTTTGCCAACGACCATGACATTAATGGCATTAGGCACGATGCCGGTTGAGCACCCATTATCATTGGGAATGCTGGGGATGCATGCTGCGCGTTCAACTAACCTTATTATGCAACAAGCCGATTTATTGATTGTGCTGGGGGCGCGATTTGATGATCGTGCCATCGGCAAAGCCGAACAGTTCTGCCCCGATGCCAGTATTATCCATATTGATATTGACCCGGCGGAACTGGGTAAGATTCGTCGGCCACATCTGGCGATGAATGCTGATATTAAACAGGTATTAACCCATTTGCTGCCCTTGGTTGAAACGCAAGCCCGCAGTGAATGGCGTGGCATGGTCAGTGATATGCAGCGCGAATTTCCGTTCAATCAGCCCAATAGTGCCAACCCATTGTGCCACTATGGGTTGATTCGTGCGGCCGCAGAAGCCCTGGATGACGACACTATCATTACCACTGATGTTGGCCAGCACCAGATGTGGGTCGCTCAGGCATACCCTCTGCATCGTCCTCGCCAGTGGTTAACCTCCGGCGGGCTGGGCACCATGGGGTTTGGACTGCCCGCCGCCATTGGCGCTGCACTGGCCAAACCGCAAGCAAAAGTGGTGTGTTTTTCAGGGGACGGCAGCTTGATGATGAATATTCAAGAGATGGCGACCGCAGCAGAAGAGCAACTTAACGTTAAGATTATTTTGATGAATAACCAATCATTAGGTTTAGTTCATCAGCAACAGGAATTGTTCTTCGGTAAAAGAATCTTTGCGGCTGATTACCCTTACCGCACTAATTTTATTCATATTGCTGAAGGCTTTGGCTTCTCGACTTGCGATCTTAATACTGCCAGTGATCCTTATAGCGCATTGCATGAAGCTTTAAACCGCCCTGGCCCCGTCCTTATCCATGCACTGATTGATGTAGATGAAAAAGTGTATCCCATGGTGCCACCGGGTGCGGCAAATATTGATATGATTGGAGGTGAATAATATGACTGGTCAACAAATAGCGCCACAAAAAACCACTTCAGCGCGCGTCACGCTGCTGCTCACCGTGCGTAACCACCCGGGGGTCATGTCCCATATTTGCGGTTTATTCGCCCGCCGTGCATTTAACGTTGATGGGATATTATGTATGCCTTTGGCTGGCGGAGAAGAAAGCCGAATCTGGTTACAAGTCTTAGATGATCAGCGTTTGCAGCAAATGATAAACCAGCTCGAAAAACTCGAGGATGTGCTTCAGGTTTGCCGCTTTGACTCTGAAATGCCTATTTTTGATCAAGTTGAGGATTTAGTCGCGAATCAGCGGTAATACGGCTGTTATCACTGACCGACACTGCTGCGAATAAATGGCAGTGTCGGCCAAGGGTCATATCTTCTATTATTTTTTATTTGCCGTATGCCTTAATGCTAGCCGCTCTATGGCAATAAATATCACATCAATAATAAGGGCGTTACCGACAATATATCGCTAACGCCCCTTACTTCATTAAATAGGATTGAATTACGCCAGCAGTAATTTTTGTAACTCTGCCAGTGAACTGACCTGATAACGCGGCGCAATATTATCATCCGCGATAGCACCGTTGGTATTAAGCCAGCAAGTATCAATGCCAGCATTAATACCGCCCTGAATATCCGAATGGAGGTTGTCTCCTACCATCAGAATATCTTTTTTCGCAGGGTTATTCATTAAAGTGAAAGCATGCTCAAAGATAGCAACATCAGGTTTAGCCGCCCCGACTTGCTCTGAAATAATCAGTGGGGAAAATACATTTCTCAACCCAGTGCGTTCCAATCGGACAGTCTGCAATTCTGTGAAACCATTAGTAATGATGCCCATATTCACTTTACCGATCAGGGCATCAACTAACTCGCGAGCGCCGGGTAATAGTGAACAGATATCTGCCATTGCGACTAAAAATTCACTGTTGAGGCGCGTTGCTGTCACTCCCAGCTTTTCGGCCCACATTTCAAAACGTGTATTTTGTAATTCGGCTGCCGATATCTTACCATCTTGATAATCAACCCAAAGGGGTTTATTAACCAACTGATAATGGTCGAAATCTTGCACAGAGAAATCTACATTAAAGCGTGAAAACATGAGCTTTAATCCTTGATAAGCATCAAAATGGAATAGAGTTTCATCTGCATCGAACAGTATCCATTGGTATTTCATTACTCTCATCTCTCAGACATTATTAGGCGCGTTATGGTAGCGATAATTGTGGCTCAGCTCAAGTCAGGCCACTTTTTCATCTCCCACCCGCTATATTAGTAGTGCGGCTGAAATGTCGCGGTTTATCACAATAGTGGCGTCACCGGTGATGAGCGGATTATCAAACGCGGCCAATACTTTCCGGTTAATATCAACCAAAGCATCATCAAGTTTTATTTCCATATCAGATGCAATATCCACCAATTTATCGCGTTCCCAAGAATCTCGTGAAATCAATAATTTCAAGAATGTTACGATACTTTCAGGCAAATCAGCCGTTATTGCCGCCAGAGATTGCGGGTTAACCTCTTGCGAGGTTTGTGCTTTGACAGCTTCAGTGACAAACAGATTCTCAAGTAAGTTGGCCAACTCCTGGCTTTCCTTTTTCAGCAGATTGACACGATCAGCATCCGTCACCACGTCAACGGCCGTTGACGGCAAACTCAATGTCATTGGTGTTGCTCGGCTATCAAGATCGGCATAAACCCATTTACTGTCCAGCGCAAAACGTTTGTATACTCGCTCGAGAAACTTCACTTCTTGTGGCGTAATTGTCCCCTCAACCTGAATGAGGTGCGCCAGGAAACGTGCAATAACACGGCGATGTTCTAGCGAGAGCGGCTCTAAATTGTTCTTCAGGGCCAACAATGTATTATTTTTTCGTATGCCCGGCTGCAAATAAGCTTTTAAGCGCATACGTTGACCGGGGCTAAGAAAGCCCCAAGCATCAATATGTTTGGTCAATATTATGGATTCAGGTTCGCCGATACGCCCATCCAACATGACCGCGGCACACGCCAGTTCGACAGTCAACATCGTGACACGGTAAGTATCAAGAGTAGCCGATTCAGCAGCCAGCGATTCAATAGGAAATAGTGCAACCGTATCTTGCAAAACAGGGGTGCGATTATCGGCTCTGACATCCGGTTCAATACCCACTTGCAAAGAAGCTAGTGCGCAGGTCAATGCCATCACATGATTGCGCGATAAACGCTCTAATGGTTTTGTCCCGCAGGCGCTACTGAGTTGAAGAAATAGCTCGCCCAACGTGACCATCAATAAACCATAGCCGACTCTGGCTTTGATACTCTCTAATTCGGTTTTTAATGGCACAGACCACAATGCCATCGGCATTAATAGCTGCCCTTCTAGTGACATTTTTTTCTTTGGATTAACACTGGCAAAGCGGTGATAAATAGCAAGATCCCGCTGACATGTTTCAAATATTGCCCGCAGTTTATCTCGATGTGCTTTGCACACTGTGACATTAGGCAGATCAGCAATTTGCTGGAAAAACTCTTGCCCCATTAAACCCGCAGATGCTGGGCGATAGAATATTTGTAGTTTGGTTTTATTGACGGGTAATAAAAATCCATCCCCATATTGCGCTTGGTAGTATTGGCAGAACAAGGTGGAAAAAATATCAGCACAATGTGCCATTGAGATATTTTGGTTGATAGCTGGACAGGCCTGCCCCCACGCAAGTGCCCATAGTGCTGGCAAGGGTTTCTGGTCAAGGGCTAATTGCCCCAATCCAACCAATAGCGCCAACGGCAGCTCAGTTGAGGCCTCTCGTATTTCTGGCGGCGCGGAGAGATAGAGTTTCTCATCTATATTCACCCTAGAGATATAAACTAATAGATTCTGCGCATAATGATTAAATGCATTATTTTTCCCGTAAATATTTAGTAGGCGGTTAATTTCAGCTTCAATGATCGGAAGTTCTTTTTTAGCAATAGGATCTATCGCGGCGTCAATGAGCACTCGATGCTCTAAGCCATAGAAAAATAAGAAAACATAGCCAATATCTGCTGCGGGTGATTTACGGCCTTCCGATAACCACTGTAAATACGCCTTTCTTGCTTCCGGTGAACAAGTTGAGTAATCCGGTGCATTTTCAATCAGTGGTAATGAGATATCTATTTCTTCTGTTGCAACTTCCATGGAGGGGTTAATAAATGCAGGCTCGGCACCGGTACGATTGCTTTTATATTTATTACCAATGTAAATCATACCATCAGGTAAGTTTATTCCCGCAACCACCGCCAACTCACCGGGACGAAGCCACGAGGCGCGGGCTAACGAACCCCGTGAAACGTCGGGCTGTTTTACTTTAGATTTCTTGGCATCGTCAGCAGGCGATTTATTCGCAGACTCATCGGGTACAACCGATTGTTCTGGTTCCAACTGAGACGGGGCAACCTGGTAATCCCCAAGGTCGGGCACCGTCGAGGTTTTTTGCATATCAGTATTAATAGACGGGCGTGGATGCCTCTTAGTGCCCTTAAGATTTTGCCAGACAAAATACATGCATAAGATAGCCGCACTCAGTGCAATCCACACCTCTCTTGGGATACCCGTAATAAGCCCTAAAACGACTATCAGTAGGATAACCCAGCCGGTACCAGTAGATTTTCTCTTAGCCACGATGGTTTATATGCCCCTATCTTAAAATAATAATTTTTATTCTGCCTTTAATGGCAATTTTTAATAAATAACTCTTCTTACCGAGACTTTTCACACAAATAAAGCACAGAAGAAACCTATAAATTGCACTTAAGTCCAATTTATAGGTTAAATAATAAGTCAGAATTTTATTTTAATAATGACTCGTTTGGCAGAACAGCGTACCAAAACGTTCAATAAATCAATTATGCCAGTTCATTATGCATTCAGCTAGCAAAGACTCTGCAACCACTGAATAAACTCCATCGCCTTCGGTTTGTCCAGTGTACGTTTAGGATAAATTAAATAATAAGGTTTGGTTACGGGCAATCTGTGCTCAGATAATTGAATTAAACTGCCTTCAGCTATTTCTTTTTTAATCAAATTTTGCTGCCCCAGTAAAATGCCATTACCCGCTATTGCTGAATCAATTGCCATTGACGTTAGATTATAAATTGGCCCGCGATTAGGAACACTCGCGCCCCATTTTGCTGATAAAAGCCATTCATGCCAATCAGGCAAAAACTGCCCTTCTTTACCCCAATCAACATGGATCATTGGATAATCAATCTTGCGCTGACTCTCTGACCAAGGCGCAGTTAATAAGTTGGGGCTGGCAACAGGAAAGACCCAATCTTGAAATAAAACCGTTTGCTCTTGCTGAGGGTAATGCTCATTACCAAAAGCCAGATAAAAATCAGCAGCAGAACGATTAAAATCTACCGCTGAATGTGTGGCGTGAATATGGATGTCTACATCTGGATATTGTGACAACCACTGTTTGAGATGTGGATTAAGCCATCGACTGGCTAACGCGGGTAATGCAAATATATTTAAGGATAAGTCACCTTTATCCCGCGCAATACCTTGTTGCGCCATACGCAATGTTTCAAATGCTTGTTGCACATAAGCCAAATAAGCACTGCCTTGCGGTGTCAATTCAACACCCGTTTTGGAGCGAGCAAAGAGTTGAATGCCTAAATGCTGCTCTAGCTGGCGAATTTGTTGACTTACCGCAGCAGGGGTTAATGATAGACGCACCGCTGCACTGGCCAGGCTGCCAGTATTAGCTGCGGTTTCAAAGGCTAATATAGCGGTTAATTTTGGCAAGCGAACCGCAGCTGGATTGTTCATTATCCGATCCCTTTCCCATAGCGCATGATGGTGATATCGATAGCCAAACTTAACCTATCAGTAACGTTTTATTGTTATTTTAGCTACAAATTATCCTATACAGTTGAGTATGGAAGCCAAGTAACATTTCGCATTACTGTGGGGAAATATGCAGAAACTCGCTGAAATAATTAATATGACCGCCAATCCTATCAACGACCCGACATTCATTGCACAAAGCAAAAGCACCTTAGAAGCATTCGGGGCATTGGTTTTATCTGATTTCCTATTACCGCAGGCACTGGACAGTATTAAGTGCGAAGGGATAAATCATAAACATCTGGCCTACTACACAGCAAATAAACACAATGTTTACCTGACCAAAATTGATCCGGAATTTGCTGTTGATCATCCTCGGAATAGATTGATAACCTCATCAAAAGGTTGTATTACCGATGAGGACATCCCCTCAAATTCTGCGCTGCGAGCGCTGTATAACGCGACCGACTTTCAAGATTTTCTGTGTGCGGTCTTAGGTGAAAAAAGACTCTACCCTTATGCCGATTCTCTGTCTTCCATCAATTTACATTACGCCAGTCAAGGCCAAGAACTAGGATGGCATTTTGATAACTCATCATTTGCCATCACCTTATTGGTACAAAAACCTTTGGCGGGTGGCGTTTTTGAATACATTGAAGAGATGCGGGATGCCGATAAAGGGGAGATGAATTATTCGGGAGTAGAAAAACTATTAAACCACCAAATTACACCTAAAACGTTAGGTATTGAAGCGGGGGATTTAGTGCTATTTCGTGGCAGGAATGCCATTCATCGAGTCACACCAACACAAGGTGATATCACCCGAATGCTGGTGGTGCTGGCTTATAATGCGCAACCTGATATCTCATTATCTGAAACGGCGCGAATGACATTTTATGGCCGTATTTAGTCTCTAAGGTTGCGGGCATCCTTGCCCGCGATAATAAAACCAACAACTTATTTTAGACTACCCCGGTGGTGACGCTAAAATGACGACTTTCTCCCGGCGGTAACATCAGCAATGTGCCCTTTTCTTTCGCAGCTAAATACCCTTCAGGGCGACAGGTGGCAGGTAAAATAAATGCGGCCACTTTCTGATCACCATTATAAAGTATCCAGCGAGTTCCATAATTAAACTGCTCAGTTGAAAACCGCGTGACAAAGCGATGCCCTTCCGGAGCCAACATAAAGAATTCTGCTTTATCAACATATTGCGAAAGATCATCAGCAAAGAAAACAATTTCCGGATCATAGAACTCGGGTTCATTCAGGTCAGTTAGCCCCGCCGGACGCTCCCTTAATTGCTGATTATATTGCAACCATTGGGGCGTTGGATGAACATGCGCAGGGACTGTCTCACGTAATTTTAGGGCTGAACCCGGTAAATTTTGACGGAAAGTGGCCCCTGGAATATAAGCGTAATTCATATGACACATATATTGGAGAGGCATAGCAATACTGGCTAAATTAGTGACCTTCATTTCAATATCGAATTGCGCGCTACCCGCAGTCAGTCTGACTAACGGCTGAGCGCAATAATGGTCACCAAACCCTTTCACATATTCCACACTGCCCGTCAACGCCAGCTGATCACCGTTAATAAGTAACCAGGCTTGATCTATTTCGGCACAAGGCATTTCACCATGTAATACATGGTCATCTTCAGGTGATGGACAACCGTTACGCAGCAAACCTGAATGGAAAGCAAAACAACCGTAAGTATCGACAATATTCTCTCCGCGCTTGGGCTGAGAAAACATGTTATCCATCTTCAAGTTATGACCATCAAATTCTGCATCCCAAATCATCTGGCCATAATAAGGTAAGACAGTGACATAACCCCGAGAGTTGGTCATTTTTAATGCTTCAATACCTGATGCATATTTAAAACTGGTCACAGTAAAATTATCGCTATGATAAATTTCCTGCTCATGACGACTGAATTGTTCACGAAACAGCGCTATTTTGGCGGTCATTTATGATTACTCCCCGTATAATTAGGATTCATTGTTTGCCAATGTTGCCGCATTGACTCGCTGCTTATTGCGCAGTTCACCCCAAAAATAGAAACCAACGTAGACGAAACACAATAATGACACCATAAAGGCATGTTGCATTGAACCCAAATGGTCAGAGACAAAGCCTTGCAATGCCGGTACGACTGCGGCACCAACGATTGACATGACAATAATGGCCCCAGCAACTTCAGTATATTTATTGTCCACGGTATCCAGAGTGCCGGCATAAATAGTCGCCCAGCAAGGCCCGAATAAGACACTGACAAATACCGCCGCATAAACTGCGGTAAAGTTAGCGACACAGACCACATATAGCAGGGTTAACGCCCCTAAGATGGAATAAGCAATTAATACTTTCTCAGCTTTAAAACGGGTCATTAAGAAATTAGCGACAAATTTACCAATAAAGAAACAAATAAAGCTGTAGATCATAAAGTTTGAAGCATCTCGCTCATTTGATGCACCCAGATTTAATGCCAAACGAATAGTAAAGGACCATACCGCGACTTGCATACCCACATAAAGGAACTGAGCCACAATTCCTTTTTTAAAACGGCTGTTTCCCGCCAGGTATTTCAGTGTTTCTTTTAATGAAGGTTGCGCTACTTTCTTATTACTATCATCTTGCGGTTTGCAATGCGGATAACGCGTAATAACAAACAGCAGCATTACCAGTAATAGGACGAAAATCAGGTATTTATAAGGTTCTAATGTATGTTCTAGCATGCTAAGACGGAATTCATGAATCTGTTCTGGTGTCATGGATGCCATCTGATTTTGTAAACTGTCCCCTTCCTGAAATACCAGATATTTCCCTAATACTATTCCCATCAATGCGCCGATGGGATAAAACGTCTGGCTGATATTAAGCCGCAACGTCGCATAGTCTTTATGACCAATCATGGAACTGTAGGTGTTCGCCGCAGTTTCAAGGAAACTTAGGCCAATGGCAATGGCAAAAATAGCAGCCAGAAACATGGTGTAGGTTGCCATATGCGATGCCGGATAGAACAAAGTGCAGCCGACAATATAAAGGGTTAACCCGATCAATATAGCAACTTTATAACTGCTTTTTTTAATCACTAATGACGCAGGGATAGCTATCAAAAAATAGCCACCATAAAAGGCGCTTTGTACCAGTGCGCTGGCGAAATCACTCAATGCAAAAACACTCTTAAATTGAGTAATTAAAATATCATTCAGACTGGCTGCACATCCCCAAAGCGGGAATAAGCAGGAAAGCAAAATAAACTGGAATAAGGGTGTTTTATTTAAATAGCCATCGGGCAGTTGAACGGTATTAAGGCGCATTTTATTTTCCTTGGTGTAGGGTCTTTAAAAAATCAATAAATTGCGACGCGTCAGGGTAAGAACGTTGCGTTCCTTTGCCGGTGACACTGTATGCAGCAAAAGCAGAAGCCATTTCCATGGCTTTTAATATATTTCCATGCCGGACGTATTCATGGGCAAAACAACCGATGAAAGCATCTCCCGCACCACTGGTATCAATGGCATGGACACTAACCGGCGGCACATGATGTATTTCTTCGCCATGCATCCATAAAGAACCACGATGCCCCAAAGTAATAATCAGATTATGCAGACCTTTATCTAACAAACTGCGCCCTGCCCTATAAATATTATCCAAGCTATCGACGGGCATCCCGGTCAAAATGGCCAACTCCGTTTCATTAGGCATAAAGAATTCACATTGGCAGGCGTAACCAATATCTAATGCTTTGGAGGCTGGCGCTGGATTCAAAATAACTTTGATATTGTTTTGTCGTGCAAAATCAATAGCGGCGTAGACAGTTTCCAGTGGGATTTCAAGTTGTAGAATTATCAGTTGGCAGTTTTTTAAAGTATCAGCCGCAGCTTCAACATCTGCCGGTAATAGGTGATTGTTGGCCCCTTTAATAATCAGAATACGATTTTGAGACGATTTATCGACAAAAATAGGTGCTACACCACTGGAAGTTCCAGCAACCGCTTTGACATGCTGAGTATCAACCCCCGCTTGTTGCAGATTTCTTATGGTGTTTTCAGCAAAAAGATCGTCACCTACGCGGGTAACCATCATCACATTTGCCCCTAATCGAGCCGCCGCGACCGCCTGATTCGCGCCTTTACCTCCACAGCCGATTTCAAAACCGGGTGCTTCTAATGTTTCCCCCACTTGTGGCATTTCATCAATGTAGGTAATCAGGTCAACCATGTTCGAGCCAATGACTGCAATATCCATTGTCCATTCCTCTGTGCTATTTTTTTATTTCTCAATGTTATTTCAATAACATTATCAGAGCTTGAATGTTATGTGTGTGACAAAGATCGCACCAATGAAAGTGAACAATACCGATTAATGGCCTTGGGGGTGAGCTGTCATAATGTTATTATTATAACAATTGGTAAGCGATCATGATGTGAATCGAGGATATTCGTAGGTGAAGGCGCAATAAACAAATAGCAGAAATGAAAAATCCCGGCCATTGCTGCACCGGGACTCTCTACAAGATAGATAGGTATTTATTTAATGGCCATTGCATCGCGCATGGTGAAGAACAGATCAGTTTGGTCGGTCAAGCCAACAACATTTGCAGCATGTGGACCATAAGCCGCTATGCGTAATTGCGTACCGGTATGCCCTTGAGAATCATCTTCAGAATTACCATAGCTGATAGCCATCACTGCGCCATCTTTGGTGGTCAATGCCTGAGTTAAACCTGGAGCTTTGGCATCAGCTTCAATAATTTGGCTGGAATGCGCATGGTCCGCAGTCACGATAACCAGCGTATTGCCGTCAGCACGGGCAAATTCCAATGCTTTTTGGACCGCTTCGTCTAAATCAACAGTCTCGCCAAACTGGCCACAAGGATTGGCTGCGTGATCTTGCTTATCAATAGAGGCCCCTTCAACTTGCAAGAAGAAACCATTTTTGTTGGTTTTTAGTAGGTCAATAGCCTTTTCTGTCATGACAGCCAAGGTAGGGATATCTTTAGTTCGCTCAGCATTGTTTTCACAAACAACTGGCGGTTTGTCCACATTGCCATGATAAGACGCTTTTGGCCCCTGCCAACGAACAGGCATGTTCCCTGGGCTGAATAGACCTAACAGCGGTTTTTGTTGGTCGGCGTGCTTGATTGCATTCAGATCATCAAGGTTTTCGACAATGACATAACCACGGGCCAGAGCCTGATCACGCAATGATTTATCTTTCCATTCACCGGCTTTAGCTAATTGACTGAATGATTTCGAACCGCCGCCTAATGTCACATCTGCGCGCCCTTCAATCATTTGCTCGGTAATGGAGCCACGGCCGCCATTCTCTAATGCGTTAGTGCTGCACTTCTCACTGGTTTCTTCCGGACCGTAACATTTGCGACCAGTAACATGGGCGAATTGTGCCGCAGGAGTCGCATCTTGCAATTCAGCTGTTGAAACGTTACCGGTGGCTTTACCCGCTTTTTTAGCCAGTTCCAATAGCGTGACGTGATCTTTACCAAACACATCCACGCCCAACGCACCATTATAGGTTTTCACACCGGATGACCAGGCGGTAGCAGAAGCCGCTGAGTCAGTCACATAGTCTGGTTTCTGTGTTTTTTTATCTAATGAATAGTGCGTGTATTGCCCTGTCAGCGGCAATGCATCAATCCCTTTAAAGAAACCACCGGCACCCATGGCATAGTTACGTGCAGAAGTAATTTCTGAGTCCCCCATCCCATCTCCAATCAGCAGAATGACATTTTTTGCTGTTGTGTTGGACAGTGAATCACGAAGGGCCTGAGTTTGATCTTCTGTCAAACGGCGAGCACCACCAAATTGGGTAATATCACCGTGGGCGCTGCGATCATATAAACCGGTGGCAGCAGCAACAGCATTGTGGGCGAATAGAGAGCTGCTTAGTATCAGGGTTGATAAGGCTATGCCGGACAAAGTGGATACGCGGTTCTGCATCAGTAGAGTTCCTTGTTGTAAAACAGTAATACAATTTGTATTGATTGGTTACAACGGATACTAGAACAGGCGAATGACGCTTTTATGACAATCGCAATTAATTATTATTTCTTATCTTTCAGTACTATTTGCCCGGACTACTGGCTATCCGCCTCAAAAACAGCGCTAAATCAGGCCACCATTGGCGCGCAGGACTTGCCCATTGATCCAACCGCCATCTTTACCGACTAAAAATGACACGGCCGCTGCGATATCTTCGGGAGTACCTAATCTTTCCAGTGGTGCCATTTTTGCCATTTTCTCAATAAGTTCTGTGGATTTACCATTAAGGAAAAGGTCTGTAGCCGTTGGTCCTGGCGCAACAGCATTAACAGTAATGTTGCGGCCACGCATCTCTTTTGCCAGGATTGCCGTCATAGTTTCAACCGCAGCTTTAGTTGCTGCATAAACAGCATATTTTTCTAACTTCAACCCCACGACGCTAGTTGAAAAATTGACGATTCGGCCGCCATTTCTAAGCCGTTTCGCAGCTTCCCGCATCCCGTTGAAACTTCCTTTTAAGTTAATTGCAATCTGGCGGTCAAAATGTTCATCATCGCTGTCAGCAACAGTACTGAGTGACATTATCCCGGCATTATTCACCAAAACATCAACCCCGCCAAAAGCTGTTTCTGCTTTAGCAAATAATTGAGCAACTGCGGCGGGATCACTAATATCGCCTTTAGCACTCAATGCATTTCCACCTGCTTGTTGAATTTTGCGTACCAATTCCTCAGCTTCATCATCAGCCCGAGAGTAATTGATAAGAACGGCATAGCCATCCCTTGCCAAACGCTCGGCTATTGCCGCGCCAATTCCCCTTGATGCACCTGTCACAATAGCGACCAGCTGAGTGGTGTTCGTCATCATATTCTCCTGAGTGTAAGTTTTGTCATCTGTTTTGGTTCGCGGGCAGCTGGCCTCCCCGCGAAGAAAGGCTAAATTGCTGACGCAGATAAGTCAGGTCGATATTTTCCGTAGCATCCACCTATCATTGCTACACTTTATTGACTTTTCTCGACGGATTGGTAGATATCGATATCAAAATAGCCGTCAGTTCTGCCGTCATTGAGGTAAACCTCATAACAAGCACCTTCTGCTGGGCGATAACCACTTTGCGGCAGATGGTGGTGATACAATTCCCCCCAAGCTTTGGCATAATCATCGTCTGTTACTCGGGCGTGGTACACCGCATATAAACCAGCGGGAATTACCTGCAACTGTAGCTGGCCACTGAGCTCGGCTGGCAAGACATAATCATCAGCGACAGATAATGACACATCTGCTCGCAGCTCCGCCGGAGGATTGGTTTCCGGATTATCCCAGTAAAGTGCTAACCAATCTTTTCCGGGAATTTGATACTGGGTATAAAGTGATGACAACTGGTCAAAACCTTGCGGGATGGTCTCGTGATAAGGCCCGACAAGTCGGATACTCACAACGTGTTGCGAGGGTTTTTCAACAATTTTAAATGTCATATCGCTACCTCAACTTAATGGTTTTCATAAAAATAAGTCACTAAAGGCTCGAATCCATACGGATACTGTACATTCATACAGTATAGCGACATTTTATGACATTTGATTAATTTTTAACCTTGATTGTGAACCGCTTCGCAAAAAATCATCTGCCTGTTCAAGTTGAAGATGGCTAAAAACAGTTATTCCATGGCGGCGCAGCAATGCCGTGGTCACGCCCTGTCCCGCACGTTGAGTGCCATTAAAATGACCATCGTAAATCCGACTGCTGCCACAAGATGGGCTACCTTCAGTGAGAATTGCTAATGTGCACTGGTGCTTTTGTGCCAACTCCAATGCCTGATAAGCCCCTTGCAGGAATTCCCGGCTAACATCATTTCCCCATTGCTCAATCACGCGCGCCTGCCCCTGCAATACCGCCTCGCCATTACCTTGCTGAATTTCAGCCGGTGGACGAGGAACGGGCATTCCGGCGGCCAGCTCAGGGCAAACCAGTACCAGCCGCCCTTCATCCTGCCAGCGCTGAATAATTTCATCATGGACTGACAGAGCACTACCGTTATAACGCACGGGTTTTCCCATCAAACAGGCACTGATCAGGATACGCGCAGGTTTGGATTCCACGAGATGATTAACCTTAGTATTGTGTGATAAATATGAGTGATGAATTAGAAATAACTATAGCCACCGATAATAACTAATTAATAGTGGCCAGTCATAAACCCGGAAAAATAATTGGTGTAAAGCAGATATTTCTCGGGCAATCAATGCGCGCAACTTATTTTGAATGGTTATAAGTGGCTAAGGTTTGCGGTAGCACTCGAGCTAATCGCTGCGCCCATTGTTCCTGCCCATCTTGCTGGGTAATAAGATCCTGCCGAATTTCGATGCCAACATAAGGCAACTGCCGCTGTTCTGCATGGAATGGCAAAGTGAAATCTGTAGCATCAGTCATGGCGTAAGGTTCATTAATCCCGACATTCAGTGAGTCTTCTTGCCGTAGCAACGCCACTAACTGTAATGCAAACGCGGGGTTACGGTTAAATAAAGTGCCAATTTGCCAAGGGCGGGAAATATTTTTGAAAGAAGGTGTAAAGCTGTGCATGGAAATAATAACAGTGGGCAAGCCGCTATCACGGCGCTGATTAAGTGTCTGTGTAATTAAGTCATGATAAGGCTGAAACACCTCAGCTCGACGAGCTTGAGCCTCTTCCACTGTGACGCCAATATTGCGCGGGATCCGCGTATGTTCCGAAATTTCAGGAATGGAGCTGGCAATACCGGGGGTGCGGTTGCAATCAATAACTAAACGCGAATAACACTGATGAATTAATGTTGCATCCAAATACTGGCTAAGCCGTTGCGCAGTCGCCAGTGAGCCAATATCCCAACCAATGTGACGGTCAATTTCCCCTGCCGGTAACCCCAAATCCCCAAGTTGCGCGGGAATGCGCTGCCCGGCATGGTCGGCTAACAAGATAAAAGGTGAGCGGCCCTCCGGGCGTTCAATTGCAGCGGCGGGAGGTTCACCCTCTCGTAATAAAGGAAACAAAGTGGTATTGGACATGAATTGAGTACCTGATATGAATTAATTTTGGCAATAACAGACTTTCATCCTAGCGGTTTACGCCAACTTCGCCCACCCCGACTTTAGACCTAAACTTTATGGATTATGCGATTACCGCCTCAATAAAAGCAGGTTTTTATCTTTCAGCCCTGATAGTCATCTAATGATGTTATCTTTCATGTAATAATCACGGATAAAACTTTCATCAATCCATTTTTCATTAAATGATCTTTTATTAAACAGTAGCAGCAAGGCAGTGGAGACTTATGGAAACGTTTTTGATTGATAGGATGGCAACCCCTCAGGGTGAACTGTTGTTAATTGCAGACGAAGAAAATCGGCTACGCGCCATTGATTGGACCGATCATTATGAGCGACTGATGAAGTTGCTGCGCAATCATTACGGCGTCAACACTTTCACTTTGGTGGAAAAACGTAATCCTGGCGGTTTGTGTGACAGTATGCAGCGCTATTTTGCGGGTGAGTTGAGTGTTATCGACGATTTACCGGTAAAAACCGCCGGTACCGACTTCCAGCGTCAAGTCTGGGAACAATTGCGAAAAATTCCCTGTGGTGAAACCATTACTTATGGTGAGTTAGCAAAACGTATCAACCGCCCCACGGCGTCGCGGGCTGTTGGGATGGCGAATGGTTTGAACCCCATTTCGATTGTTGTTCCTTGTCATCGAGTGATTGGGCAGCAAGGTGCATTGACCGGTTATGCCGGTGGAGTGGAACGAAAACGCTGGTTATTAATGCATGAGGGATATCTTTTAGCACGCTAACTATTGTTGCACTTATCAGACGCAAGAAAAGATGTTAAAATTGACGCATATCAATATTAATGGGAATACCCTATGATCCCGGAAAAACGCGTAATCCGACGTATTCAGTCTGGTGGTTGTGCAATCCATTGTCAGGATTGCAGTATCAGCCAGCTCTGTATTCCTTTTACTTTGAATGAAAACGAGCTGGATCAGCTCGACAATATCATTGAAAGGAAAAAACCTATTCAGAAAGGACAGGCGTTGTTTAAGGCAGGTGATGAACTTAAATCCCTGTATGCCATCCGTTCCGGGACTATCAAAAGTTACACCATTACTGAAGAAGGTGATGAGCAAATTACGGGTTTCCATCTGGCGGGCGATTTAGTCGGTTTTGATGCTATTAGTAACTTGCAACATCCAAGTTTTGCGCAAGCCCTGGAAACATCCATGGTCTGCGAAATCCCATTTGATACGCTGGATGACTTATCCGGTAAAATGCCCAATCTGCGCCAGCAGATGATGCGTTTGATGAGTGGCGAGATTAAAGGTGATCAAGACATGATCTTGCTGCTTTCTAAAAAGAATGCAGAAGAGCGTCTGGCCGCCTTTATTTATAACCTCTCGCGCCGCTTTGCTCAGCGTGGTTTTTCACCGCGTGAATTCCGTCTCACCATGACTCGTGGTGATATCGGCAACTATTTAGGTCTGACTGTAGAAACTATCAGCCGTTTATTGGGCCGTTTCCAGAAGAGCGATATTCTGAGTGTGAAAGGTAAGTACATCACTATCGAGAATACTGAAGCACTGGCAAAACTGGCGGGTAACCCAAGACCCAGTCTGTAAATCGGAAACCAGATCAATATAATTGGTCTGGTTTGTCCCCTCACCTGTCCTCTTTCACTTTCATGGTTTACTCTTTAACTAACATACTGTTAATTCACGGTTGTAAGGAGACTCTATGGCAAAGTATCAGAATATTCTGGTTGCTATTGACCCAAATCAGGATGATCAACCTGCATTAAGACGTGCAGTCTATCTTGTGCGACGCAATGGCGGCACAATCAAAGCATTTTTGGCTATTTACGATCTGTCCTATGACATGACTACCCTGCTGTCACCCGATGAGCGCACGGCTATGCGCAAAGGGGTTATCAGCCAGCGCTCAGCATGGATAAGTGAGCAGTGTCGGTTCTATCTTGATGAAGGGATCCCGATTGAAATCAAAGTGGTATGGCATAATCGTCCCTATGAAGCCATTATTCAGGAAGTCCTGAAATTTAAGCATGATTTGTTGCTAAAAATGGCGCATCAGCATGACCGCCTTGAATCCATTATTTTCACCCCGACTGACTGGCATTTATTACGTAAATGTCCTTGCCCAGTTTGGATGGTAAAAGACCAGCCTTGGCCGGAAAATGGCACCGCATTGGTGGCCGTCAACCTCTCAAGTGAAGATCCCCTGCATGACCCACTTAATCTGCATTTAGTTAAAGAAACCAGAGAACTCGCGGAGCATGTCAATCAAACTGAGGTGCACCTGATAAGCGCTTACCCGGTGACACCGATTAATATCGCCATCGAATTGCCTGATTTTGATCCGAGTGTTTATAACGATGCCATTCGTGGTCAGCATTTAGTGGCAATGAAAGCATTACGTCAGCAGTTTGGTATTGATGAAAAATTTACTCATGTAGAAAAAGGTTTGCCTGAGGAAGTTATTCCTGATCTGGCGGAACATCTGCATGCCGGGGTAGTGGTACTGGGGACCTTGGGACGGACTGGATTATCAGCGGCTTTTATTGGCAATACGACAGAACATGTTATCGATCATCTTAAATGTGATTTGTTAGCGATTAAACCGGAAGGATTTACGTGCCCGATTGAAAGCAATGAAGATCAAGACGATATCGAGTAACCCCCTTTTCTCACATGTTATTCTGATTCTGTTCAAACTCTGATTGAGTCTAAAAAAAGGGCCACCGAAGTGGCCCTTACTCAAAGCGTCGCCATTACAACGCGCGTAAAATCGCTTCCACGCTGTCTTTCGCATCGCCAAATAGCATCTGAGTATTGTCTTTGAAGAACAATGGGTTTTGTACGCCAGCATAGCCGGTGTTCATTGAACGCTTAAAGGCAATAACATTTTGCGCTTTCCATACTTCCAGCACTGGCATACCCGCAATCGGGCTACGCGGATCTTCAAGTGCAGCTGGGTTTACGGTGTCATTAGCACCAATAACCAGCACAACATCAGTGCTTGGGAAATCCTCATTGATTTCATCCATTTCCAGCACCACATCGTAAGGCACTTTAGCTTCAGCCAATAGCACGTTCATATGGCCGGGTAAGCGCCCTGCTACTGGGTGAATACCAAAGCGCACTTTGACACCACGCGCTTTTAGTTTTGCTGTAATTTCAGCAACTGGATACTGCGCCTGCGCAACCGCCATACCATAGCCTGGGGTGATGATGACTGAGCTGGCATTTTTCAGCAGTTCAGCCACTTCTTCCGCATTAGTTTCACGGTATTCGCCCATTTCTTCAGCGTCACCCGTTGAGGAACCATCAGTACCAAAACCACCGGCAATGACACTGATAAACGAACGGTTCATCGCCTTACACATGATGTACGACAGGATAGCACCAGAAGAACCGACTAACGCACCGGTCACAATCAGCAAGTCGTTGCTCAGCATGAAACCTGCAGCAGCAGCGGCCCAACCGGAGTAGGAGTTCAACATTGAAACAACCACTGGCATATCAGCGCCGCCAATGGATGCAACCAAATGCCAACCGAAGCCCAAAGCAATCACGGTCATCAATAACAGTGCAACCACTTGCAGGGCCACGCTATCTGTTTTGACAAACATAATCATCAGTAGGAATGAAACAACCAGCGCCACTAAATTCAATTTATGGCGTTGTGGCAGCATCAGCGGTTTGGATGAAATAATCCCGCGTAATTTACCGAATGCAACGATAGATCCTGTAAATGTTACCGCACCGATAAAGATGCCCAAGAACACTTCGGTCAGATGGATATTCACCATCACGGCATCCATGACTGCCGTGCCATGATCCAGATAGCTGTTGAAGCCAACCAGAACCGCCGCCAGGCCCACGAAGCTGTGCAAAATAGCCACCAGTTCCGGCATTTCAGTCATTTCGACTTTCTTCGCCAGATAAATACCGATTGCTCCACCAATCACCATAGCAATGATAATCCAGGCAACATTACCTGAATCCGGCCCCAGAATGGTCGCGATAAGCGCGATGGCCATACCGGTTACACCGAAAGTGTTACCTTGTCTGGATGTTTCGTGGCGCGACAGCCCAGCCAAACTGAAAATAAATAAAATCGCAGCAACTATGTACGCAGCTGTAACGAGACCACTAGACATTAGTTACCCCTTTGTTTTTATATAACATTGTCTTTATAAACACTGTCTTTATAAACATTGTTTTATCCAATTAGCTTTATCAACTTGCTTGCGCTTGAGGCAAGCTCGGTTTCAGCGAAACCTAGTTTTTACGGAACATTTTCAGCATGCGTTGGGTGACGGTAAAACCGCCAAAAATATTGATGCTGGCAATCAATACGGCAATAAAGGATAAGAAACTCACCCAGCCGCCATGACCAATCTGCAACAATGCACCCACCACAATAATGCCGGAAATGGCGTTAGTCACTGACATCAGCGGTGTATGCAGCGCATGGCTGACGTTCCACACCACGTAATACCCGACCACACACGCCAGCGCAAAGACCGTAAAGTGAGATAAAAACTCTTTCGGCGCGACATTCGCTAACCAACCAAACAGCACGATAACCAGCGCCATAATGATGTATTTAGGCCAAGGCGATGAAGGTTTGGCTTCTTCTTTAACAATTGGGGCAGCTTTAGCGGCCGCAGGTTGTGCTGAAACCTGAATAGGCGGAGCCGGCCAGGTCACTTCACCGGTTTTGACCACGGTAACACCGCGAATAACGGTATCCTCGAAATCAATGTCTATTTCGCCATTCTTCTCTTTACAGAGTAACTTCAGCAAGTTAACGAGGTTTGTCCCATAAAGTTGGGATGACTGAGTTGGTAAACGGCTTGGCAAGTCGGTATAGCCAATGATTTTCACGCCATTCTCGGTCACCGTCACTTTATCCGCCACGGTTAATTCACAGTTACCGCCGGTTTGTGCTGCCAAATCAACAATCACACTCCCCGACTTCATTGAGGCGACCATCTCTTTGGTTATCAAGCGTGGCGCGGGTTTACCTGGAATCAATGCCGTGGTAACAATGATATCGACTTCAGCCGCTTGCGCTGCAAACAGTGCCATTTCAGCTTTGATAAACGCTTCGGACATGACTTTCGCGTAACCGTCGCCACTGCCAGCCTCTTCTTCAAAATCGAGTTCGAGGAATTCAGCGCCCATACTTTGGACTTGTTCTTTAACTTCCGGACGAGTGTCAAAAGCACGAACAATAGCGCCCAAGCTCCCTGCGGCACCAATTGCTGCCAACCCCGCAACACCGGCCCCGATAATCATCACTTTTGCCGGTGGGACTTTGCCCGCCGCGGTGATTTGCCCTGTGAAGAAACGACCAAATTCATGCGCAGCTTCAACAATAGCGCGATAGCCCGCAATGTTAGCCATTGAGCTCAGGGCATCCATGGATTGCGCGCGCGAAATGCGTGGCACAGAATCCATCGCTAATACAGTGACCTGACGATCGGCTAACTTTTGCAGTAATTCTGGGTTCTGAGCAGGCCAAATAAAGCTGACCAAAGTGCTCCCCGCACGCATCAGGGCAATTTCGTCCTCAAGGGGCGCGTTCACTTTGAGGATAAGATCGGATTGCCACACATCGGTGGTATCCGTAATGGTGGCACCCACATCCTGGTACGCCGCATCGTCAAAACTGGCTAAATGGCCAGCTCCGCTTTCAATCGCCACGGTGAAGCCTAATTTCAGCAATTGTTCCACCGTTTTCGGCGTTGCTGCAACACGGGCTTCATTGGCCAACCGCTCTCTTGGTACACCAATACGCATAATGATCCCTTTTACTTGTCTTTGATATAATTTCTATCTGTTTGGTTACTGACAAAACTGCTTAGTTACGGCTCCCTATAACCTACTGAAAATATGACTGATGATCCATATCTGTATGCGGTTCTGAAGCAGTTTCTGCACTAAAACTGGCAGGCGGAAAGAACTCTGTATAATTCACTATAAAAAGAATATTTACTAGCGGCTTGTCCTGCAACTTTGAGCCAAACTAATAAGCTTTGGTATAATAAGGCAACCCAGTCATAGCGCGGCATCAGGTTAGAAAAATGTAAATAAACAGCGCTTATGACGTTAAAGGCATTATTCGTAAAGCTTATCTCGATTCTTAATGTAAAGTGCTCCCTAGCCGAACTTCGGAATTCATATACTTAGTCATATAAATTGCGGAGACACCCAGCATTATTACATGTAATAATCATCTGCTATTCTGTTACACATCAATTGTTCCGCATGTATCAACGTTAATGCGCAAGGCGAAAGGATTTTTTATGAAGCTGAAATACACGATCATCGCGTCGGCATTGCTATCACTCTCGGCGCTTTCTGCTGCACATGCGGCAAAAGAGCTTACACCAGAGCAAGCAGCAGCCATTAAGCCATTTGATCGTATTACTGTGACCGGCAGATTTAATGCAATTAATGAAGCTGCTGATGCGATATCCCGTCGTGCTGATAAATTAGGTGCTGATTCCTTCTATATTCAGGATCTCAACAGCAATAATAATGGCGGCAACTGGCGTGTAACTGCTGATGTTTATCATAAAGATGCAGAGGAAGTGAGCAAAGAGACTCAATATCGTATCTTTAATGGCATCAAAGAATTACCAAAAACAGAAGCTTACGCCTTGCAACCCTATGACACCGTTTCAGTCAGTGGTTTCTTCCGTAGCCAACCTGATATCAACGATGCTATTTCCAAAGCGGCCAAAGAGAAAGGCGCCTACTCCTTCTTTATCGTGCGTCAGGTTGATGCCAACCAAGGCGGGAACCAATTTATCACCGCTTATGTTTATAAAGAAGATGCCGCCAAACGTACCGTACAAAGCCCCGATGTTATCCCTGCAGATTCAGATGCTGGCCGTGCCGCACTAGCTGCTGGCGGCGCTGCTGCTGCAAATGTTGAAATTCCGGGTGTGGCGTCTTCTGGTACGCCAAGTGCTGATGTTGGCCGTTTCTTTGAGACACAATCATCAACCGGCAAACGTTACACTGTCACTCTGAATGATGGTACGCAGATTCAAGAATTGAACAACATCACTGCCGCGCAGATGGTACCGTTTGATTCAGTTACCTTTAGCGGCCATTACAACAGCATGACCGACGTCTCCCATGAAGCGGCGAAACGCGCTGCCGCCAAGGGCGCGAAGTATTACCATATCACTCGCCAATGGCAGAACCAAAGTGGTGGTAACCTGAGCGTTAGCGCTGATTTATTCAAATAAGTTAGCGTGAATCGTCAGACATGAGGGCAGCCTTGGGCTGCCCTTTTTTTATCTGCAGCAGTCACGATTAAACAAATGACACTCGACTGAATAATTTTTTGTCAAAATCGCATAACCAATCATTGCATGATCGCGCCCCACTCCGTAAAATCTCCCCAAAATTTTAGGGCTATTATCTGTCAAGTATCGATAAATTTGCCTCACATAATGCTGCTTACAAGCCAGTAACCATTCATTAATACTCTAAAAACCAGGATCCATAATTGGAAAGAAAACTCGGCCTGACAGCACTTACCGCGCTGGTTCTCAGTTCAATGCTGGGTGCAGGTGTCTTCAGCCTGCCACAAAACATGGCTGAAGTTGCCAGCCCAGCAGCATTACTCATTGGCTGGAGTATCACCGGCGTGGGAATCATTTTTTTGGCATTTGCCATGTTGCTGTTAACTCGGCTGCGCCCTGATCTGGATGGTGGAATATTCACCTATGCTAAAGAGGGTTTTGGTGACCTTATTGGCTTTTTCTCTGCCTGGGGTTACTGGCTTTGCGCCGTTATTGCCAATGTATCTTACTTGGTGATTGTTTTTGCCGCGTTGAGCTTTTTTACCGATAAGTCAGGCCACACAGTGTTTGGTGAGGGCAACACTTGGCAGGCGCTATTGGGCGCGTCTTTCCTTTTATGGTTGGTTCATGCGCTGGTTTTGCGTGGTGTTCAAACCGCCGCCAGTATCAATTTGGCCGCAACATTAGCAAAACTATTACCCATCGGCGGTTTTATTGTATTAGCGGGCTTGGCTTTCAGCCTCGATACATTCAGTTTTGATTTCACCGGCATCGCCCTGCACACCCCGGTTTGGCAGCAAGTGAAAGACACGATGTTAATAACATTGTGGGTTTTTATTGGTGTGGAAGGTGCGGTTGTCGTTTCCGCCAGAGCACGCAATAAAAAAGATGTTGGCCGGGCAACCATGCTGGCCGTGCTTTCAGCATTGTGCGTTTACCTGCTCATCACGTTATTGTCCCTTGGCGTCGTGCCGCGCGCGGAATTAGCCGGCATGCGTAACCCCTCAATGGCCGGCATTATGGTCGAAATGATTGGCCCTTGGGGGGAAGTGATTATTGCCACCGGGCTGATTATTTCCGTATGCGGCGCTTACCTTAGCTGGACAATTATGGCGGCAGAAGTCCCGAAGGTGGCGGCGAAGCATGGCGCATTCCCTAAAATGTTCCAGTATCAGAATAAGCATAATGCTCCGGCTAAGTCACTGTGGCTGACTAACTGTGCCGTACAAGTGGCGCTGATACTTATCTGGCTGACGGGCAGCAATTACAACACCTTGCTGACTATTGCATCAGAGATGATTCTGGTGCCCTATTTCTTGGTGGGGGCATTCTTATTTAAAGTGGCGCTGAAACGTCAGGACTGGCGGTTGATTGTTGCCGCCAGTGGCGCTTGTTTGTATGGTTTGTGGTTGATTTATGCCGCTGGCTTGCTGTATCTGCTGTTATCCGTACTTTTATATGCCCCCGGTTTACTCGTCTTTATTTATGCACGCAAAGGGCATGAAGGCCTCAGGTTGCTCAATACGCTGGAGCGGGCGGCTATTTGTCTGGTATTGATAGCCACCATTCCGGCGACTTGGCTGGCTATGCATTAAATTGAGTGACGGCCAAAATAAAAGTGTAAAATCAAAGGATAAGCCAGTTAAACTGGCTGTCCGATTGGACATACATTGGCAGATAACGAGTATTGGTAAATAGCTAATTACTTTCTGTTATTGAGAGATCCACCGATAAACATTCATCTTGCTGACTGAGCCCCATCGACATTGGGAATTTTTGCTTAATCTCCCCCAATTGCACAGTTTCCAGCGGATAAGGCAATTGGATATCCAACCGTTTTATCCCTTGCTGCTCAGCTAAACGAATCAATCGAATGATATTAGTTTCATCACTAAGTTGGGTTGATAATACCTGAAGCGCCAAAGCGGTAAGCCGCTCCTGCGGAGTTTTCTCTAATTCAGTTTGAGATTTGACGACCATGCCGAAAATCGGCATGACACCATAAATAGCATCAATAAAACTCCAGCGTTTTTTGCAAGACGCGGCCAGAAATTCCGTGTAATCGAAGCAGACTTTTTCACTGTGCGCTGGGACACTAATGTGTTCGCCACTCATCCCTCAGTCCTTAGCTGATCAATACAGCTATTCATTAATCATAAGTATTGATATATAAACGATGGGCACAACTAAATAGAGATGACGATATAATCACTTTCATTAATATAATGAAATGATTTGCCAGTTGTCTACTCATCCGTCATTGGCATTAATAAAGTCACGAGCATAGTATTGCTATCAACAGCGCGCTATGCTGAATTCCGGCACTTTTATAAACTGAAAAACATGACCAAAATAGTGTTTGTCGAAGACGACCCGGAGGTCGGAAAACTGATTGCTGCCTATCTTGGTAAGCATGATATTGATGTGTTTGTCGAACCGCGTGGTGATACGGCACAAGCCGTTATTGAGCATCAACAGCCAGATTTGGTGCTGCTTGATATCATGTTGCCAGGAAAAGACGGGATGACACTGTGCCGTGATCTGCGCCCAAGCTATGAAGGCCCAATAGTGCTGTTGACCTCGTTGGACAGTGATATGAATCATATCCTCTCTCTCGAAATGGGGGCGAATGATTATATCCTGAAAACGACACCTCCAGCCGTGTTATTGGCGCGGTTGCGTTTACATTTGCGTCAGCATAATCAGCAACAAACCAAAGAAGTTATCAGCCCACCAATCACCGGGCATAATGCTATTCACTTCGGTTTACTCTGCATCGACCCGGTCAACCGCCAAGTGAATCTCAGTGATGAAGAAATTACGTTATCGACTTCAGATTTTGATTTGTTATGGGAGCTGGCAACCCATGCTGGGATAATTATGGACCGGGAAGCGTTATTGAAGAATTTGCGTGGCGTCAGTTATGACGGCATGGACCGCAGTATCGATGTGGCTATATCGCGCTTGCGCCGTAAACTCTACGACAACACCCTCGAACCGTTTAGAATCAAGACAGTACGCAATAAAGGCTATCTGTTTGCGCCGAATGCTTGGGAGTCAGTGCGGCAATGAGGAAGCTATTTATTCAGTTTTTCTTATTGCTATTCGTCTGCTTTATGGTGATGGCGATGTTGGTTGGGCTGGTCTATAAAGTCACCGCCGAACGCGCGGGTCGCCAATCATTAGATGATTTGATGAAAAGCTCACTGTCATTGATGCGCAGTGAGTTACGGAAAATTCCGCTCAAAGATTGGAATAAAACTATTGCCACACTGGACTTAAATCTTTCTTTTCAACTACATATTGAACCGCTCGATAAGCGGGATTTGGGTGAGAGATTAAATAAACGCCTGCGTGCGGGTGAAATCATTGCTTTGGATGATGAATATACCTTCCTGCAACGTATTCCTCGCAGCCATTATGTGCTCGCGGTTGGCCCCGTCCCCTATCTGTTTTATCTGCATCAAATGCGGCTGCTGGATTTAGTGCTACTCATCCTAATTGGCCTGTCTTTGGCCCTGCCGGTATTTCTGTGGATGCGCCCACACTGGAAAGATTTACTCAAACTGGAAAATGCCGCCCAGAGATTGGGCGCGGGTTATTTAGACGAGCGAACTCATTTTGACCCCACATCCAGTTTAAGCCGTTTAGGTGTTGCTTTTAACCAAATGGCCGACAACATCAGCACCTTGATTGTGAGTAAGAAGCTGCTTATCGATGGGATTGCGCACGAGTTGCGCACCCCACTCGTTCGCTTGCGTTATCGGTTAGCCATGAGTGATAACCTGACTGAAAGTGAACAATTGGCGCTGAATCATGATATTGGCCAGTTAGAAGCATTAATTGATGAATTATTAACCTATGCCCGGCTGGATCGCCCGCAAGTCTCTCTCAATCTGGAGCCTATCGACTTACCGGCTTGGCTTACTACCAAGGTGATGGACATGCGCTTGATTCATCGCGAGCGCGAGATAGAGCTTGATATACCTCATCGCGGTGACTTTGGTGCTGTCGATCTGCGCCTGATGGAGAGAGTTTTGGATAATTTAGTTAATAATGCTCTTCGCTACTCCACTCAACGGTTGCGGATTGGGTTATGGTTTGATGGCGATAATGCGTGCTTACAAGTTGAAGATGACGGGCCGGGCATCCCACTGGAGGAGCGCGCGCGAGTCTTTGAACCCTTTGTTCGCCTTGATCCTAGCCGTGATCGTGCAACTGGAGGATGTGGATTGGGCCTCGCGATTGTTCATTCCATTGCACAAGCTTATCAGGGAACTATCTCTGTTGACGCCAGTTCCTTAGGCGGTGCCAGCTTCCGATTTTGTTGGCCAGTGAAAAGTCCTGACTCACCGCCTATTGACTCAGATAGTCTGCAATAATAGTCAATACAATCAGTGCTAATAAAAAAATAGCAGATCAAATTTATGGAGTATTTTATGACCACTGCTTACCAACACCTGCGCACCACGTTCACCCGCTTTTCCCGTTTCGAGCACTTGTCGGCTATCGCGGGCTGGGATATGCAAACAATGATGCCGCCCAAAGGTAATCTTGCCCGTTCAGAGGCCATGGCCGAGCTAAATGTGCTGCAACATCAGATTCTTACAGCCCGACAGGTTGGAGAATGGTTGAAACAAGCAGAGCAAGAAATGCTGGGTGAGATTGAGCAAGCTAATTTGCGTGAGATGCGCCGCCATTACAATAATGCGGTATTGCTGCCGGAAGCATTGGTTGAGGCAAAATCATTAGCCGGTGCTCGGTGCGAGCATGCATGGCGACAACAGCGTATTGCTAATGACTGGGATGGTTTTGCAGAAAACTTACGCGAAGTTGTTAAATTGAGCCGAGAAGAAGCTTCAATTCGTGCTCAGGCCGCCGGGACATCAGGCTATGACGCATTGCTGAATCTCTATGAGCCAGGAACAAATAGTGCTGATTTAGACCGCATATTTGGTGACCTTAAACAATGGTTACCCACACTATTGCAAAAAGTGACCACGAAACAAGCGGCTGAGTCCTGCTTGATACCCCAAGGGCCATTTGAGCTGGAAAAACAGCGTCAACTTGGACTCGATGTGATGAAAGTGCTGGGTTTTGACTTCGACGGCGGACGAGTTGATGTCAGTGTGCATCCATTCTGTGGTGGTGTGCCACAAGATGTACGCATCACCACTCGTTATAATGAACAAGAATTTCTCAGTGCATTAATGGGCATTGTCCATGAGACGGGCCACGCGCGTTATGAGCAAAATCTGCCACGTGAATGGTTGGGTCAGCCAATATCACATGCCCGCTCTACTGCTATCCATGAATCTCAAAGCTTACTGTTTGAAATGCAATTGGCTCGCAGTAAAGAATTCCTGCAAGTGATCCGCCCACTGGTCATACGCCAATTTGGTGAACAACCTGCTTTTCAGGAACAAAACTTTACTGCATTGAACCAACGAGTCAAAACCGGCTTTATCCGAGTGGATGCTGATGAAGTTAGCTACCCTGCTCATGTGATTTTGCGCTACGAAATCGAAAAAGCGTTGATCAGCGCGGAAATCGAAGTGGATGATATTCCAGCCCTATGGAATGAGAAAATGCAGCAATATCTTGGCGTTAATACTGAAGGCAACTACCGTAATGGATGTATGCAGGATATCCATTGGACGGATGGTGCCTTCGGGTATTTCCCGACATATACACTGGGTGCGATGTATGCCGCCCAACTTTTCCAAACGGCGCGTGAAGCTATTCCAGAATTAGATAAGAACATTGCTAATGGCGATTTAGCTAGTTTATTCCATTGGTTGCAACAAAATATTTGGCAACATGGCAGCCGTTACTCAACTGCTGAACTGATAACTAAAGCGACAGGTGAACCCCTTAACCCTCGCTTTTTCCGCGAGCACTTAGAGCGGCGCTACTTATAATCACCCGCTGGCGCGAAATTAAATCCTTCTATACTGCTTCTCTCTTGAGAGGCAGTATTTCTCTCCCAAGCTTAAATACCACTTTTGTTTCAAATCTGCACATGGTCACAGAGTTCACTTTTTAAATCACCCTTATATGTATGTTGTAACTAATTTACAGATATTGAAATAGCTGATATCGCATTTTCATTCCCCCTCGGCCAGGTTATTCCTGCGTAAAATAGGCTCAAAAACCGGTGATAAACTCAATATCAAACGGCCTATTAGTCATAGTAATCAACTCTGTACAATCGGTTACAAGCCGAAACCAATGACTCACGGAAGCCACTAGCCATTTACTCTATTCTCATTACAACGACCCAACGGGGCCGATTACAAACAGAACACTGAGGAATAAATCATGAAAACAGTATTAGCTCTGATTGTTGCTGCAACCTTGGGTATGTCTTCTATCGCATTTGCCGCCGACACAGTTGCGCCACCTGCAGCACCAATGGCTACAGCACCCGTTGCACACAATGCCCCAGCCAAAACCATGCATCACAAAACAGCTAAAAAATCGATGAAGAAAGCGGATAAAACTGCACCAGTGCAAAAAGCGCAAGCCGCTAAAAAACACCACAAGAAAGCAACACATACTAAGTCAGCCCCGGCAGTAGTTCCGACCGCAAAATAGTAAGTCGAGAAAGCTCAATCTAGTGCTTCGAGATTGACTTACAACAGCTGAATTCACTCAACACCCGGTTCTCCGGGTGTTTTTTATCGGGAGTGCTGATAATGCTGCGCCGCTATTTATTTGAAATCACTCTGGCTACATTAGTTCTTTGCGGGCTGATCACATTATTTTTTTATTTATAGTCCGGGCGGCTTCGCTGCTCTAAAATTATTGAAAAATCAAATACTGACAACATACCATCTGGCTAATTGTGTCTATAGTTAGCGGTAGGAAAGCTGGTGACGAACAGCTTAATCAGTAGGTCGCAGATTTGTGAATAGCTAACTCTTTTGGGAATAAGGCAGGCAAATTCTTTATGCGTTTATCTTCATTGTTATTATTGAGTCTGTTGCCTCTTTCCGCAGCTCTTGCCCTACCCCCGACTGAAACGCCGAATGATGACACCAGTATTGCCGAGCAAACAACGCTGTTTTTTGGCAAAGATGATCGTACCGAAGTCACTAATAGTTCGGAATGGCCATGGCAAGCAATTGGCCAAGTTGAAACGGCCAGCGGTAATCTTTGCACTGCAACATTAATCTCGCCTCGCCTCGCACTCACAGCAGGCCACTGTGTATTGGCCCCGCCGGGTAAAATTGACCGCGCCGTTGCTTTGCGGTTTATTTCACACGATGGTCACTGGAAGTACCAAATTACTAGTTTGGAAACTTTGGTTGATGCCAAATTAGGCAAGAAACTTAAACCAGATGGCGATGGCTGGATAGTGCCACCCGCAGCGGCGGCTTACGACTATGCTCTTATTCGATTAACCAATAAAAAACCTATTCCAATCAAACCATTGCCATTATGGGATGGAACCGCTAGCGAATTGACCCAAGCGCTTAAACAAGTTGATCGTAAAATAACACAAGCAGGCTACCCACTCGATCATCTCGACATGCTTTACAGCCATGAAAATTGCCTGATCACGGGTTGGGCGCAGCAAGGTGTGCTTTCCCATCAATGTGATACTTTACCCGGTGATAGCGGCTCCCCATTACTACTGAAAAATGACGATAAGTGGTCTTTGATTGCGATCCAAAGTTCTGCTCCTGCCGCCAAAGACCGCTATCTTGCTGATAACCGGGCTTTGGCCGTCACAGCGATAAAAGACCGGCTAAAAACGCTCGCTAATAAAACCGCTAAGACAAGAAAATAATAGTGTGCCCACTCAGTTAACGGCATTTATGGGCTCGCGACTGACCTAACTGCTTATTACTCTTTACCGGTACAATGGGGCTTTTGATTAAACTTAAACACAAAAGTCCCACCTAACGCTGCGGCGTATCGATTCAACGTCGTCAGATTGGGCGAAATAATGCCTTTTTCCATCCGACTAATATTTTGTTTCTTCAGCCCCGCTCTCTGGGCGACTTCTTCTTGGGTCAGATTACATTGCTGGCGGGCGGCCTTAAGCTCCGTCATCAGGGCCTGCCGAATCTGTAAGTCAGAATAAGCGTCATTTACATGAGGATGATTTAAAGCATCTGCTTTAACCTCAGAAAAGGGGACAATGTCAAAATCGTCTTGTTTTTTCATGGCTGTAATCTCCGTTTGAGTTCCTTCATACGCTGATAGGCCAACATTAATGTCCTTCTTGGCGTCTTTTGCGTCTTCTTTTGTAAAATATGAATGATATAAACCTGCCGACCGGCCTGGTAAAAGAAAAACCCCCGCCCGGCGCCCTCCTTAGCACTCACTCTCAACTCTTTCAGCCCTTTTCCTAAATCCCGCACTACAGGCTCTCGCAACTCATGACCATAAGCCTCTAACTCATCAAGCGCCTTAATCAAGGCCGCCTGTATCCCTGGCGGCAACTTCAACAACTCTCTTTGGGCCAACCTCAACAAACTAACCATATACATAAGCAATCCCTGCTCCACAAAAACTCTATCAAACCCACCAAATGTAATCAAACATGGTGACCCACAATCAGACAAACTTTGAACAAGCCGCCTTATCGCCACGGCAGATATACCCGCAGTTAAAGGCCTGGGCAATAACACTGTCATTGAATTAGCCAGTTAATTGTTTTTTTTCGAGGGGCTTTGCATGAAAATTAGCAGCTTTCATCAATGACATAATCAGAATGCATTGGGGTAGCTTAATCATATGAATTTCGAGGTTGAACGCGGGGCAGACCAATGAAAAGCCCCGCGCCTGAGTTCAGGATAATCAGGCGCGGAGGTATTCATTTTCTATTAAGTAGAGAGATGTTCGATAGTTTGCAAAATACGCTTGTCGGAAATGGGGTAAGGTGTCCCCAATTGTTGGGCAAATAAGCTCACTCGCAGCTCTTCAATCATCCAACGAACTTCTTTAACGTCTTCATCTTGTTGGCGTTTAGGCGGCAATTTATGGAGCCATTGCTGCCACATCTGCTGCACATGTTCCACTCGTTGCATTTGGGCACGATCGCGATGAGGATCTACTGCTAACTTTTCCATCCGGCGCTCAATAGCTTGTAAATACCGCAAGGTATCCGGTAAACGTTTCCAGCCATTATTAGTGACAAAGCCGCGATAAATCAGGCCGCCAAGTTGTGCTTTGATATCTGAAAGTGCCAGTGCTTGCGAGATATCAACCCGGCCTTTTAAGCGCTTATTAATACCGAATACGGTGGTGAGTATTTGTTCAACTTGCCGGGCAATATCCACAACCGTTTCGTTTAGCTCTGCGCGTACTTTTTCTTGTAACCGAGCAAAATCAGCCTCTTGCCACACCGGCCCGCCGTATTGCGCGACAAGTTTATCCACTCCGCAAGCAATGCAATCATCAATCAGATCCATCACTTTGCCATAAGTATTGAAATAGAGGCCAAGTTTGGATTTGTTTGGTAGTTTTTCATGTAAGTACTTAATTGGAGAAGGAATATTTAGCAATAGTAACCGCCGAGTCCCCTGCCACATCGCCTGTTGCTGCTGAGATTCCGTATCAAATAAGCGGATTGCAACACTGTCTTTCTCATCAACCAGTGCCGGGTATGCTTTGACTTCGTATCCACCCCGGCGTTGTTCGTAGCACATAGGAAGTGAGCCGAAGCTCCAGATATGTAAGTCATTTTGCTCAATACCGTCATCGGCAACAGCAGAAAGCGTCTCTTGCACCTTCTCTTGCAGTTGTAGCTTTAAGGCCGCAAGATCTTTACCCTCGCGCAAAGTGCGATTTTTATCATCCAGCACCCGGAACGTCATTTTCAGATGGTCGGGCACCTGCTCCCATTGCCAGCTTTCGCGTGACACTGTCACTCCAGTCATGCGCCGCAGCTCACGTTCTAATGCTTCCAGCAGACTGGTTTCCAATGGTGTCGCGCGGGCTAAAAAAGCCTCAGCGTAGTTAGGTGCTGGCACAAAATTGCGACGAACTGGCTTAGGTAACGATTTGATAAGCGCCACCACCAGTTCACGGCGAATTCCTGGAATTTGCCAATCAAAACCTTGTTCCTGAACCTGATTCAGGATTGGCAATGGAATGTGTACGGTGACCCCATCGGCATCAGTACCCGGCTCAAATTGATAAGAAAGCCGTAATTTGAGTGACCCTTGATACCAAAAATTCGGATAATCCAGCGGGTTAACTTTGTTCGCCCCATCCTTGATAAGCATGGTTTTTTCAAAGTTAAGCAGCTCAGGTTGCGTTTGACTGACGGTTTTCCACCAGCTATCAAAATGACGCGCGGAAATAACATCGCGGCCAATGCGCTGGTCATAGAAGCTAAACAGGGTTTCATCATCAACCAGAATGTCGCGACGACGAGATTTATGCTCCAGTTCTTCAACTTCAGCCAATAACTTTAAATTAGCACGGAAAAAAGCATGACGTGTCTGCCAGTCGCCCTCAACCAAACCATGGCGGATGAACAGCTCACGGCACAATGGCGGGTCAATTGGGCCATAATTGATTTTGCGCTCCGCCACGATAGGCAACCCAAATAAGGTCACTTTCTCACTGGCCATCACGGCCCCTTGCGCTTTCTCCCAATGGGGGTCGCTATAATGGTGTTTAACCAAATGTTGTGCCAAGGGTTCAATCCATTCCGGCTCTATCCGAGCAGCAATGCGCCCCCATAAGCGGCTGGTTTCAACTAACTCTGCAACCATGCTCCATTTTGGCGGTTTTTTGAATAAACCAGAACCTGGGAAGATAGCAAAACGCGCATTGCGCGCACCGGTATACTCTTGCTTTTCAACGTCTTTCTGGCCGATATGTGACAGTAACCCAGTCAGAATTGCGGTGTGAACACTGCGATAATCCGCAGCCACGCTATTGACCGGAATACCCAATTCTTTTACAACCTGTCGTAGTTGGGTATAGATATCCTGCCATTCACGCACTCGCAGATAATTCAGGAAATCGCTACGGCATAGTTTACGGAACTGCGCCGATGACAGCGCTTTTTGCTGCTCTTTTAGGTAATCCCATAAATTAACAAATGCAAGGAAATCAGAGTCTTTATCGGCAAAACGACGGTGTTTTTCATCCGAGGCTTGCTGTTTATCTGTCGGGCGCTCACGCGGGTCTTGGATAGACAGGGCTGAGGTGATAATCATCAATTCTCGCACACTGCCACTTTTTTGTGCTTCCAGCACCATTCGCGCCAGACGGGGATCGACCGGTAATTGGGCCAGTTGGCGGCCTAACGGTGTTAATTGCTGATGACCATTACTGGCCGTTTGTATCGCGCCCAGTTCTTCCAGTAGCCGGACACCATCTTGAATGTTGCGTTTATCTGGCGCTTCCACAAAGGGAAAAGCAGCAATATCCCCTAACCCCAAAGAGGTCATTTGCAGAATAACCGAGGCCAAATTAGTGCGCAAAATTTCCGGGTCAGTGAATTCAGGGCGCGAAAGGAAATCTTGCTCGGAATAGAGACGAATGCAAATACCGTCAGACACCCGACCGCAGCGGCCTTTGCGCTGGTTAGCTGAAGCTTGAGAAACCGGTTCAATTGGCAACCGCTGTACTTTGGTTCTAAAGCTGTAGCGGCTGATGCGCGCGGTACCGGGGTCAATAACATACTTGATGCCGGGCACTGTCAGCGAGGTTTCCGCCACGTTAGTCGCCAGTACAATGCGCCGCCCATGGTGTGACTGAAACACCCGATTTTGCTCGCTATTTGATAAACGGGCATACAATGGCAGCACTTCCGTATGGGGCAAATTCTGTTTCATCAGCGCATCAGCGGTGTCACGGATTTCACGTTCGCCACTCATAAAGATCAGAATATCGCCAGGACTTTCACGGCCCAGCTCATCTACGGCATCAAAAATAGCCTGTAACTGATCGCGATCAACATCATCGGCGTCATCCACAATAGGTCGATAGCGCACTTCGACCGGATAGGTGCGCCCCGAGACTTCAATAATTGGCGCATTATTGAAATGGCGAGAGAAACGCTGCGGATCTATCGTCGCTGAGGTGATGATCACTTTCAGATCAGGGCGTTTTGGCAATAACTCGCGTAAATACCCCAAGATGAAATCAATATTTAGGCTGCGCTCATGGGCTTCATCAATAATCAGAGTGTCATATTGCATCAGCAGGCGGTCTTGCTGAATTTCAGCCAGCAAAATACCGTCGGTCATTAACTTCACCAACGTATTCTCACCAACTTGATCATTAAACCGGACTTTATACCCGACACAGCCGCCAAGGGAGGTGTCTAGCTCATCAGCAATACGATTCGCCACTGTACGGGCAGCAAGGCGGCGCGGCTGAGTATGACCAATAACCCCTTTGATACCCCGGCCTAACTCCAGGCAAATTTTCGGTATCTGCGTGGTCTTACCCGACCCCGTTTCACCCGCGACGATGACGACTTGATGGTCGCGGATAGCATTGTAAATATCCTGTTTCTTCTGACTGACAGGTAAATTTTCAGGATAAGTTATCGCCGGACAAGCCGCCCGACGGCTGATAACCCGCTGCATTGCAGCCGCAATTTCAGCGTCTATCTCACGGGTAATGGCCTCTACAGCGGCTGGATTATGGACTTTTTGTGCGCCTTGCAGCCGACGCCGCATGCGCTGTTGGTCACGGAGCATCAACTCACCGAGTTGGGAGGACAATGCTGCGAGTGAAGATTTCACGTTCAGTATTCCTTGTTGCGCCAGCCCCGGCAAACAGCGGAGGCCTAATTTCTTTCGCTATATTAATAAGCGTGTATTGCGCAATAGGGTAACACAATCGACTTTTTCCCCCTATATTCAGCACACTTATCCTTTAGTGCTGGCTGATAATGTGTTGCCGGTGGGGTGAGTTACAAACATGTCACTTCATCAAGAGATTTTAAGGTGTATTCACTTATGTGATGTGCCAGAGATTGCGTGGTCAAATCACTTTTATTCACCGCCATGTCGTCACTCAAGATTTGTACTTTAACATTGCCGTTTTCCTTGGTGATTAATGCCATCGCATTACCTACTCGCACCTCACCATCATTAATAGTTCGATTTTGGTTGTAATCAAATACACTGGGATTGCCTTCAACCTGTTCGCCATGCCCGCAATAGGTTAAAGAGTAGAAATCAAAGTTATTAGCTAAAAAATTGACCAACATTTGGTTATTTGGCATTGAGTCGAGTTGAATATTTTGACTGGCATTCAATGCACTGTGTGCATCGATAATTGAACGAACACCATCACTACTTGTTTCCCACTCTGAGGTGTCATTTCCATTTTGCCCCGCATGGTAAATAAAAAAGGCATTATTTTTAATAGCATAGGCCATAGTACAGCCAGACAACTCACCTGCACTAATTAACCATGTTGACCCCTCCTCAATCTGCGATAAATCAAATTGGCAGCCGATAGTTCCCCTGTCGCCATTATCGACAGTGAGTACTTTCAAATTGTCATCAAAATGCTGCTGATTAAAATAATTACCGAGAGGTAACCCTGGAATTAATTCTGCGGACTGAGTGGCTGACCCCATGAAATACGTTATCCCAGGATGGGGTTTGGCTGTGTTCTTAACCACCTGTTGCGCCTTGCTATCAAAATGCACTTGGTTAATCCTCATCGGCAGGTTTGTATTAGCTTTACTGGCCGCAATAACCCCCTTGCCCACCAAAGGCTCAATATTTCCGCTCATAATTGCTTTTTTATCATTTGTCAGTATTAAGCGCTGCTGAGGTGTGACCTCAGAAATTACATGATTAAATTTTGTATCTTGACGAAAAGCCGCTGTCGCGGCCAGATGAGAGCCAACAATGACATGGCTTTGTTGCACCTGTTTGCGCAGATTGCTGCCCGGATTATTTGGCTTATTACGAATGCTTTTGATATTTTTTAAAATTGATTTTTTTGCAGTATCGCGCTGTTTTTTTATATTGTGTGATTTAGTGGAAAGCCCGACGGGCGAATGGTGAACACGGCTAATTCTTTGAGCCACCACACTTTTAGCGCCCTCGCCATCATCCGTTGTACGATGAAAATTATAATCTGATAATAATCTGTATGTATCACTTCTATTGATATAGCTCATTTTTTCTCCATGATTCATTTAGCTACGAGCATTGCGCCATATGATGGAGTACCCAAATACAGATTCCGGACGTGGTCGTAGTCATAACCGCCAACAGATTAATATCGATTTAATGAAAAAACTTACATAAAACGATAGCGACCTAATTGCTATACCCTAAATAATTCAATCTGTTGGACGGTAGTCAGGAAGGCTCTCACTTTATTTCATTCAATAAAATCGAACAAAGAACGCAAAATATTGCGCTATCACTAATAGAGAAAGTTGAATAAAGTGTATCTCATTGAAAGGGCGTATCGCCTAAGTCTCTGTTACCTCTTAAGGAATTACGATGAGCAAAGTTCTGGTTCTGAAATCAAGCATTCTGGCAACTTATTCACAATCTAACCAATTAGCTGACTTTTTTGTTGAACAATGGAAAGCGACTCACGCGGGTGATGAAATCACAGTTCGTGACTTGGCTGCTCAGCCGATTCCGGTATTAGATGGCGAACTGGTAGGTGCTTTACGCCCTTCAGACGCGGCGCTGACACCACGCCAACAAGAAGCGCTGGCCCTTTCTGATGAACTGATTGCCGAATTGCAAGCTAATGACGTGATAGTGATGGCTGCGCCAATGTATAACTTCAACATTCCAACTCAGTTGAAGAACTACTTTGACCTGATTGCTCGTGCTGGCGTGACTTTCCGCTACACCGAAAAAGGCCCAGAAGGCCTGATTACTGGCAAACGCGCGATTATTTTGACCAGCCGCGGTGGGATTCATAAAGACACCCCGACTGACCTGGTTGTTCCTTACCTGCGCCTGTTCCTCGGCTTTATCGGGATTACCGATGTCGAGTTCGTGTTTGCAGAAGGTATTGCTTATGGCCCTGAAGTGGCGACCAAAGCACAAGCTGATGCTAAAGAGTTACTGACTCAGGTTGTTAGCGCTTAATGAATGACTTTTGCGCCAAGGCGGGTGTCTTCGCTAATGCGTAACTGAAGTAACCTTGTATTACCCTCGTATTACCCAAGAATTAATTTCATTATTGCGCGCCTTCGGGCGCGCTTTTTTATGCTCAGACACCCAACTCTGTTGCTATCAGCGCTGCATCCACTGGCCGTTAATCCCACGCACATATTCCCCCGCCGCTGCGCGGTTAACAAGTTTTTGCCCCGCCAGCTTGGCGACATCCTCAGTTGAAATATGATTTTTCTGCGCCACTTCTTGATATTTATCAGCTCTGGCGATATTGATTTGCTCCACCAGCGCCAGTGTTTCAGCATCTTTCTTCACCGGAGCCAAATAACCACTCAGCGTTTCGCCCACCCGACCTTGCTGCTTTGCCTGTTCTAAGGTCAGGGCAAAAGCCGCAACACTAAACAGCAAACTGCCGCTCAGCACCAGGCAACCCAATATCACGCGAATTAACTTTTGCGTATCACCAATCCAGCCTGAAGTTTGCTTTTTCATTATGGCCCCTTAAAATAGATTGGATTGATTTTTAAGCAAATTTTCCACATCTTTGTCCACTCTGATCTGGATTTCATGCTCAATCTTGACGTTCATATTGATAGTGATCGGTTTTTCCGGGGTTGCAACTTCAAGGCGTAGACAGCCGCTGAGCATAAAAATACCCAGCACGATTGCCACACGTTCCCATGTTAAGATCTTCATTCCTTCGCCCTCGCCGGTATAGATGCTGTTGGTCTCAACGAAATAGTTTGCTGTAACCATTCTTGTAAATTGTCACCAAAACGTAGGCTACGCCAGAGCTGGAAGACATTTTCCTCGTGCTTGTAATTGAGCACTATCTCTCGTTTTGAATTTTTCTGTGTATTAACACCATGAATCTTTGAACGCAACGTCAATTGGCCCAGATTATCGAGACTAACCGTGGCATAAGACTGGTAAATCTCCATATAACGTAGCCAATCAATCGCCGCACCGGCCACAAAATTACTTTCACCAATTGAATTTGCCAGATCCGGGTCCAAGCGCAGTGTCACCATACCATCATTCGCTATCCAGCCATTGCGCACCAGCCACTGCGGATTATTGAGATAAAGCGGCAATTCGCCATTCACTTTTCCAGACATAGCCAGTTGCTTCGGTTTCAGAACAGTAAATAATTCACTGAGATCAATGGCTTTTAATTTTAACACTGCCGCATCATGCTGTGGCAAGCGCAAAGCAGATAAACTCAGATGCCCTTTCAGAATATCCATGCCAACGTTGCTTAAGGTCAATGGGGCTTTCTCTGAATAAGGATAAGTCCCCTGTAAATCCGCAGTGATATTTTGCATTTCAAACAAGTTGGTTATTGCGGCAATTCGCAGCATAACCGGCTCTTTCGGCCCCAACTGCCAGTGATGATTTTCTAAACGATAAGACATCACAAAGTCCAAACCGCTCAGTTCACCGTCTTTCAGCCACATCCCGCCATTATTCACCACCCAATGGCCACCCGCGGTAAAACCTTGATCGCGCGCGGCGGAAAATGCAGCTTGGGCATAAAGCTCGCCATCACGCAGTTTAATCCCCAATTCTTCGGCAATAAGGGGTTGGAATACGGTTAGCGACTGTTTTGGCCACCAGCCATCACCGCGTAAGCGCTCGCCATCCCACCGACCGCGTAATGCAATAGGCCCAATCGCCTGCGCTTGTAAATTCCCTTGCCACAAAAAGCTGTCTGGGCCACGGCCATTCAGTTGCAGCGACAACACCGCGGGCGGCAAATAACCGCCACCATCACTGAATGCCACTTTTTTCGCCCCCAACTCAAGCCCGGCAATAAAGGCCGGATGATGGTTATCTCGTTGCCAGGTCAGGGGTTTGACTAAGGTCAGCCGTGGCGCTTCGACCTTAACTAACCCATATTGCAGCCGGTCAAAACCGGTCGAGAGTTTATCGACAGTAATTAGCGTCCCTTGCCAGCGCCCTTTCCCCGCCATATCCCAGCGCGCGGCCAAGGGTGGCAGACGGCCATTGCCCCAGTACCGCCATTGCCATTGACCTTTATCGGGCCAAAATTCTTGTGCCTGACCATCAAGATGCAGATTGAAATTGCCCCAATAGCTATCCTGCGCATCAACAATGGCCTGTAAACGGCCAGTTACCCCCGCAGACGTGACCTTGACCCCCGCTAAAGGCCAGCGCGCATCTCTGATACGCAATTCTGGCGTCACGTTACCATGCGCGCGCAGTAAAGCGCCGGGATGTAACACCCAGGTCGGGTTTAGTATCGAGCCACTGAGCAAGCCGGGAAGAGTGGCATTCAATATCATGTTTTCCAGATTGGCTTGCCCGCTGAGCTGGAATTTTAAATCGCTGTTTATCATGCTCAGGTTGCCCGGCCCAAGAGTCAGGACGGCATTACCTTTGCCGCTTTTCCCCGAAGTGATAACATTAACTCGGGCCTCAATCGAGGTTTGATCCAGCCCTTGATCCCAATCATACAATGCCAGATTAATGCCTCCACTTAAGGGTTGCTGAGCATATGGCCATTGCCATTGGCCGTTGGCTATCTGAATTTTGTTCGGCGCGATACTCCAAGGCAACCGCGCCAGTGGGGCATCATCACCGCGCTCAGTCAGTGTTAAAACGCCCTCTTGCTGTTGCCAACTCAAATTCAGTAATAATGGTTTAGACAGATAGCCGGTGGTCAATACACCGTCGAGCGCACCTTGTTCTGGCCAATCATCCAATGACAGCGGAATTTTAATTTTGCCACTTAATTCAAAAGGTTGTGGTGTGCCGGGCACCGCAATAGAGAATTGATGCAGACTAAGTTGCTGTTCCTCATCCAGTGTTGCGGTAAAGCTCAATTGTTGGCCCTGATAACGCAACTCTTGGGTGAGTTTTTTATTATCTGATGATGTGAGGGGCTGCTTACCCACGAATGTCAGTTTACCGGCGTATTGCTGCCACGGCGTAATCTGCACATTGCCGATGTTCAGATCAAACGCAGACAGTTGCTGTTGCCAATAGGCTAAATCTTGCGGCGCACTTTCACCACTGTGGGGTAACTTGCTCAAACAGGCCGTATCCACGGCGACAGTATTCGCCCCTAACTGCCAACGCCCGTGGTCGTAACCCACACTCAATTGGTTAATATTGGCCAGCGTGCAATTTTGTACCCGATAGCTCAGTTGTGCGATACGCAATGCGCCAGCATGCCAAACTGGAGGGCGGGCCAAGACAAGTTGGCTCCCCGCGGGCAACCAATATTGTGCAATTTTCGGTAACCACTGCGGCAAAGTTTTCCATAATACCGCCAGAGAAATTGCGCTGATTAATATCAACCAACCCACTATTTTTGCGCATTTAGTCATGACTTGCCTTGTTTTCTCACCAACCCAACATCCTGTGCGCTTTAATCGCGCTAAGCTAAACTACATCTTCAACACGCTAAAGTGCTGCACAATACCATAATAAATAACCATGCTCTTGTAACTCACCCTGAACGACTGCCATTGAAAATTGGAATGAAAACCTTACCTCATTGGCATAGGAAAGTTACAAACGCCCTCTTTAACTTATCATTGTGGTGAATTGTATGATTTATTCGAATCTGTTAGATTGATCACAATATTATGGCGGAGAAATCATGATGAAATTAGCCGTTTACAGTACTAAACAGTATGACCGTAAATACCTCGAATTGGTCAACAAAGATTTTGGCTTTGAATTAGAGTTTTTCGATTTTCTGTTAACCCCCAAAACAGCAAAGATGGCTGCGGGCTGTGATGCGGTATGTCTTTTCGTCAACGATGATGGTTGTCGCGCAACATTGGAAGAATTAAAAGAAGCCGGTGTTGAGATTCTGGCACTGCGCTGCGCGGGTTTTAATAATGTGGATTTGGTTGCGGCGAAAGAGCTGGGTATTCAGGTGGTTCGCGTCCCGGCCTATTCACCTGAAGCGGTGGCTGAACATACCGTCGGTATGATGATGAGCCTCAACCGCCGTATTCACCGCGCTTATCAACGCACCCGTGATGCCAATTTCTCTTTGGAGGGCCTGATTGGTTTCAATATGCATGGCCGCACTGCGGGGATTATCGGTACCGGTAAAATTGGTGTCGCCACCATGCGCATTTTAAAAGGCTTTGGTATGCACTTGCTAGCCTATGACCCTTACCCAAGCCAGGCTGCACTGGAACTGGGTGCGGAATATGTTGACCTCAAAACCCTGTATGCCAAATCTGATGTTATCTCGCTGCATTGCCCGATGACGCCAGAAAACCATCATTTGCTCAATAAACAATCTTTTGAACAAATGAAAGACGGCGTGATGATAATCAACACCAGCCGGGGTGGTTTGATTGACTCTACAGCGGCAATTGATGCGTTAAAACAGCAAAAAATCGGCTCGCTTGGCATGGATGTGTATGAAAATGAACGCGATTTATTCTTTGAAGATAAATCCAATGACGTGATTCAGGATGACGTTTTCCGTCGTCTGTCCTCTTGCCACAACGTGTTATTTACTGGGCATCAGGCATTCCTGACGGAAGAAGCACTGACCAGTATTTCTACTACCACCATGCAGAATATTACTCAATTGAAAAAGGGCGAACATTGCCCAAATATCATCACGGCCTAATTATCCATTAGTGTGCTAATGAGAGGGTGTTTTCGCTACGCCCTCTCACAGCAAAAGGGTTAGCAAGCACTCGGAAATAGGGCCGTCTGTCAACGAGCTGGGCATGCGCCGCGCATTAACGCCGACTCTTCACAACGTTTGCCATCTGATAACTGGCACATTCCTACACTTACGCCGTTGAGCTGTTTGGCAACCGTCAAAACACCCCCCGCATTAGCACAATTGACGGCAGCGGGATTAGACATATTAATATTATGATGAACATTGGCACTGGTGGCTTGTTGTACTGGTTCGTAGGCATCATTGTTATTTAAAGCTGTATCTGTTGAATCATTGCTGCTGCAAGCGGCTAAAAAGAGCACAGCTACGCCCACAAACCAAGATAATGCTTTCATTCTTTTGCTCCGGCATGAGGAATATATAGCGCTATAATAAACTCATATAATAACTGTTATAATTAAAACACAACACAAATAAGCACAATACGCTAATTTAATTTAGTGCGGATCCGCGTTGATATATCAATCAGAGAAAAGAATCAAACACCTACAGGTGGTACAAAAATAAAATGGGAATAATTATGATCACTGATTTACTACTGCGAATTACCCTGGCGGGTGCATTGGGGGGATTGATTGGGCTTGAACGTCAACTACGAGCTAAAGATGCCGGGCTACGGACTCATATTCTGGTCGGCATTGGTAGTGCGATGTTTATGATTGTTTCAAAATATGGTTTTGAAGATTTACTGACATTAGAACACGTCAGTTTTGACCCCAGCCGTGTCGCGGCGCAAGTCGTCAGTGGCATGGGTTTCCTCGGTGCCGGGACTATCATGATTCAAAAGCAGATGGTCAAAGGCCTCACCACTGCCGCCGGGATGTGGGTAACTGCCGCGATAGGTCTGGTGATTGGGAGTGGCCTGTATGAGATTGGTATTTATGGCACGATGGTGACGTTAATCGTGCTGGAGATCTTCCGCCAGTTGAGTAATCGTTTTATCGGCCAGCACCATTTTATTTCGATTAAACTGCTCGCCGACAGTGTGCCACGTATTTTAATTGCCATGCAAAAATTGCAATTGCACCCCATCAATCTGTCAGTTACCCACAAACCTGAAAAAGGTGAACACGATTGTGAACTCATGATGGAAGTGACATTGCCACCAAGAAAAAGTCTGGACCAACTGTATGAGAAGTTATTGGCAGTCGAGGGAATACATCAGGTCGAGATTAAATAGTTGGATTATATGTACTACTGATTAACGTTTTATTTATCCCCTTTCCGCGTTATCTCTCCACTCACGATAACGCGGAAAAGTAGGGATACCCGCATGCCGGTTGAGATGATTAATGCATCGGTGTCTTTGAAAGCAAATTAATCACCAAAACACCGGCAATAATTAATGTCATACCGGCAATCGCCGCCCAATCTAATTTCTGCTGATACATGAATGTCGCCGCCACTGATACCAGCACAATCCCCAATCCAGACCAAATGGCATAAGCAATCCCCAATGGCATGGTTTTGACTACCTGTGATAGCCCCCAAAAAGCGATGCCGTAGCCAATCACAACCACGATTGAGGGCATCAGACGGGTAAAGCCATCAGAGGCTTTTAACATCGTGGTTGCTACCACTTCGGCAACAATCGCCATCATTAAATACATGAAACCACTCATTACCGCTCTCTCATTTTTGTTCTACATTGAGTCAACATTATGCCCGCCGATGATTAAATGGTCATTAAATCTATTGACACTTCACAATTATTTCACAAATAAACTTACCCCCAGCGCAATTATTGCGCGCTGTAGTACTGAGTGGTATCCGATTACAATTAGAAAACTATTTCTAATTGTAATCATTATTATCTGAAACCCGCGATATACCTTTTGCGCTGCTATTCATCTTATTCACGATATCACTTTTCAAGCCAGCGCCACACAAATGCGATAACTGGCAAAAATACTCTCTGCTAGAATTTGCCTATTAGTTCAAATAGCCAGATAGCGGTCAGAGACTGCCCCATTAACACTTTTTGTTTCTGCATGACAAGCAATGTGAAGGTATAAATTAATGATTACAACTGACGGTAACAGTGCAGTCGCTTCTGTGGCCTATCGTGCCAGTGAAGTTATTGCTATCTACCCTATTACACCCAGTTCCACCATGGCCGAGCAAGCCGATGCCTGGTCAGGTGATGGTAAAGTCAATATTTGGGGTGATGTTCCCCGCGTGGTTGAAATGCAGTCTGAGGGGGGGGCCATTGCGACGGTGCATGGCGCGCTGCAAACCGGGGCGCTATCGACCTCGTTTACCTCATCGCAGGGATTGCTGTTGATGATCCCAACACTCTACAAACTGGCTGGCGAACTGACACCGTTTGTCCTCCATGTTGCGGCCCGCACCATCGCGACCCACGCGCTGTCTATCTTTGGTGACCACTCTGATGTCATGGCCGTGCGCCAAACTGGCTGCGCAATGCTGTGCGCCAGTAGCGTACAGGAAGCTCAAGATTTCGCGCTGATATCTCAGGTAGCAACACTTAATAGCCGCATTCCATTTATTCATTTCTTTGATGGTTTCCGCACCTCACATGAAATCAATAAAATCGTGCCGCTGAGTGATGACACACTGCGCCAGTTACTGCCCCAAAAAGGGATTGATGGCCACCGCAGTCGCGCGCTTTCGCCAGATCATCCCGTGGTACGCGGCACCTCAGCTAACCCGGATACCTATTTCCAGTCTCGTGAAGCAACAAACCCTTGGTATAACAATACTTACCAGCATGTTGCTGATGCCATGCAGGCATTTGCTGAGGCCACCGGGCGTGAATATAAGCCGTTTGAATATTACGGCCACCCGCAGGCAGAGCGCGTTATCATTCTGATGGGGTCAGCGAGTGGTACCTGTGAAGAAGTGATTGATAGCCTGTTAACTCGCGGGGAGAAAGTTGGCGTGCTGAAAGTGCGATTATTCCGCCCCTTCAGTGCTGAACACCTGCTGAGTGTCTTGCCACAGTCGGTGAGCAAAATAGCCGTATTGGACCGCACCAAAGAACCGGGTGCGCTGGCCGAGCCACTTTATCTCGATGTCATGACTGCGCTGGCGGAAGCCTATAGTCGTGGCGAGCGCGCAACACTGCCAAAAGTCATCGGAGGCCGCTATGGGCTGTCTTCCAAAGAGTTTGGCCCCGACTGCGCCTTGGCAATATTCAAAGAATTGTCTCTTGAACTGCCCCGCCCGCGCTTTACCGTGGGGATTTTTGATGACGTAACCGGCTTGTCATTGCCACTGACGGATGAAAAAATTGAACAGCGCGCCACATTGGAAGCTCTGTTCTATGGTCTGGGCAGTGACGGTTCGGTCTCTGCAACAAAAAATAACATCAAGATTATCGGCAATAGCACCTCGCTGTATGCTCAGGGCTATTTTGTCTACGACTCGAAAAAGGCCGGCGGCCTGACCGTCTCCCATTTACGGGTCAGTGAAACGCCGATTAATTCGGCTTATCTGGTCAGCCAGGCTGATTTTGTCGGCTGCCACCAGTTACAGTTTATTGATACCTACCAAATGGCAGAACGCCTAAAACCGGGCGGTATCTTCCTGATAAATACACCGTTCAGTGCCGACGAAATGTGGCAGCGCCTACCACAAGAAGTTCAGGCGGTTCTTCATCAGCGCAATGCCCGCCTGTTTGTGATTAATGCGGCAAAAATTGCCCGTGAATGCAAGCTGGGCGCGCGCATCAATACTGTGATGCAAATGGCGTTCTTCCATCTGACTCAAATATTGCCAACTGCCATGGCGCAAGAACAACTGCGCGCGGCGATTGACCGTAGCTACAGCAATAAAGGGCCGGAAATTGTCACCCGCAACTGGCAAGCTCTTGATGCAACTCTAGATGCATTGGTCGAGATCCCACTGCAACCTATTGATGAAAACAGCCCGATGCGCCCCCCTATTGTCTCGGACCAAGCGCCTGATTTCGTGAAAACTGTTACCGCCACCATGCTGGCCGGGTTGGGAGATGCATTGCCTGTCTCTGCTTTCCCACCTGACGGCACCTGGCCGGTGGGCACCACTCAGTGGGAAAAACGCAATATTGCCGAAGATATTCCTATCTGGCAGCCGGACCTGTGTACTCAGTGTAATCACTGCGTGGCGGCCTGCCCGCACTCAGCCATACGTGCGAAAGTTGTCCAACCTGACGCCATGTCAGCGGCCCCAAGCAGCTTACAATCGCTGGATGTGAAAGCCCGCGATATGCGCGGACAAAAGTATGTATTACAAGTTGCTCCTGAAGATTGCACTGGATGTAATCTTTGCTATGAAGTTTGTCCGGCGAAAGACCGGCAAAACCCTGAAATTAAAGCCATTAATATGAAGCCACGGCTGGAACATTTGGCGGAAGAAAAAGCTCACTATGATTTCTTCCTTAAGTTGCCGGAAATCGATAAAACGCAAATGGAACGTATCGACATCCGCACTTCACAACTGATTTCACCGCTGTTTGAATATTCCGGTGCTTGCTCAGGTTGTGGTGAAACGCCATACATTAAATTGCTCACCCAGCTGTATGGCGATCGTCTATTAATTGCCAATGCGACCGGTTGCTCTTCAATCTATGGCGGCAATCTACCCACCACACCTTATACCACCAACGCCGATGGCCGTGGCCCGGCATGGGCAAATTCACTGTTCGAGGATAACGCCGAGTTTGGTTTGGGCTTCCGCCTGACGGTTGACCAACATCGCCAGCGGGTCACTCGCTTAATCAACCAACTGGCCCCACAGCTGCCGCCGGAATTGGTTGAACAGTTGCTTAATGAGGATGCGACACCTGAAGTTCGCCGCGAACAAGTCAGCCAACTGCGCCAAGTGCTACAGGGGATCCCAGGAAATGATGCACAGCAATTAGCAACCGATGCAGATTATCTGGTGGATAAATCCATTTGGCTGATTGGCGGTGACGGCTGGGCCTATGACATCGGGTTCGGCGGCTTGGACCATGTGCTTAGCTTGACCGAAAATGTCAATGTATTGGTGCTCGACACCCAGTGCTACTCCAATACCGGTGGGCAGCAATCCAAAGCCACGCCGCTAGGAGCTGTGACCAAGTTTGGCGAACACGGTAAACGTAAGGCTCGCAAAGATTTAGGCGTCAGCATGATGATGTACGGCCATGTGTATGTCGCGCAGATTTCGCTGGGGGCGCAACTCAACCAAACTGTTAAAGCTATTCAGGAAGCAGAAGCCTACCCCGGCCCGTCGCTGATTATCGCGTACAGCCCTTGTGAAGAGCATGGGTATGATTTGGCCTACAGCCATGACCAAATGAAGCAATTAACCGCCACCGGTTTCTGGCCTCTGTATCGTTTCGACCCACGTCGCGCCGATGAAGGAAAAATGGCTTTGGCGCTGGATTCTCGCCCACCAAGCAGCGATTTGACGACGACATTGCTCAATGAACAGCGTTTCCGGCGGCTCAACACCCAAGAGCCGGAAGTTGCAGCGCAGTTGTATGCTGCGGCTGAAAAGGATCTGAAAAAACGCTATGACTTCCTCAGCTTGTTAGCGGGTAAAACGGAGAAAGCGCCAACTGAGTAACCGCTTGATTAAATAAGTCAGACCCACCAGCCGGCCAGTTTTTTACTGACTGGCTGGTGGTTAATGACCGAGTATCAGCAACTAGGGGAATCAGCCGGTCATTAAGACACAATGAACGACTCTCTGGGAGCGGATTGACCATTTTGCGTTAAATAAAATTAAATTTTCATTAATCTTAGGTATTTTTATTAGTGGATTAATTATGACTTCGAATATTGGGCTTTACAAATTTGGAGGGAATATATAAATCTAAACCTAAGTTACCGCAATACTCTCTAAACATATTCAAAGAGTTGACCCCCGCTTTTTCGTAGATCATTCTTAATTTATTTTCTATTGTTCTGTGTGATAAGGAAAGTCTTTTCGCCACCATTTTAGCGGTCATCGGTTGTAATATAAAAAATATTATCTCAAGTTCTCTTTCATTAAACAGATCTGTTGGCGGAGTCAGTGTTAATACTGAGGGAGTACGGTGGTCTACATATTGTGAAAGAGAAATAAAATTTAATTTGCTGGCATTTGTTAATGTTCCTATACATTCACCAATCTTATTGTAAATGGGGAATCTAGGTAAATAGTAGGGTTCTAATATTCTATCCCGACCATAAAAATTGGTTGAAATAATCGCCACGCGCTTACCACTTTTCTCCGCCTTTCTATCATTTGCCTGATATTGCTCAGCAAATTCTGCCCAATCAGCGGGGCATTCATTATCTAATTTCCCTTCAATATCAAAGCCGACGGGTAAATTTAAGAAATCAAGACCCGCTTGATTAACATAGACATAGCGCGACTGGCAATCTCTTACAACCCAAGGTTCATGACTGTGTTCCATGATGGAAATCAGTGGGAGTGAATTCAAAGACTCTACAATTAAACTTTTTGAATTCACTGGGTTATTTGGTTTCTTTTCATCCATGATAAACTCTACCTCTCCAATTTTGTCATCCTAACAAAAAGCGAATTCGACGATTATTTGACGAGTGATTGTTCAGCGAGTGATGGTTCAACAAGTGATTGTCACTTTGTAAAACCTACCCCATAGAACCCGCGAGTTCAAGAATAAAGATTGCCGCCGATTTACCCATTGCCCTTTAATATCCTTATCTGATTGGTCTTATTACAGATTAACAGCTCAGATTATAATATTACTCAGGATCACCCGGCCACAGGTCAGACGAATGCAGATAATGCTCGTTATAATCATTATTCACCTCAAGTACATAACACCGTGTCCAGTGATAAAGAGTGGTGTGAATTACTCATGTGTCTAAATTTAGAATAGCTACCGCGTAACTTTCTGCATTATTTTCAATCTTCAATAACAAGGAAGATATTATGAATATGAGAAATTGGATGTCCCGTATTAGTGATACACAGCTATTAAGCCAACTTTCCATCCCCGGAACACATGATTCTGCTTCATTCCTTTCAAACGTATTTGGTGCTGAATTTACAAAAACACAATCATGGAATATAAGAGAACAACTTGATAATGGCGTCAGGTTTTTAGATGCCAGATGTCGCCTTATTAATGATGTATTCACCATGCACCACGGCGCGGTTTTTTTAAAGCAGCAGTTTGGTGACATCCTCAATAGCTGCATTGAGTTCCTCAAAAAAAATCCCACTGAATTCATTCTGTTATCCGTTAAACAGGAACACACAACTGAAAGTAGCACTAAAAGTTTTAACGAAATTATGCACGATAGCTATATTGAACCACATAATAAAATATTTTATTTGAAGAATAAGAACCCTAGCATTCGAGATATCAGAGGAAAGATAGTCCTACTTCGACGCTATTCCGGTAATAAAGTGGGCATTGATGTCTCTCACTGGAAAAATGACACGACGTTTAAAATTAAAAATGGTGATTTTAATATATACATCCAAGATCATTATGATGGTTACACCGCACTGAGTATCAATTTCAAAAGAAAGTTTGTCGAGAGTTTACTTAACGAGGCGAAAAAAAACCGCCCCAATGATATGTATATTAATTTCACCAGCGTATCCGGGATATTGACACCCTATGCCGGTGCCAAAGGTCATCATTTAATAGATGGAATGAACATTTGGTTTTGCAAACAATACAGAGAGAAGCAAAAGATGGGCATTATTGTGGCCGATTTTGTCGATATTGAGGATGGGGCGATTATTAAAACCGTGGTGAATTCAAATACTTTCCTATAAGTCATTATCCTGACCATCACTAAAAAAGACCAGTTCATAAATTAAAATACTAATATATACACTTATTGAATGATAAACTTGCACCATAGCAACACAGGTCCGTCATGCCCCTAACTGGATATGAGTCAAGAACAAATGCAAGAGAAACAAGTGGTTAGCCAAAAAGAACAATACGATTTGAACAAATTACAGAAACGCCTGCGCCGCAATGTAGGTCAGGCGATTGCTGATTTTAATATGATTGAAGAAGGTGACCGCGTGATGGTTTGCCTCTCTGGGGGCAAAGACAGCTACACCATGTTGGATATTTTGCAAAGTCTGCAAAAAAGTGCGCCGATTAACTTCACCCTGATCGCCGTTAATCTGGATCAAAAACAGCCGGGATTTCCTGAGGATATCCTGCCAGCTTATCTGGATAAGCAAGGTGTTGAATACAAGATTGTTGAAGAGAATACCTATGGGATTGTGAAAGATATTATCCCCGAAGGGAAAACCACTTGTTCACTTTGCTCGCGCCTGCGCCGTGGGATTTTATACCGCACCGCCACGGAGCTAGGGGCGACCAAAATCGCGCTAGGCCATCATCGTGATGATATTCTGCAAACACTGTTTCTGAATATGTTTTATGGTGGGAAACTGAAAGGCATGCCCCCAAAACTGATGAGTGACGATGGCAAACATGTGGTCATCCGCCCACTGGCTTACTGTCGCGAAAAAGATATTGAGCGTTTCGCTGTTGTCAGGGAGTACCCCATTATTCCTTGTAACTTATGCGGTTCACAGCCCAATCTGCAACGTCAGGTGATTAAAGATATGCTGCGCGACTGGGATAAACAGTATCCGGGGCGAATCGAAACCATGTATAGCGCGATGCAAAATGTCGTGCCGTCACACTTAAATGATCACACGTTATTTGATTTTAAAAGTATTACTCATAACAGTGAGATTGTGGACGGGGGAGATTTGGCCTTCGATCGTGAAGAACTGCCACTGCAACCCGTTGGCTGGCAACCAGAAGATGATGAGGATAGCGAAAAGCAACCGCTGATTCGTCTTGATGTGCTGGAAATCAAATAAACCACTTATACACATCGCCTCTCACCATCAGGGTTTAGAGGCGACACACCCTTTGTGCCCTACCCAGCTATCTCACTAAAAAAACACAAAAAAAATGCCGATGTTGAAACAACATCGGCATCGTAACAATTATGTGCTATGCAGTAATTCAAAATAAAAGTATTACAAATATGGAGCGCAACGCCCATCGCTTGACGTTGCATTCACCTGCGAAGTCATAATGCCTGAGTCATCACGGTCAAATCTTGATATCGCTCAATTTTGCAGTGATTAGCCCAATATCTGGCACACTCTTTTACCCCGTTAGATGTCATTCACTAGAGCCATTTACTGCGTTTTAACCACCACGCAACACCTAATATCAGCACCACCAACATCATACAAAATGCTGCAAAACCAAAAGAATAGGTATTCCCAGGAATCCCGCCGAGGTTGACACCGAACAGGCCAGTCAAAAAGGTGGTGGGTAAAAACACCATCGCCAACAGCGACATAGTATAGGTGCGCCGGTTCATGGCATCGGCCATTAGCGAGCTAATCTCATCAGACAACACTGCAGTGCGAGCAATGCTAGAGTCTAAATCCTCTAAGCCGCGCCCCAGACGTTCTGAGATTTCCTGCATGCGACGTCGGTCATCATCATTCATCCACGGTAAGCGCTCACTGGCCAGCCGGGCAAAAACATCGCGCTGCGGGGCCATATAACGGCGCAATACAATCAACTGCTTACGCAGCAATGCCATCTGCCCACGTTGTGGAATTTTTTGCTCCAGTAAATCATCTTCAAGATCGATAATTTTATCATGCAGATCTTCAATAAATTCATTGGTATGGTCGGTCAAACCATCGACTATTTCCACCAGCCAGTTACCACTATTTGTTGGGCCAGTACCACTTTGTAAATCATTCAATACATCATCAATAGAATACACTTTGCGGTGCCGGGTTGAGACAATCAACTTATCCGTCATATAAACTCGGATGGTAACTAACTGGTCAGGGCGGGCATCATTATTAAAATTTATACCTCGCAGCGTTATCATCGTGCCGTCACCCATGCGAGTCACCTTCGGACGCACACTTTCACCGGCAAGACCAGCCCGAACGACCTCGGGAAGTAATGGGGTATTTTGTAGCCAGGCGGCACTTTCCGGGTGTGTGTAATCCAGATGCAGCCAACAAGGTTGCTCCGCGGTCGCGATGGCATCGGCACTGATTGATGTTACGCCCCCTTTGCCATCAAATTGATAAGCATAAACAGCATCAGAAACTTGAAGTGCTTTCCCTTCGACTAGATCCACGACAACATCCTCAATTTCAGTATTTATCATGCAATTGGCTCAGTGTAGCGCCCACAACCCAATCTTTAAAGGTGATGTAACAGGATAACTTGCTATTCCATTAAATAATCAGACCGTTATCTTTTAACCATCAATAGCAGTAATGCCAGATATATTCGCTGCAAATTTGAGCACCGCGAGACTTATATCTTTAGCCGTAGATTTAAGGACACATAATGATAAAAGCACAAGGTTCACTAAAGCTTTGGTGTACAATTTTTGCTAATTATCAACATGATATATTCAAGGGATATTGATTATGGAAACCAACCTTATGACGTTAATGAAAGCACTCATTGGTGGCGCAGGCGCGGGATTTGCATTTACCGGCGGCTTGTCGTTTTTAGTTCCCGCATTGACCGTGACAACTTCCCTGGCATTTACATTTTCAGCGATTGGAAGTGTATTAATTGCAGGTATTTATCTCAGCAGAGTTTGGTGAACCAAATTGGACTCACTGCCTACCCACTGGTACTCACCACAGACCACTGATGAGTTAACAAAATTTTACTGTATTATCTGTGTTTCTTATATGCTAGTGCATATTGCATGGGATTGTATTTCCAAAAAAACGCCGCCATTTTCATTGGAAAATCTACAATACAAACTTAATGAATTATATTCATCATCGACATTCGCCACGAGTATATTCTTTTTTGTGATAATTTTAGATATAAACAATCCTCTAAGAACATCAGATGCATTTATATTCCCATTAATAGTTGCATCACTGACTGGGTTTATGATCTCTATATCGGCTATTGTTCCTAAGCGGCGCAGTCATAAATAGCCACCTTACTTTAGATATTATCATCATGAAAATATAACCCGCCACGAGTGCTGGCGGATTATATTTTCTGTCAAAATTAACTATCGGACAACAGTCATTAATGTTTGATGATATAGATCATTTGGCTGTATGCCACATCTTCAGGGTTTGTAATCGGGTAACCTTTCACCCAAGGCTTAATTAAGCGCCCATTGGTAAATTGATATATAGGTGCTATTGGTACTTGCTCGGCAATAATCTGTTCAGCTTTGTTGTAATCATCACTTAGCGCTTTAGGATTAGTTTGTTTACCCGCTTCACTCAATAAACGGTCATAATCTGCGCTCGTAAACTTCGCGATATTCCCGCTGTGAGTGGACGTCAGTAATGACAAGAATGTTGAAGGCTCATTGTAGTCCCCAACCCATGATGCGCGGACAACATCAAAGTTACCGGTATTACGGCTATCAATATAGGTTTTCCACTCTTGGTTAATCATTTTGACATCCACACCTAATGTCTTTTTCCACATTGAAGCAATCGCAATGGCTAACTTTTGATTATTATCCGAGGTGTTATACAGCAATGATAATGTCAGTGGTTTATCCGGGCCATAACCCGCAGCATGTAACAGTGCTTTGGCTTGGGCATTCAGTTCTTCTTGATCTTGCTGTTGTAATAAGTTCGCCACTGGGTGATAGCCGGCTGTCACATCAGGGGTAAAGTGATAGGCTGGTTTTTCCCCTGTTCCCAATACTTTTTCAGCGATAATTTTGCGGTCTATTGCATAAGATAATGCTTTGCGCACCCGCACATCACTTGTTGGCGCACGCTGCGTGTTAAATGCGTAATAATAAGTTCCAAGCTGGTCTGGGGTATAAACTTGATCGGGAATATCTTTTAATAATTTCTGATACAAATTTTTGGGGAAGGACTCTGTAATATCAATATCACCAGCCTGATAGCGCTTGGTGGCATTGGCTTCCTGATTGATAGGAATAAAGGTCACTTTGGTTAGAACGGTATGAGCATGGTCCCAATAATAGTCATTAGGTACCAATACTAATTTCTCATTCACAACTCTATCTTGTAATTTGAATGCACCATTCCCCACCAGATTTCCAACTTTCGTCCAATCATTCCCATATTTTTGAACTACGGTTGATGGAACGGGGAATAAACTGAAGTTTGCTGTCAGACTGGGGAAATAAGGCACGGGCTTGCTAAGTTTAACTTTAAGGGTGTAATTATCAACAGCGCTAACCCCTAACGTTTCCGGCGGCATTTTCCCAGCGATAATTTGCTGCGCATTCTCCATTCCGGCCAGTTCTGCAAACCAGGCAAAAGGAGATAAACTTTTAGGGTCAACCAAACGACGCCAACTATAGACAAAATCCTGCGCGGTGACCGGATCACCATTCGACCATTTAGCATCTTTGCGCAACGTGAAAATATAGGTTTGGTTATCTGCCGTTTTCCAATTTGTTGCAACACCAGGAATTATCTGACCATGCGCATCCTGATTAACCAATCCTTCAAACAAATCCCGCGCGACCTGGGCCTCGATTAACCCAACGGCTTTCATCGGATCGAGTGAGGCCGGCTCATCTTTAATATGACGTACAAGTTCTTGTTTTTCAGCCAATACGGTACCCGCAGGGACATCAGCAGCATTTGCCGCGCCCAGCGCTGTGCCAACTAATGCGGCACACAATGCATAACGGAAATAGCGCATAATTAATAACCTTTTCGTTGTCGTTCCATTTCAGCGAAAGTAGTAACAAATTAGAATAAATATAAACTAGCAGATCAAGGGCCATAATGACGATGGTAAAATAAAAATACTGTATTCAATGGCCTACAAAGTGCGGCAGATCAATCAAAAACCGAATGCAACGCTCGCCGTTGATTAAATCGCCATTTTACCTATTACAAAATAACTTATCTTATTGATTCAAAGTAATAATGTTAAATGCTATGTTGAATACAATACGCACATATTCGAAATAACAGAGAATATCATGAGCCAATATAACCCCCGCTCCGCACGGGGAAAGCTGGTCACTTTAGGGCAACAATACGGAACTTCCCTCTTGGGCGCGCCACTGCTTTATTTCCCGGCAGCTAACCCCTCAACAAAGACTGGGCTAATTATCGCCGGAACTCATGGCGATGAAAGTGCGGCCATTGTTGCCCTCTCCTGCGCGTTACGGACTATCACCCCGCAGCAGCAGCGCCACCATGTGATATTGGCCGTGAATCCCGATGGCTGCCAACTGGGGCTACGGGCTAATGCCAGTGGTGTAGATCTTAATCGTAATTTCCCGGCGAAAAATTGGCAGGCGGGTGAAACGGTGTATCGTTGGAACAGTGCTGCGAATGCGCGAGATGTCGTGCTGTCCACCGGGGAATATGCAGGTTCTGAACCCGAAACCCAAGCGCTGTGTACATTGATTACACAGCTGTCTCCGCAGTGGGTAGTTTCCTTGCACGAGCCCTTGGCCTGCATTGAAGACCCGGGCAGCTCCGCGCTGGGTGAACGGCTGGCCGCCAATTTTTCATTACCTCTGGTCACCAGTGTCGGTTATGCCACGCCCGGGTCCTTCGGCAGTTGGTGTGCAGACATCCACTTACCCTGTATCACTGCGGAATTACCTCCCATTTCCGCCGATGCAGCCAGTGAATGTTATCTGGCTGCCATGATTGACTTACTGACCTTGGTAGATTAAGCCAATAAATCAATAGCGCCGGTTGAGAAATGCAACCCATCATCCACATCGTGTTGTAACCACGTTGGGCCATCCAGGTCAACAAAACGAGCCCCTGGGGCCAGTGGTAATGCGGCACGTATCGCACGCGATGTGCACAACATACAGCCGAGCATAATGGCAAATCCAAGTGATTTTGCCTGTTCGGCCAACAGCAATGCTTCTGTTAACCCACCGCTTTTATCCAATTTAATGTTGACCATGTCATAGCGACCAACCAACCCCGCCAAATCAGCGCGCGTATGGCAACTTTCATCGGCACAGATAGGCAATGGGTGAATAAAATTCCGCAATGAATCATCCTGCCCTGCTGGCAGAGGTTGCTCTAGCATCGCCACACCTAAATCGGCCAGTAATTGGCAACGCGCAGCCAACCCCTCAGGTTGCCAAGACTCATTGGCATCCACAATCAATGTCACTTCGGGTGCAGCGCTACGGATTGCCACCAAGCGCTCGGCAATAAGATGGTCATCCAGTTTTATTTTCAATAATTTGGCACCAAGATGCGCCAATGCACTTGCACTGTGCGCCATCGCCTCTGGCGTGCCGATGCTAACTGTCTGAGCCATGGAAATATTAGGAACTGGCGTCGTATGAGTCAGTTGCCATAAACTTTGCTGATTCTGTAGACATTCCAATTGCCATAACGCGCAATCCACTGCATTCCTCGCGGCTCCCGCGGGTAAAAGCTGTTGTAGTGCCGCACGCGAAGCGCCCTGTTCTATGGCACTGGTCACCAATGCCAACTGTGCCATCACAGAAGATTCACTTTCACCATAATGCGGATATGGGGTACATTCCCCAACAGCATGGATACCCGCCTCCTCAATCTCGACAACCACAACTTTTGCTTCAGTACGGCTTCCGCGGGAAATAACAAATGCGGAATGTAGAGGCCAGGCCTCTGGATAGCAACGCAGGGTTCTCATTAATCGCTCCTCAGAAAATTCGGGCTTTGACAGTCAGTATTAGAACCTAACGTCAGCAAAATCTGAATGATTTAGCAAATTTCTCATATCCAAGCTGCCATTGTTACCTTAAACTGAACTTCGTGTTACACATCTGTAAAGGGATCAAATAATGACACAGACAGTCCATTTCCAAGGCAATCCAGTGACCGTTGCAGGTCAACTGCCGCAACCAGGCGATAAAGCTAAAGATTTTACTTTGGTCGCGAAAGATTTATCTGATGTTGCGCTGAGCAGCTTTGTCGGTAAACGCAAAGTTCTGAATATCTTCCCAAGTATTGATACCGGTGTTTGTGCCGCTTCTGTACGCAAATTCAATCAATTGGCTGGCGAACTTGAGAACACAGTTGTTCTTTGTATCTCCTCTGACCTGCCATTTGCCCAATCACGTTTTTGTGGTGCTGAAGGCCTGAGCAACGTCACGACACTCTCGACTTTACGTGGTGCTGATTTCAAACAAGCCTACGGTGTGGCGATTACTGAAGGCCCATTGGCGGGTTTGACCGCTCGCGCCGTAGTGGTTCTGGATGGTCAGGACAATGTTATCTACAGTGAGCTGGTTAACGAAATCACAACCGAACCTGACTATGATGCCGCACTGGCAGCACTGAAATAACACTCTGTTCCGGTTTCAATGAAGCAAAATTTTAATACAAACGGCTGGAACCATTGGGTGCAGCCGTTTTTTGCAATAATCTCTTTATCTTACGTCTTATTCTTCTTCGGTTTCATCACTGGCAGGGCGTTTACTGCTTAAGCCATATTCACGCAATTTATTGGCAATTGCGGTGTGAGAAACACCCAGCCGTTTGGCCAGTTTCCGCGTACTTGGATAGTTGCGATAAAGGCGAGTCAAAACAGAACGTTCGAAACGTTTGCTGATATCGTCAAGCGAACCATCAAGGACTTCATCCCCCAGAACCGCCTCAACTTCAAATTCCGGTAAGACGATATCTTGTGGCCGTAACTCTGCCCCTTCCAATTGTGTCAAAGCGCGATAAATAGCATTTTTCAGTTGGCGCACATTGCCCGGCCAACCGTAATTTGTGAGGAAACTGCTCAGCTCAGGTGCCAACTTCGGCCGAGGAACACCCTGTTCGTCAGAGAAACGCGCAACAAAAAGAGCTGTCAGTGGCATGATATCCGCCTGGCGCTCACGTAATGGCGGCAAAGTGATTGTCAGCACATTGAGGCGGTAATATAAATCCTCGCGGAATTCGCCGCGTTGGACTAATTCCACCAAATTCTTTTGGGTGGCACAAATAACCCGCACGTCAACATGTACCTCATGTTCTTCCCCTACGCGGCGGAAAGTCCCGTCATTAAGAAAACGCAGCAGTTTGATTTGCATACGAGGCGACATTTCGCCAATTTCATCTAACAGTACCGAGCCGCCATTTGCTTGCTCAAAGAAGCCTTTTTTGCCCTCTACCGCATTCGGGTAAGCCCCTGCTGCATAACCAAATAACTCACTTTCCACGACATCGTCGGGAAGAGAAGCACAATTAAGACCGAGGAAAGGCATTTTCCCGCGCGGGCTGCGCAGGTGACAAGCTCGTGCTAAGAGGTCTTTACCGGTTCCGGTATCACCGACCAACAGTAAAGGCGCATCTAACATTGCTAATTTACGTGCCTGTTCAAGCACTTGGCGCATTTTAACACTGGTGGCAACAATCTGTTTAAATTCGGTATCATCGTTTACCGACAAGACTTGCAGTTGTTTCCCCATACGTGCGGTAGATTTTAACATGACGACAGCCCCAACAGTCTGCTGCTGCTGGTTTTCGTCCTCTAGCTGAATCGGAGTGATCTCCATCAGGTAATCCTGATTATTGATCAATACCCGCTCGGTATGAGGCGCGGTCTCTCCCCCATCAAACCAACGGGTAAAATTGTATCCGCCCAATAAGCTCCCCGCTGTTTTGTGATGAATTTTCTCCTCATTAAGGGAAAACAACTCACGGGCTGCGGGGTTAGCTAACTCAAGATTGCCCTTTAAATCGATAGAGAATACCGGCTCAGGCATAGATTCAAGCAACGCCCTTAGTGCACGATGTTCCCGCTCCGAGGGCATAAAGGAGACGGTCCGAACATCTGTCACTCCATCAATGCGCCGGATATCCATCATTAATGCGCTAAATACACTGAAATCCAGTTGTAAAAAATTCAGATAGATACGGCCAGTCGGATCAATTTCGATCCCCCGTAAATCAATGCCGCGTAAAACCAAGAGATCAAGTAACTCTCTGGTGAGACCGATTCGGTCTTCGCAAAAAACTTCCAAGCGCATCAGTATCGACCTTATATATGGCAGGTGCGGAATATCTGTCTATGATAATACCCTGTCCCCTCTTACTGATGAAGCAGTCTGTCAGCAAAAGTTGACAGGAATCGGATTTTTACTGATTTTTCTACCCTATTTAGCGCATTAAGATAAGATCATCAGCGCCTTTCCTTCCCATATGTAGCGAGTTATTAGTTTTTATATAAATAATTTAGAATAATATAATGCCGGATAGCGTCAGATATTCACGTCAAGAGTCCGTGACACTTTGCTTTATATCGGCCAACTGGCTATAGTGAAGGTAGCCATTTGACCGAGGAGGTTACATGAGAACATTTCACCCCACCCCAGTAAGCAAAACAGGGGCGCTATGGCGAGAAATCGGCTTGCCCGCCAGCCGCGGTACGGTATTGGTTGATAGCATCAAAATGGGTTTTTCTGTTGATGTCATTGACAGTATCCATCTATGGGCGTCAATCCCTAAAGCTGAAATCTTGCGAGCGACCGGTATTCCCAGCCGCAGTTTGACACGCCGGCGCACTCATGACGGCCGTTTCACCCCTGAAGAAAGTGAGCGAATTGCGCGCTTCGTCCGGGTAATGGACGCGGCAGTTGAGCTGTTTGGCGGCGATAAGGGGAAAGCTATCACCTGGATGTCGACCCCGATTAAGGGCCTTGGTCACCGGAGCCCAGACTCCCTGCTGGAGACTGAAACCGGTGCATTGGAAGTCTGCGATTTAATTGGGCGTTTGGAGCACGGTGTGTTTTCATAACAGTGAACCACGGGATTCGGGTGTATGGAAGAATATATTAGAGGGATCAGCAGGTTATGAGAATAAACCCGTTTGGGCGGCACTTATGATGCTCTACCGCATCGTGATGCGCCGTTATCTTGCATCAACCTGGACCGGTTATGGCGCTGAAATCTATGGTGGCCGCTGGAATCATAAGGGGCACGCCGCCATCTACTTAGCCAGCAGTGTGTCGTTGGCGATGTTAGAGACATTGGTGCATATTCAGGACAGCTCAACACTGAGTGAGTTTGAGTTATTTCAGATTGAAATTGAAGACAGTCATATCTTGCTGCTTCAGCCGCAGGATTGGCCAGCAGACTGGCGCAATGACCCGGCACCTGCGACCACAATGGATATCGGCACCGAATGGCTGGAGTCAGAATCATCACTTGGATTACTGGTTCCATCCACTCTGGTGCCATCAGAAAATAATCTACTGCTTAATCCTCGACATAAAGATTTTCAAACCAGCTTAAACAGTGTCAAACCACTCTCTTTTGCCTTTGATTCTCGGCTGAAATCGTCCTCATGACTGAGGCAATTTATCTTTCTTTGGCAAGGTATTCTTCAACTGGCTAATCAACTGCCGACGAAAATCGCCCAATTTAGGTTTGTCATCACCTAACCACGGCAATGGCCTGCACAATTCCATTGCTTTGATACCCAATCGGGCAGTCAACAATCCCGCCCCAATACCTTGAGCAGCTCGGGCTGACAAACGCGCAGCTAAATCCTGCGACAGCCAATCCATACCCACTTCTCGCACCAATTCAGACGCGCCAGCAAAGGCAATATTAAGCAACACCAAACGGAACAAACGGAGGCGGCTGAAATATCCCAACTCAATGCCATATAAAGCAGCAATACGATTGATCAGACGAATATTCCGCCAGGCGATAAATGCCATATCCACCAGCGCCAGTGGGCTGACAGCAATCATCAATGCTGACTCAGCGGCATAGCGGCTAATTTCGGCCCGCGCCAGATTATCCAGTGAAGGCTGTACCAATTTAGCATACAGTTCAACGACTTCACGGTCATTATGGGTTTCATGCAGGGAAGCTTGCCAGCGCTGGAGTGCTGGATGACCTTGATCCAACCCAGCCTGGCGCGCCAGTTTTTCACAAAATGCACGCCCTTGCCCGATACCGTGACTCACCAGAAGCTCTCGTGCAATATCTCGCTCTTCGGCCCGTTGACGTAGGCGATACAAGCGCCGCCACTCTGTCACGACCGAACCGACCCCCGCCAGCACAATCAATCCCCCCGCGGTGGTGGCCCCCAAAGCAATCCAATCCTGCTGTTGCCAGGCCTGATTGACCCATTGCACTGACTGAGCAATCACGCTGACACCAAATAATGCCACCCCCGCAGTCACCATTTTGCGCCACAGACTGCGTTTGGGTTTCAATGCAGCATTAACCAATCCTTCCACCCGCCCTTCTTCATTTTCGGCGTCCAGTTCTGGGGCGGCAGGATAGAAATTCTCAGCGGCCTGCTCGTCAAAAGCCTGCGCAGCTTTTAATACTGGCTCATCCAAGGGTTGCAAAGGCTGTTCAAAATCGATCCGTGGTTTTAAAGGCTCGCTCATCGCAATTTATCTCCCAATAAGAATTCCATTACGGCGTCAAGGCGAATATGGGGCAAGGGACTGTCAACATGCACAGCTTGCGGGCGAAATTCGTCAAAATGAAACCCTTGCTGCTGCCAGAACAGTGGGCCGGGTAAACGCGCCGGAACCTCGCCGGGAAAGACAGTCAGTGGCATACCATCGGCCAGCCGATTACCGCGTAGTGCTGGGATTTTTTGCCCCTGATGGTCGACAATTCCACTTTCCGTCGCCTGTACCGAGGCCAGCCCGACGCAATCCATACTGATTCCTTCGAATGCCGCATTTTGCCAGGCTTCCTGCACTAATTGTTGCAGTAAGGAGACTAAGTTCGCGTGTTGGTCCGCCGTCACATGATCAGCTTTGGTTGCCGCAAACATCAGCTTATCAATACATGGTGAGAATAAGCGGCGGAATAAAGTGCGCTTCCCGTAATGGAAACTCTGCATAAGTTGTGTCAGCGCCAAACGCATATCATTGAATGCCTGCGGCCCACTGTTCAGGGGTTGCAAGCAGTCCACCAGCACGATTTGCCGATCAAAACGAACAAAATGCTCTTTGTAAAAACCTTTAACCACCGAGTTGCAGTAATAGTTAAAGCGGGCGCGCAACATCCCCAAATTAGAATGTTTATCGGCCTGCGCCAACCGCGACTCACCCAGGTCACTGACATCCGGCCATGGGAAAAACTGCAATGCAGGTGCGCCAGCCATATCACCGGGCAACACAAATCGCCCCGGCTGAATGAAATGCAGCCCTTCATTTTTACAACGAATCAGATATTCGGTATAGGCCTGAGCAATTGCCGCCAGCTGATTTTCATCAGCGGGCGCTAACGGATCACATTGCTGACACAGTGTTAGCCAAGGCTTTGCCCACTCAGCGCGATCCCCTTGTAACAAGCCCGCCATTTGCCGCGACCAACTTAAATAATCTTGTTCCAGCATCGGCAAATCCAGCAACCATTCACCCGGATAATCGACAATTTCCAGATACAGAGTTGATGTTTCTTTAAAATGGCGCAACAGAGAATCACTGGAACGAAAACGCAGCGCTAAACGGATTTCACTCACACCTCGGGTCGGTGTTGGCCAATTTGGCGGTGTGCCATATAAAGAAGCCAAACCTTCGTCGTAGGTAAAGCGTTGAATACCCAAATCACGCTGTGGTACTCGTTTAACACCGAGTAGCCGCTCTTCGCGCACAGCAGAAAACAGCGGCAAACGAGCACCGCTGTGAACATGAAGTAATTGATTCACCAGAGAAGTAATAAAAGCGGTTTTCCCGCTACGGCTCAGGCCGGTGACGGCCAACCGCAGATGCCTATCCATCCCGCGATTGACCAGTGATGTAATCTCATTTTGCAGTCGTTTCATGCTTCTCCTTAGCAAATTGACCCGCCGCTACCCCCATTGCTCGTTTTAGCATCGGTTCCAACATCATAAGCAGCAACCAGCGCAGGGGTTTACGGCTGACATTTTTGACAATAAAGCCCGCCGCACCTGCCGGGCCATAGGTCAATGCCACACTAAAAACAATCTTAACCAGTGTGGTAAAGACTACACCTGCACGGGTTCGGGCGAAATTACTGTTCATCTTTTTGCTCTCCGGCAGGTTTTATCATTAATAGGTCACATTACAACTGACGAAAACGGCTCTGCACGCCAAAGGTTTCGGACGTAACATAGCGCTCAACTTGGCGCAGACGTTGCTCTCCGGCTCCCAACTCATATTCTAACTGATCAAGGAGTTGGCGTGGGGTCGCTTCATGATGTTCGCTGAAACGGGACGCCGGTGCCGGCTCAAGCATAAAAGTCAGTACGATATAAGCTGCGATGGTGAAAACAAACAGGCCAAAGAATAATGACAACACCACCATCACGCGAATCAATCGTACCGGAATATCAAAATAGTGCGCTAATCCAGCACAAACCCCTTTGATCATGCCCTCTTCTGGCACCCGGTACAGTTTTTTGCTGCTCAGCGCATTATTCTTAAAAAAATCGCCCATTATGACTGCCTCCAGTTTGGATGCTCGGCATCAAGAATTTCTTCCAAAGCCTGAATACGCTCACGCATCCGGCGGGCATCGTCAGTTAACTGCGATAGACGTTGCATATCCTGATGACTGAGTTGAGCACCGCTTTGTTGGCGATTGCTGTAATGTAGCCATAACCAAATCGGCGCGACAAATAGCACAAAAATTGTCAGCGGTATGGCAAGAAACAGGATACTCATTCGTTCCCCTTAATAATATGTTCGCGGCTATCCGCATTTTAGTCATGACAGGCCGCCTTTATCCTGACGGCCGGGCGAAGTCTCTTACTGAAATTTAAGTCATGACTTATTCAGCTGATTTCATTTTTGCTTTCAGAGCAGCGAGTTGGTTACTGATTTCATCATCGGCCTTCAATTCGGCAAACTGGCTTTCCAGCGACTTTTGTTTGCCAACACCCACAGTTTCAGCTTCAGCTTCAGCTTCCATATGATCAATACGGCGTTCAAATTGTTCAAAACGGGCCATCGCCTCATCCAACTTGCCACTGTCTAGCTGACGGCGAACATCACGAGATGATGCGGCAGCTTGATGACGCAGTGTCAGAGCCTGCTGTCTGGCACGAGTTTCGGTCAGTTTACTTTCCAACTCGGTGATTTCGTGCTTCATGCGATTGAGCGTTTCTTCAACCGTCTCCACTTCACGAGTTAGCGTATCAATTAATGACGCCACTTTTTGTTTTTCAATCAGTGCCGCGCGCGCCAAATCTTCTTTATCTTTGCGTAAAGCCAGTTCAGCTTTATCTTGCCACTCTTGCTGCTGGCTTTCACAATGGTCAATGCGGCGCAGCAGTTGTTTTTTCTCAGCCAGTGCGCGAGCCGAGGTTGAGCGGATCTCAACAAGTGTATCTTCCATTTCCTGAATCATCAGCCGTACCAACTTCTGTGGATCCTCAGCTTTATCCAGCAATGTATTGATGTTGGCATTCACGATATCGGCAAAACGAGAAAAAATACCCATAATTTACATCCTCTTTAACTGATTGGCGTTTGGTTGCGCCGATTCACATAATTTCAATAGTGATATATCAAAAGTCGTGCCAATTTTTCATAAAACTTAATACACTGAAAAATAACAAAAAATATTTTTTGACTGTTTTAGGATAAAAGGTAAAGTGATTACTTTAACCAACTATTGGCGAATTTCATCATGAGTGAGCAACTAGAAAATCTGTTAGGTGAAGCAAACTCTTTTGTTGAGGTACTGGAACAAGTTTCCGGGTTGGCAAAGCTGAATAAGCCGGTATTGGTCATCGGTGAACGCGGAACCGGTAAAGAATTGATAGCCCATCGCCTGCATTATTTATCAAATCGTTGGCAAGGGCCGTTTATTTCGCTCAATTGTGCCGCGCTTAATGAAAACCTACTTGATTCAGAGTTGTTCGGGCATGAGGCCGGCGCGTTTACTGGCGCGCAGAAGCGACATCTTGGCCGTTTTGAGCGCGCAGATGGTGGCACATTATTTTTAGATGAGCTGGCGACCGCCCCCATGCTGGTGCAGGAAAAATTATTACGGGTGATTGAATATGGTCATCTGGAGCGTGTTGGCGGGAGCCAACCCTTGCAAGTGGATGTTCGTTTAGTGTGTGCGACTAATGATAATTTGCCCGCACTTGCGGCCGCAGGGAAATTCCGTGCTGATTTACTCGACCGGCTGGCATTTGATGTTGTGCAACTGCCGCCTTTACGCGAGCGCCAACAAGATATCATGTTGCTGGCTGAGTATTTTGCTATTCAGATGTGCCGGGAATTAGGTTTGCCACTGTTCCCCGGCTTTACCCCGCAAGCCAAACAACAATTACTGGAATATCGCTGGCCGGGCAATGTTCGTGAACTGAAAAATGTGGTCGAGCGTTCAGTATATCGCCATGCCGACAGTAGCGAAGCACTGGATAACATTATTATCAACCCGTTCACTCGTCGGCTGAACACAGCAGAAAATGAAAATACCGAAAGCAATAAAACAAAGAGTGAGGCTGGCGAATTACCTACCCTGCCCCTCAATCTGAAACATTGGTTACATAATAGCGAAAATCAGTTGCTCAAACAGGCCTTGGAGCAAGCTCGTTTTAATCAACGAAAGGCCGCTAGTCTGTTAGGATTAACTTACCATCAATTACGGGGCATGCTAAAAAAGCATGCAATTCTGACCAGTGAAGATGGGCAACCATAACTATATTTTCGATTTTTAGTTATCGTTTGTTAATATGCGATAACTAAAAATTAATTCACGCCTTCTAACCCACGTAAATGTTTATCTTTTACGCAAACATTAACAGCCAAGTTAATCAAATAAGCCGTCTGGGCAAAGTGCGGTAAGTTTATTGATAAATTGCTGTCCGTCCTGTCTTCCGCCGTAGCGGAATACCATTCATCATCTATTTTTATATTAATATTATTTACTGAGATATGCCCTGGCTGGCGCATAATACTCGTATTGAAACTTTTGATTAAACGATCATAAAGCATAGTGCCATGAACGGAATCACATTGTGATTGTAAACTGCCCGTGATATATGCAAATCCTTTCCCATGGAATGCGGTAATAACAACAATAAAACCCAAAATGAATAACTTCATACGATAACCTCTAGGGATTTATATTACTGATTGACGTGTTTTTATATTAATAAAATATTGGCCAATAAGAACCCTTGATGACCCAGATGCTGCTCGTGAATACCCGTATTGGAATAGGTGAAATCTAAACGGCCAAAACAAGCATTAATCATTGGATTAACACCCAGTCGCAGCATCCAGGTACGCGGTATTTGCATTGTGGATTTCCCTGAAAAAACAACTGGGTAAGGTCGATTATTGGCGTGAGAACGCGTTTGCACAAATCCTGGGTTTGACAAGTATGCATCTGAGCGCATCACACCACCATCAATATGGTATGCCATTCCAACAGCCACTTGTTCTGCCCCAATCCTGCGATGAGCCATCCACTCAGACAAATAAGGGAGACGATATATCATACGAAAACCACTCCTGTTTTTAAAACTATTGTTACCCTGTAATAAAAATATTAATGTATCCTCTGCGCTATACATATTCTCAGCTGCCCTAATTTGATAAATATAAATTTTTGCATTTTGGCTTCCTTGCTTAGCCAAATTTTTTAATACCCGTTCAGCATAATCATATGCAAAGCTTCTATTGGCAGTTGTCGCAATAAAAGCACTCCCTTCCATTTTCCGTGACTTGCGACAACTTTCCCCGCTGAGATGATCAGCAACATTATGATTATTCCCAGCAGCAACAAACCCATGATTAAAAACATCATGGTGATCACGAGCATCAACACGCCAAACAATATCAGGGGGTTTAGCTTCGCACTCGTAACTTAATAAAATACTGATCAAATATAATAAGATAGCTTTGATTAATATCATCACCTGCCTCTCATGAGCAATATTAATGCTTAATTTAAGCCAACAGGAACATAAGTATCCCAGACAAAATATATCTAAAAAAAGGGATTACACATACAACAAAACGCCTTAATACATGCATAAAAACGATAAATATGGAAAGCATAGCTAAGGAAAGAACATCATCTGATGCTCATGTTTTTATAAGTGAGTTAGTCGCAGGCAAAAAAAAAGCCAGCACCCGAGCTGGCTTAAAAAACACTGGAAGCAATGTGAGCAATGTCGTGCTTTTCTAACAAAAACCTGAAAATTTAGGCTTTGTCCCGAAGAGCAAATTAATGATAATGGTTATCAATAGCACTTGCAAACACTTTGTTGAGAATTTTTCTCATTCCCGCACTAATTCTGATGGAATTATATGCAGCGAAGGGAAGATATTGATCTTCTTTGCCAGCATCCGCGCCGTGAATTCCCGGCGAATAAACAATAATTTGCTGTTTATTACCCTCTATTGCTGCAACAAACAGCAGACAGAGCAGTTGTTTTGCTCAATGGATTGGGAGGCGTGCCAGATTACGGTACACTAAGAGCATTGCTTACTTACTGCGAAAGCGTTTATGCGTGCGTTACTCATTTGGATGCTGTCGCTGGCTTGCCTTGCGACCTCAGCGCTGGCGCAAACTGCCCCGGCCGCCGACCCCACTCAACCGCTGCCGGATATCCGCCAGCGCGGTTTTGTCTATTGTGTCAGTGGAATACTCAATACTTTCAATCCGCAGATGGCCAGCAGTGGATTGACTATCGATACCCTGGCGGCTCAGCTCTACGACCGCTTGCTGGATGTCGACCCTTATACTTATCGGCTAATCCCTGAATTAGCGGAAAGTTGGCAGGTGCTGGATAACGGCGCGACCTACCGTTTTCATTTACGCAAAGATGTCCCTTTCCAGACCACCGATTGGTTTACGCCGACGCGGAAGATGAATGCCGATGACGTTGTATTCAGTTTTCAGCGGGTATTTGATTCACAGCACCCTTATCATGACGTCAACGGCGGCGAATATCCTTATTTTGACAGCCTACAATTTGCCGATGCGGTACAAAGTGTCAAAAAACTCGATGACTATACCGTTGAATTTAAACTGAAAGCCCCCGACGCATCATTTCTTTGGCATCTGGCAACCCATTATGCGCCAGTCCTTTCTGCTGAATATGCCGATGTATTAACTCAAAAGGGTCGACAGGAACAAATCGATCGCGAGCCTGTGGGCACTGGCCCATTCTTGCTAAACGAATATCGGTCTGGTCAATATATTCGGTTATTCCGTAACAGTGATTATTGGAAAGGTTTGCCGCGTATGCCTCAGGTCGTCATTGATTTGGGTGCGGGTGGCACAGGGCGTTTATCCAAGTTATTGACCGGTGAATGTGATGTATTGGCTTATCCCGCCGCAAGCCAGTTATCTATTTTGCGTGATGACCCGCGCCTGCGGCTGACACTGCGCCCGGGGATGAATGTGGCCTATTTGGCGTTCAATACCCGCAAACCCCCACTGAATGACCAACGCGTGCGGCAAGCCATTGCTTTATCTATTAATAACCAACGGTTGATGCAATCAATCTATTACGGTACGGCTGAAACTGCGGCGTCAATTTTACCTCGGGCATCATGGGCTTATGATAATCAAGCTCAAGTCACTGAATATAATCCTGAAAAAGCCAAGGCAATCCTCAAAGAGCTGGGGATAACTAAACTGCAACTCAACTTATGGGTGCCAACGGCGTCACAATCCTATAACCCCAGCCCATTAAAGACGGCCGAGTTGATACAGGCGGATTTAGCACAAGTGGGAATTACGGTGAATATCGTGCCGGTCGAAGGCCGCTTCCAAGAAGCTCGCCTTATGGAGATGAACCACGACTTAACACTGTCTGGCTGGTCAACAGACAGTAATGATCCGGACAGTTTCTTCCGCCCGCTCTTAAGCTGTGCGGCAATTCGTTCGCAAACAAACTATGCTCACTGGTGTGACCCAGAATTTGATGAACTGCTGCAAAAAGCCTTACGCTCCCAGCAATTATCGGCACGTATTGAATATTATCAACAGGCCCAGCGGATTCTGGAGCAACAACTGCCGCTGTTACCTTTGGCGTCATCCCTAAGGTTGCAGGCATATCGTTATGATATTAAAGGTTTAGTTTTAAGCCCGTTTGGTAATTCTTCTTTTGCTGGCGTGTTTCGCGAAAGTCCTAGTGATGAGGGCAAAAAACCATGATCATCTTCACCTTACGGCGCTTATTACTTCTGGTAATAACCCTGTTTATGTTGTCATTGGTCAGTTTTAGCCTGAGCTATTTCACCCCTCACGGCCCGTTGAGCGGCGCATCCCTGCTCGATGCCTACCGTTTCTATTTCAGTAGTTTGCTCCAGTGGGATTTTGGCGTTTCCAGCATTAATGGTCAGCCTATCAGTGAGCAATTGCGCGAAGCATTCCCCGCCACTATGGAACTCTGTGTGTTGGCCTTTACCGTGGCTCTATTTGTCGGTATTCCGCTGGGGATTATTGCGGGTGTGATGCGCGGCAAATTTGCCGATATCGCCATCAGTTCAATTGCACTTATCGGCTTCTCAATCCCAGTATTGTGGCTGGCGCTGCTATTAATGTTGTTCTTTTCATTGCATTTGGGCTGGCTGCCGGTCTCAGGGCGTTTTGATCTGTTATATCAGGTCAAACCCGTCACCGGACTGGCTTTGGTTGATGCATGGCTGTCACCATCACCCTATCGCAAAGAGATGATGATCAGTGCGATTCAGCACATGATTTTACCCATCACCGCGCTGGCTGTGGCCCCCACCACGGAAGTTATCCGCCTGATGCGCACCAGTACCGACGATGTTATTGGGCAAAACTATATTAAGGCCGCGGCAACCCGAGGTTTATCCCGATTTACCATTATTCGCCGCCATGTTCTGCACAATGCTTTGCCCCCCATCATTCCAAAATTGGGGTTGCAATTCTCAACGATGTTGACGCTGGCGATGATAACCGAAGTGGTCTTTAACTGGCCGGGGCTAGGCCGTTGGTTAATCAACGCAATTCGTCAGCAAGATTATGCCGCTATCTCAGCGGGCGTGATGGTGGTCGGTTCGTTGGTTATCGTCATTAACGTACTGTCGGATATTTTGGGCGCGATGATGACGCCGTTAAAGCATAAGGAATGGTATGCCATTCGATAATGTCTACCGCGAGAAGAAAATGCCCAGCCCGCTGCTGTATACCTGGCGGCTTTTCTATGCTGATGGCCTGGCGATGGTGGGGTTTTACGGTGTTCTGGGGTTATTAGTGCTGTGTGTGCTGGGCAGCACATTGGCCCCTTATGCCCTCGACCAACAGTTTTTGGGCTATCAATTGTTACCGCCCTCTTGGTCGCGTTACGGCAATGTTTCTTTCTTTCTGGGCACGGATGACTTAGGGCGCGATATTTTAAGCCGCTTATTGGCTGGCACCGCATCCACTTATGGTTCGGCGTTACTGGTCACCGTGGCAGCCGCGCTGTGTGGCGTCGTTTTAGGGGTCTTTGCCGGTATCACTCATGGTTTTCGTTCAGCCATTCTTAATCATGTGCTGGATACATTACTCTCAATCCCATCACTGTTGCTGGCCATCATTGTCGTGGCCTTTGTCGGCCCCAGTTTAGAACACGCCATGTTCGCCGTCTGGCTGGCGCTTTTACCTCGCATGGTGCGCACCATTTATAGCGCCGTGCATGATGAGTTAGATAAAGAATATGTGATTGCCGCCCGTCTGGATGGGGCGTCCACTCCGCATATTTTGGCCTATGCTATTTTCCCCAATATTGCGGCGGTGTTGGTCACTGAGTTCACTCGCGCGCTTTCAATGGCTATTTTGGATATTGCTGCATTGGGCTTTCTTGATTTGGGCGCACAACTGCCCTCACCAGAATGGGGCGCAATGCTCGGAGATTCACTGGATTTAGTGTATGTCGCGCCGTGGACCGTGATGCTGCCCGGCGGCGCAATTTTGGTCAGTGTGTTGTCAGTTAACCTGTTAGGTGATGGTATGCGCCGGGCTATTAATGCGGGGGTGGAATAATGCCGTTACTTGATATTCGTAATCTCACCATTGAATTTATGACTGCTGAGGGGATGGTCAAAGCGGTTGACCGCATCAGTATTACCCTGACAGAAGGCGAAGTTCGTGGGTTGGTGGGTGAGTCCGGCTCTGGTAAGAGTTTGATTGCCAAAGCAATCTGCGGAGTCAGTAAAGACAATTGGCGTATTACTGCTGACCGTTTTCGTTTTAATGATATTGACCTATTACAATTAACTCCGCGCGAGCGGCGTAAGGTGATCGGCCATAATATTTCGATGATTTTTCAAGAGCCGCAATCCTGTCTGGACCCATCAGAGAGCATTGGCCAGCAACTGATGCAAGCCATCCCCGGATGGACTTATAAAGGCCGCTGGTGGCAGCGATTTCATTGGCGGAAACGTCGGGCTATTGAGTTGCTGCATCGGGTGGGAATTAAAGACCATAAAGACATTATGCGCAGCTACCCCTATGAACTGACCGAAGGCGAATGCCAAAAAGTCATGATTGCTATCGCGCTGGCAAATCAGCCCCGGTTATTGATTGCCGATGAACCAACCAACGCCATGGAGCCCACCACTCAAGCACAAATTTTCCGCTTGCTGGCACGGCTTAATCAGAATAACAACACCACTATTTTGCTCATCAGCCATGATTTGCAGATGATGAGTAAGTGGGCCAACCGGATTAATGTGCTGTATTGCGGCCAAACCGTCGAAAGTGCGGTTTGTGAAGATCTGCTGGCCTCGCCACACCACCCATATACTCAGGCGCTGATCCGGGCGATGCCCGACTTTGGCCGCTCGTTACCGCATAAAAGTCGGCTGAATGCATTGCCGGGGGCGATTCCGTCACTGGAACACTTGCCCATTGGCTGCCGTCTCGGCCCTCGCTGCCCCTATGCACAGAAAACCTGTATTGAAACACCGCGCTTGCGATTGGTGAAAAATCATGCCTTTGCCTGCCACTTCCCCTTAAATCTGGAGGAGCAATAATGGCCGAGACACTGCTCGAAGTCCGTAATCTGAGCAAAACCTTCCGCTATCGCACCGGCTTGTTTCGTCGTCAACATGTGGAGGCGGTTAAGTCGGTCAGCTTCACCTTACGGGAGGGGCAAACGCTGGCGGTTATTGGTGAGAATGGCTCGGGTAAATCCACGTTGGCCAAAATGTTGTCGGGCATGATTGAACCGACTGACGGCGAATTGCTCATTGATGACCATCGCCTGGTCTATGGTGATTATGCTTATCGCAGCCAACGCATTCGGATGATTTTCCAGGACCCCAGCACGTCGCTCAACCCGCGTCAGCGTATTGGTCAACTGTTAGATGCGCCGCTAAAGCTGAACACCGATTTAGATGCCGCCGCGCGTGAACAGCGGATCTACCAGACTTTACGGCAAGTGGGGTTATTGCCCGACCACGCGAATTATTATCCTCATATGTTGGCCTCCGGCCAGAAGCAGCGTATTGCGCTGGCAAGGGCGTTAATCCTGCAACCCAAAGTCATTGTTGCCGATGAAGCTTTGGCGTCGCTGGATATGTCCATGCGCTCACAGATTATCAATCTGATGCTGGAATTACAGGAAAAACACGGCATATCCTATATTTATGTCACCCAACATTTAGGAATGATGAAGCATATCAGTGACCAAGTGATTGTGATGCACCAAGGTGAAGTTGTGGAGCGCGGCAGTACCGCAGAAGTCCTCGCGTCGCCATTGCATGATCTGACCAAGCGATTGATTTCCAGCCATTTTGGTGAGGCATTAACCGCAGATGCCTGGCGTCGGGATAGTGCTAACTTCTAACCAATTCACTTGATGAATGAAGTTCGGTGATTATATCCTCGGTTAAATTTGCAGCCACATTAGGCTGCAAACTGATTTTCCCCTGTGACGTCGCGCAAGAATGTCACCCCATTCGCCGCACCGTCACTATTGAGGATATCGGCAACCCGACTGCGTTTTTGTGTTCAGATTTGGCCGCAGGAATGACCGGGGAAATTCTGCATGTCGATGGCGGCTTTAGCCAATTATTCGCTAACGTAACAACATTTTTGTTATATATAATAATATGTTATTACTTTTAGTTATGGATTATGGTTTAACATTATTTTATCTCGTAAACTCAATCAGCAATGATATCCACTGTGTTCATTCCATAAAACAACAGGATATCTCGCCGATGCTGATACCTCACACTTTGCATAACTCCCTGCCAGATACCGCAATATCCGCCCTCTTTATCATTATTCATCCGCACCTATCGAATGGGGCGGCGGTGACTCACCCACCTTTAACTTTGGCGTGTTGCTGCCCCTAACGGAGGTCACTATGGTGCAATTTAGACAGCAAAACAATGCTCATTGGTATCATGAAACTCAGCGCAGTGGCCGGGTCTTGGCAACACATATTGCTGGCGCAATTGATGCGGTGAATAGTGATAATACCTATCAGGGAGGAAATATTATCGAACAGGGTATTTTTCTGCTTGGCTTAGCGAATGATATTCCCACAGCATTAAATGACACCTTACAACACCATGGCGCGATGTTATCTGCTTCAGATGTCATGTATCAGGCGCTTTTCCCGCCGGTTGTTGAACTCAATCGTGAAAATACATTTTCTCTTTATGACAGATTAAGCAGTGCATTAACTGTCGCACAGGTGACCGGGGTTCAGCGCTTATGCAGCCACTATGCTGCTCGCCTCACACCGCTTTCCAGCCCTGATGCTTCGCGCGAAAGTAATATCCGGCTCACACAAATCACCCAATATGCACGCCAACTCGCCAGCCAGCCGACATTAATTGACCGGCATGCGCTACAGCAATTGGCTGAAGTGGGGCTTACGGATGCAGACATTATTGTTTTATCGCAGATAATTGGTTTTGTTGGATTTCAGGCCCGAGTGGTCGCGGGGGTTGCTGCTCAGGCGGGCTATCCGACCGTTATGCTGCCCGGTTTCCCTCGTATGGAGGATGCGCAGTCAGCCCCGTTACCGGAAGGAAAGCCGCAATGGCAAGGTTGGCTGCCCTCACTGGCGGAAAACGAGCCGATGACAGAATCAGACTCCACGGCGGATACTGCGGTAACACTCAACCAGCTACTGGCGCACAATCAACAGAGTTTTCAACCCTATAGCGCGATTATCACCCGGCTGTATAGCCGCCCGCGAGTCCCGTCTGATTGGCTGGAGTTAGTGTCACTGGTGAGTGCCCAAATCAACGGCAGCCGCTACTGCCAGGCAAACCATCAGCATAATTTGCTTCAACTGACAGGAAATACCGCGTTATTAGCCGCGCTACCGTCAGGGATTGACAGTGCCCTGGCAATACAGTCCAAGGAACACAATATCCACCCGCTTATCTCGCTCGCAGCCGAACTGACTCGTGGCCCAGAGCGCTTTAGCCATCAGCATATTACGCCGCTACAGACTATTGGCCTCAGTGATACGCAAATACTCAGTATTATCTTCTATGTCGCCTCGGCGGGATGGGCTAACCGCCTGCGCCACACTTTAGGGCAAACTGTTTGATGGCGGCAACCATGCCAATCATCACGCCTCGTGGGAAGTTAGCCACTCCTGAGTGACATCAAAGAAGTGCTGGGCCAGCGGCGTCACCCGCCCTGGTTCAGCAACCACCACCGCCGCATGGCGGCTCATCTTAGGAATAATCAATGGCCTTCGCTGCAACGCCGGGGACATGTCCTCCAGCAAACTGCCCTGCGGGAACAGGCCGCAGCCCAGCCCGACAAAGACCCCTTGCAGCAACTGAAATATAGACGTGCTTTCCAGCCGAGCATGCAATGACAGACCGGCGTCGCGAAAGCTATTATCCAGATAACGGCGAAAATAGCGGCTAGGTTCCGCCAAACAAAGGGGTAATTCGACAACTTGAGACAGTGTTAACGGCTCGGTGCCTATCAATTGCGGGAAATGTTCCGGGTGGAAAACCACATCGACCCCGCGATCAACCAGTGGTTGGGCTTGAAAATGCAGCTCATTCAATGTCGCTAATTCAAAAAAACCCATTCCCACATCAACTGAATGCCCCGTCAACGCCGCCAGTAACTGATCAGCACTTAACACGGAGACCCGATAGTCCAACTGCGGATAGCGCTCGCTGGCACTTTTCAGCAGCCGAGCCAATGAGATACTGCATTGTGGCACCACGCCGATACGCAGTGTGCCATTCAAACCATTTTTTAGGGATTCGACTTCCAGTTTTAACCCTTGATAGACAGAGACAATTTCTCTGGCCCACGCCAAAACACGTTCGCCTTCCGCGGTAAATCCTTCAAAATTATTGCCACGGTTTATCAGAGCAACACCCAACTCCCGCTCCAGATTCTTTAAGCGCATCGACAATGTCGGCTGACTCACAAAGCTGGCTTCAGCCGCGCGGCCAAAGTGCCGCTCGCGCTCTAAATTACAGAGATAGATAAGCTGCTTGATATCCATACACAATCTCAGATTTTCATGATTTCATCAGTATACCATTGTGCCCCTGATAGATGTTTTGCAGTAGAGGCCTTTTCCGGCTAAAAATTTACACAACTCTCTGATCCAGATCTCAGTTCACTGTTAGATGCAGCCTTTTGACTGGTTAACATTTAATCAGATTTTGGATAATTTCAGACTTTTCATAATAAGCACAATATTGATTTGGTTATTCACATACATATAACGATATGAACCATAAAATAGCCAAATAGCAGAATATATCCCTAAACAAAATCAGTTCAGCTTTTAATCAAAACAAAAATTCGCCAAACAGCTAAAACATAAACGTTAATACTGCATAACATTTGCAACATAGTCTTATCGCGCTGACAAGGATATATGTAACAGAACATTACAAAAGACTTGTCTCGCTGACAAAGATAGTGAACATTAACCGCCGCTAAACATCTTATAACAACGCAAAAGGATGCCATTTCGTGCATTCACTTTTGTCTTTCCTGTCATTTATGTCAGGTAGTGAAAACAGAGGTTTCCGTGTCAACAGCAAACAACAATCAGCAACCACCCAATAACAGCCAACCCGAAATCAGCCTGAATGCATTCAAGCAACCGAAGGCGTTTTACCTGATTTTCTCTATCGAGCTTTGGGAGCGGTTTGGTTATTACGGCCTACAAGGGATCATGGCCGTTTATCTGGTAAAAATGCTTGGGATGAGCGAAGCCGATTCAATCACTTTGTTCTCCTCTTTCAGCGCCCTGGTCTATGGTTTTGTTGCCATCGGTGGCTGGTTAGGAGATAAAGTCCTCGGTGCAAAACGTGTCATTGTGCTGGGCGCACTGACGCTAGCAGTCGGTTATGCCATGATTGCCTACTCCGGCCATGACATTTTCTGGGTTTATCTGGGCATGGCAACTATTGCCGTGGGTAATGGTTTGTTCAAAGCCAACCCGTCGTCCCTGCTTTCAACCTGCTATAACAAAGACGACCCGCGTTTGGACGGTGCATTCACTATGTACTATATGTCCGTCAATATCGGTTCGTTCTTCTCTATGCTGGCGACCCCATGGTTGGCAGTGAAATATGGCTGGAGTGTGGCATTCTCACTGAGTGTTGTCGGGATGCTGATCACCTTGGTGAACTTCTGGTTCTGCCGTAAATGGGTGAAAAATCAAGGTTCTAAACCTGACTTCGCACCATTACAGTTTAAAAAACTGCTGATGGTATTGGTCGGCGTCGTTGCTCTGATTGCCTTGTCGAGCTGGTTGCTGCACAACCAGATAGTGGCCCGTTGGGCACTGGCGTTAGTTTCCGTCGGCATTATTTGCATCTTTGCTAAAGAGACATTTTCACTGCACGGCACCGCTCGCCGCAGAATGATCGTGGCCTTCTTGTTGATGCTCGAAGCGGTCGTGTTCTTTGTGTTGTACAGCCAAATGCCAACATCACTGAACTTCTTCGCCATTCATAACGTTGAACATACTCTCTTTGGTATTGCCTTTGAGCCGGAACAATATCAAGCATTGAACCCATTCTGGATTATGGTTGCCAGCCCGATACTGGCCGCAATCTATAACAAAATGGGCGACCGCTTACCTATGCCGCACAAGTTTGCTTTCGGCATGATACTGTGTTCCGCAGCCTTCCTGGTACTGCCGTGGGGTGCAAGCTTCGCCAATGAACACGGGATTGTTTCCGTCAATTGGTTGATTCTCAGCTATGCGCTGCAAAGCATCGGCGAATTGATGATTTCGGGTCTGGGTCTGGCGATGGTTGCGCAGTTAGTGCCTCAGCGGTTAATGGGCTTCATCATGGGGTCATGGTTCCTGACCACTGCCGCTGCTGCCCTGATCGCGGGTAAAGTTGCCGCATTGACGGCGGTACCGAGTGATATCACCGACGCCCATGCATCACTGGCAATCTATAGCCATGTATTTATGCAGATTGGTATTGTGACCGCTATCATCGCCGTGCTGATGATGTTGACCGCACCAAAGCTGTATCGCATGACTTTAGCGCCGACAGAAAGCAACAAAGCACCATCCGCCACCGCCGTTTAAACATTCGGTTGGCTAAAAGCGCTCTTTCGGGAGCGCTTTTTTTTTGTTTAACACTGACGCCCATCAGTTATCTGACCATACCGCCAACTGATACCCATCGGGGTCGGTAAAGTGGAAACGTCGCCCACCCGGAAAAGCAAAAATTGGCAGCACGATAGTCGCTCCGGCATCTTCTAACCGTTTTTGCGTCTGTTCCAAATTATCCGCATACAGAATGATTAACGGCCCGCCATTGGGATGAACCTCGCTCAAGGTGGTGAAACCGCCGGTGAGCCGCCCATCAGTAAACTCACAATATTGCGGCCCATATTCAGTAAAACGCCAATTGAAAACCTTGCCGTAGAAATCTTTCGAGCGGGCAATATCACTGACGGCAAACTCTATGTTGTCGATTCGACTATCATTTCCCTGAATTCCCATAACCTACTCCTATTAAAATAGCGCTATTAAGTCACTCATTTATCTTAAACATTTGCTGAGACTATAAATATAGCCCGCCTTAATAATGATAACTTCCTCACATTATTCGTGTACAAAAAATAAACTATACTGATCTTAGGCCGCACAATGTTAACCCTTATCCTGAGGGCATATCAGGATGATATTGGTCTGTTGTTGGCGGTCGATAACAGGTAGGAGGTGATTTATGATCAACCATGTTTGGGGGCTGATGATCCACCCCGGTCAAGAGTTACAGCAGATCAAACGTGAGGGCGAAAGCGTACGCCATATGTACGCGCATCACATTCTCCTGATGGCTGCTATTCCGGTAATTTGTGCGTTTATCGGCACCACGCAAGTCGGTTGGAATTTTGGTGATGGCCAAACCATAAAACTGACAACCTTAACCGCGCTCTATTCTGCTGCAATTTTCTATGTTTTGATTCTGGCCGCCGTCGCGCTAATGGGCCGTGTGATTTATTGGATGGCCCGCCGCTATGAAAGCCGCCCGAGTTGGCAAAGTTGTACTCTATTCGCCGGTTATGCCGCCACACCGATGTTTTTGGCCGGAGTTGTCGCCCTCTACCCGATTATCTGGTTGTGCTTATTGGTCGGGGTAATTGCACTTTGCTATGCCGGTTACTTGATGTATTTGGGCATCCCCACGTTCTTAAATATTGACCGGCAAGAAGGTTTCATCTTCTCCGGCTCCACATTTGCAATCGGGGTGCTCGTCTTAGAATTACTTCTTGGCCTGACCGTCTTACTGTGGGGTTACGGTTCGCGATTGTTGTGACACCGTCACGTGTTGCTGCATCCGCTCTCGGTGTAATTTTGCGGAGAGCGGGCCTCTAATGTGCTATTTGAATGCCGTAACAGGCTTTTATCGTGATTAATGTCGCCCAGATCGCAATCTCTTACATCCCCGCACAGAATAAGGTTGTACACTGTGTGAGACTGATGCAAACAAGGCAAAAAAAATGAAAAAGCTGACATTAAAAGAAATGACCGAAAGTGAGCAACGCGATGTCAAAACGCAACTCGATAAAGCCAGAATAAATATAGGAAGGGCATTAACTAACTCAGAACAAAATAAAGTGAAAGACGAAGCAATAGAAAAAATCATGAACGCCCGCGAACAAGTTGCCAAATTAACCCGCGTAGAAAGAAAAACCAAAAAAACAGCACCAAGCACCACCACCTTTAGCTGGTCCGCTTCTATCAGCACACGTCCACCACGGTAATTGATTTCCACTGACTAAGATAATTGTCATGGATAGCCTACAGTGGGGGAAATTCGCCACTGTAGGTACTTACTGCATAATTATATTACATTGCCCTGGCTGCATTTTTTGTCTGCCTGCCTTAGGATTACAGAAGCTTTTTCTTTCAGTACTTGATTAAGGAGTTTGTGATGAAATTGTTCTATAAACCCGGTGCCTGCTCTTTATCCCCACATATTGTATTACGTGAATCGGGATTAGACTTCAGTATTGAAAGCGTCGATCTGGCGACTAAAAAAACTGAAACGGGTGAAGACTATTTAAGCATCAATCCCAAAGGACAAGTCCCTGCGCTGTTGCTCGATGACGGTAGCCTGCTCACTGAAGGGGTTGCTATCGTGCAATATCTGGCAGATAAAGTGCCGGATCGCCATCTTATTGCCCCATCAGGCACCCTTTCGCGCTATCACGCTATTGAGTGGCTAAACTTCGTGGCGACTGAATTGCATAAAGGTTTCAGTCCACTGTTTAACCCTAAAACACCCGATGAATATAAAGCCATTGCCTGCGAGCGCCTGGATAAGCAATTTAGCTACGTCGATAGCGAATTAGCAAAGCATGATTATCTGCTAGGCTCAAAATTCAGTGTGGCTGATGCCTATTTATTTACCGTGACCCGCTGGGCCAATGCACTGAAGCTTGAAATTAAACAACGTAGCCATTTAGATAAATTTATGGCGCGTGTGGCTGAACGCCCGGCAGTAAAAGCAGCCCTCGCGGCTGAAGATGCAAAGAAATGAGTAATTAGATTAAGATTAATGGCAGTGCCCCTGATTCAGGGGCATTTTAGCGGCAGATTATAATTTCGTCGCCGTAAATTGGCAGGTAGGATGAACAATTGCGTCCTGTGCTGCAACCACCTGAAGTTCATACTCACCCATCTCCTGAGTTTTCAGCATAACTTCATATACCGCGGCAGTCACATGTTCTAGCGCTTTATCTAATGGCTCACCTTTGAGTAAATTCACCAGCAATAATCCACTGGTCAAATCACCCACACCAACAGGCTGACGCGCGCCAAAATCCACCAGCGGGCGGCTGATATGCCAGGCATCCTCAGCGGTCACCAATAACATTTCAAAACAGTCAGGATTATAACCGGCGCGGCTCAAGTGCTTAACCAGAACCACTTTCGGCCCTTTAGCACAAAGGTCTCGGGCAATATTGACGGCTTGCTCAACATTTTCTACCCGTACACCACTGAGTTGCTCCAGTTCAAGCAAGTTAGGCGCAATGATGTCGCTGGCCGGCAATGCCTCTTTACAGAAAAACTCTGCCACACCGGGGGCCACAATACAGCCTTTTTCAGGATGCCCCATGACCGGGTCACAAAAATACCAAGCATTTGGATTAGCCTGCTTGACTCGCGCGACCGCCGCCAAAATATGCCCACCCTGCTCAGGTGAGCCAATATAACCACTTAATACTGCATCACAATCTTTCAGCCGATCAATATCGGCAATACCTTGGACAATTTCAGTCAGATGGCTGGCTGGCATGACGCAACCCGTCCAGTGCCCATATTGAGTATGATTCGAAAACTGCACTGTATTCAGCGGCCAGACATTAACCCCCATCCGGCGCATAGGAAATTCAGCAGCACTATTACCTGCATGGCCAAAAACAACGTGTGACTGAATTGAAAGTATATTTTTCATTGGTACGGCCTAAAGTGAATAAACCATCAGCAAAAAATAAGGGACATTCAAGCCCCTTATTTTCTTTTACTCTTATAGCCAGCTAATCAGGCAATAATGTTTTTTGCCGCGACGCAATAAGGTATAGCGCCCAAATAGACGGTCACTCTCGGTGAAAGTGTATTCCGGATCTGATTGCTTCTCACCATTGAGGGCTACAGCATTGGAGCTAATCATAGTGCGCGCTTGACCACGGGAAGGAACCAGTTCGGCATTAACCAACGCCTGTTGCAAATCCGCATCACGGCTCAATTCAATGGTGGGCATCCCATCTTGCGCCAACTGAGCAAAATCAGCCTCGGTCATTTCGTTCAAATCACCGGAGAACAAGCTGGCAGTAATGCGCTTCGCCGCGGCCAAACCTTCCTCGCCATGTACCATGCCCGTGACATTTTCTGCCAGAACATACTGCGCGCGGGGCGCTTTACCACTGTTTTTATCTTCTTCTTCCAGCGAGTTGATCTCTTCCAGACTCATGAAAGTAAAGAATTTCAGGAAACGATAAACATCAGCATCTGCGGTATTGATCCAGAATTGGTAGAATTTGTAAGGGCTGGTTTTCTTCGGATCAAGCCACACTGCCCCGCCTTCGGTTTTACCAAACTTGGTGCCATCTGCTTTGGTTATCAGTGGAACGGTCAGGCCATAAACCTGCTGCTGGTGAAGACGGCGAGTCAAATCGATACCGGAGGTAATGTTACCCCATTGGTCAGAACCACCGATTTGCAATGCCACGCCGTGTGCTTCATTCAGGCAAGCAAAATCATAAGCTTGCAACAGATTGTAGGAAAACTCAGTAAACGAAATGCCGCTATCATCACGATTCAGGCGCTGCTTCACCGCCTCTTTATTAATCATCTGATTAACAGAGAAGTGCTTGCCGATATCGCGCAGGAAAGTCAGCACATTCATGCCACCAAACCAATCGTAGTTATTAGCGGCAATGGCGCTGTTTTCACCACAATCAAAATCCAGGAATGGGGACACCTGACGACGGATTTTCTCCACCCACTCATTCACAGTATCTTCAGTATTCAGCTTACGTTCGCTGGCTTTAAAGCTTGGGTCACCTATCATACCGGTAGCGCCGCCAACTAAAGCAACCGGGCGATGCCCTGCCAGTTGGAAACGCTTTAGGCACAACAACGGAACCAGATGACCTAAATGCAAGCTGTCTGCGGTCGGATCAAAACCGCAATACAGTGAAATTGGCCCTTGCGCCAGTTTCTCTACTAACGCGTCTTCATCCGTAACCTGGGCAACGAGGCCCCGCTCTTGCAATTGTTTAATTAGGTTGCTGCTGGTCATCAACGACTCCATTGTCTTTTACAAAAATTGTCTTCTTCAGAGTAATCAGAATATACCCCAAGAACTTGGAATTGCAGGTAGGCAGCAAGCGCATAACAAGTCGGCCGACAGCCGATTTGAACAATATTTATGCAAACCCATAAAGTGGGGGAATACACCCCCCTGCGACTTCAAGTACGAAGGGTATAGAATAAAGCGCCTGCCATACGAGCGCTAGGATTAACCACAATTATTTCATCGTGTTCAAGGGGCTAAACGGTCAATTTTCCATGCTTCGGCATCCCGTTGATAGATAAAACGGTCATGCAAGCGGTGTTCGCCCCCTTGCCAAAACTCGACGGAGTCGAATTTAACGCGGAATCCGCCCCAGAAGCTGGGTAGCGGGACGTCACCTTGCTGGAATTTTTGTTTTAGCTCGAGAAATTTACTTTCCAGCACGCCACGGGCGGAAATTCGCGAAGATTGCTGGGATACCCAAGCGCCAATCTGGCTGTCTTTGGGGCGGGAGCTGAAATATTTCAGCACTTCGAGGGTGGAAAGGCGCTCTGCTTTCCCCAGAAAAATGACCTGTCGGTCCAGCATATGCCAGGGGAATAGCAAGCTAATATGTGGGTTTTCAGCTAATTGCTGTGCTTTACGACTCCCCAAATTGGTGTAAAACACCAAACCGTGATCATCATAATGCTTTAGCAGCACAATCCGCTGATAAGGCTGGCCAGTAGCATCGACGGTTGCCACGCACATTGCCGTCGGATCAGGCAAACGCGCATCACAGGCTTGTTTTAGCCAGCGCTCAAACAATTCCAAGGGATTTTCGGTTAAATCACTACGACGGAGACCGCCACGGACATATTCACGGCGCAAGTCTGCAACATCAAATTCATTATTGTCAGTCATATAAGCTCTGTTATGCACAGGAAAGCAGTGATTATCATTCTGCCCTTGCAGCAACAGAATCACAATCACCCTAAGCCGACAACGACCTGATTATTTGATCAAAACACAGTCATTGATGATGACCTTTTCGTCACGCTCAACAAAAGCCGTATTTCCTTTCGACCAGAAAGTATAATGCCCATCACTGTATTTAGTGCCGGATGCCGCACGCACTTGCGGCAAGCTCAACTGTTTACCATCTAAAACCAAACTGACTTTATCTTGTTTATTGTCCTGCATGACCTTCAGTTTGGTGGTCCCACATTGGTAATGTAAAGTTTCATTCTTCGGTTGCACCAAACTGCACCCCGACAACATGAATACGGCTGTCGCGCCCAATACTGCGGTCACTCTCAATAAATAGTTCATTTTGCCGTCCTTATTGCATGAATAAGCCACCATAACCTATGGCAGCTTAACACCGTCATCGTGACGATACAGGATAGACTGCTCCTAAAATGGTTTCGCAACTGGCACCGGTCACTGATGGCAAATTACCCGATTTACCCGATAGCGTTCGAAATGCGAGCCAGGCGAATGCCAGCGCCTCCATATCATCGCCGCTGACACCAAAATCATCGGTGACACACACTTCGGTGCCGGGCAGTAATGTTGACATCCGCGACATAACTAAGGGGTTTCTCGCCCCGCCGCCGCAGACCAGCAACCGCTCACAGCCCCCGGCCAACTGGACTTGTTCAGCAATAGAAAGTGCGGTTAACTCCGCGAGTGTCGCCTGGATATCTTCGGGTTTTATCCCCGGAATTTTAGTCAATTGCTTATCCAGCCACCCAGCATTGAAATACTCGCGCCCGGTGCTTTTCGGCGCAGGTTTCGCAAAGTATGGGTCACTGAACATCAGTTCCAATAGCGGTTGATTGACCTTACCTGACAAGGCCCAAGCAGCATCGTTATCATAAGGCAACGCGCGATTACGCCAAATCCAGGCGTCCATCAGCATATTTCCCGGGCCGGTGTCAAAACCCCGCACCGGTAAATCAGGTAAGAGCATAGATAAGTTTGCGATGCCACCGATGTTCAAAACCATTCGCCGTTCAGTGGCATGGGCCAGTAATGCATGATGGAAAGCTGGCACCAGAGGCGCGCCCTGCCCGCCATAGGCCATATCCCGCCGACGGAAATCCCCAACTGTGGCAATTTTCGTCATGGCGGCAATGCGATTATTGTCACCTAATTGTATCGTAAAGGCAGGTTCTCCCAGCGGTTCATGCCATACCGTTTGCCCATGGCAACCAATCGCCGTGATGTCTTGCGCTGTCAACCCCTCTTTGGCCAATAGAGCCAGCACCGCCTCAGCAAATAATATCCCTAATTGGGCATCGAGTTTCCCCACTGCGGATAATGTGGTTGACTGCCCTTGGCACATGCCGAGAATGTCTTTTTTTAGCTGTAATGGCATCGGGTGGCAATGGCTGGCCTGCTGAGCCACCATGCGCTCATCAATGGCGGCCAGCACCACATCGATGCCATCCAGACTGGTTCCTGACATCACTCCAATAAAACGGCCTGATTTCATAGCAATGACCTTATTTCCTATTTAGGGACAAAATAGCAATGAGACTTTGCGCACGCCAAGTCAGAATAATAAAATTAACACCATGAAAAGATATACTTTTTTAAGTGTATACCGCCATAGGGCCATATCTTAAAGAATGATTTTTATTTGCAAGAAGGGTCACATAAAAGTCACTAATACTTTCAGTATGAGTTATGGCAGTGAAATTTCTTACTTTAAGAAAGTTAAACCGCCGTTTAATATTGGTTGAAGTGTAAACCGCTAAGCTGCGTTTCCATCGATGTGGTCAAAAAATCAAACACACCGTCAAAAATACGTTAAGTAGTGAAATAAATATTTGGGTAAGCCATACTTTATGCAAATACTAGGCCGTCAATGGGCTGGATTTGGATATACCAGGCATACTGAACCGTAATACGGTTATGCATTTTAATAGGAGTTTTTATGATCAAGCCATTAATCGCCGTTGCTATTGCTGCGGTTACTCTGACCGGTTGTGCCAACAATAACACTTTATCGGGTGATGTTTTTAGTGCCTCACAAGCTAAGCAAGTACAAACCGTGACTTACGGTACATTGCTTTCAGTTCGTCCGGTCACTATTCAAGGTGGTGATGACAACAATGTGATGGGCGCTATTGGTGGTGCCGTGTTGGGTGGTTTCCTGGGTAATACTGTCGGCGGTGGTACTGGCCGTAGTCTGGCGACAGCAGCCGGTGCGGTTGCTGGTGGTATGGCAGGACAAGGGGTTCAGGGCGCAATGAACCGTACTGACGGCGTACAGCTTGAAGTACGTAAAGACGATGGCACCACTATTCTGGTTGTACAGAAGCAAGGCCCAACCCGCTTTAGCGTTGGTCAGCGCGTCATGCTCGCCAGCAGTGGCAGTACCGTGACGGTAAGTCCGCGCTAATCGCCATCTCGAAACAGATTTATTGATGCAACCTGTAAAAGCCAGAGATCATAATAATCTCTGGCTTGTTTTTTTACTGCTAAAAATTTTCTTTCTGCTGTGAATAGAGACGTAAAACTTTATTTTACTTACTTTGTAATTGAATAATGTTTCTCTCGAGCTTATCAATCAAACCAGATAATAATTCAATCTCATCTGGCGAAATTCCCCCAAGAATTTCTTTACGAGTGGAACAGATAACACCATCAACCTGCTCTATTATTGGTGAAGACTGTTCCGTCAGTTTTATCCTCTTTGCACGCCGATCATTTGCGCAAGTATGGCGTGTGATTAGCCCTTTCTCCTCCAGTTGATCTAAGGTTCTAACCAATGATGGTTGTTCGATACCAATCGCTTTTGCCAGTTGAATCTGTGATTGCTCAGGTGGTAAACGATTAATGTTATGCAAGGTAACCCAATGCGTTTGGGTCAGCTCCAGCGGTTTCAACCGATGGTCGATAAGTGCGCGCCAAACGCGAACTAATCGTGCTAAATCAGATCCTAATGTCGATTCCAATTGCTCCTCCTTTTATTTAGCGTGCTAGCATAACTACCAGAGTCCGGTCTATTTTGGGTAATTAACATTAAAAACACAAATGTATATATACCGTCGATGCTAGGACAATAGCAATAAATACGGGGAATCCTTTAGCAAAAATTAAGTATTTACTAAAATTACCTCTTAAGGATTAACCTTATGTATGTATCTATATTATCCATAAATGCACCGATGTCAGACCTGGTTTTAGGTGCCTCTATCTATTTCCCGCCGATATTTAAGGCGGTTATGCTAGGTTTGGTGTTATGGCTACTGATCCATCATGTGCTACGGAATTGGATCTACTCTGGTGACATCTGGCATCCAATATTAATGGATCTGTCCATTTTTGTCATTGCGGTCAGTGTTTCTTTATGGATATTAGTCAGTTGGTAAATTGATATGAATCATCAGTCTCTTAAATACCTCTCTTCAGTTATCGTATTCGCCCTCGCACTCTGTGCCGGTTGGTGGATGTGGAATTATTATATGCAATCGCCCTGGACTCGCGATGGTAAAGTCCGGGCTGAATTAGTCAGCATCACGCCAGAAGTCTCCGGTCGGTTGGTTAAAATATTAGTTCATGATAACCAGTTGGTAAGTTCGGGCAGCCTATTATTTGTGATTGACCCACAACCCTATCAATTAGCTCTGGATAATGCCCAAGCGGCCGTTATCCGTGCTCAAGCCGAACTGGCCAAAGCCAATCATGAGGCCGAACGTCGCCGAAATTTACCCAAAAATATCATTTCAGGTGAAGATCTCGATATCGCCAACTTAACTGCGGACAGTATGAAAGCGGCGTATCAGGGGGCGCAAGCAAACCTCGAACAGGCCAAATGGAACCTCAGTAAAACCCGTATTTATGCGCCGGCCAATGGATATATCACTAATTTACAGACTCGCGTGGGTAACTACGCAACCGCGGGTACTCCATTAGTCGCGCTAATAGATACCGATTCATTCTATGTGATGGGTTATTTCGAAGAAACCAAGCTAAGACACATTAGAGAAGGTAATGAGGCCAAAATTGTTTTGTATAATGGCAACATTCCTTTACGGGGTGTGGTCGAAAGTATTGGTCGTGCTATTTATGACCAAAGTGTCGATACCAGCGATAGTTTGCTAGTGGACGTGAAACCTAATGTCCCGTGGGTGCGCCTGGCACAGCGGGTTCCAGTGAGGATTAAATTGCTGGATGTACCCGCCGATGTCACGCTGATTGCGGGCACCACCTGTACAATTTCTCTGGTGGATTAAGAGATGCGCCTGACTCTCCCCTCGTGGCGGCAAACCCCGTGGGGTAAGGCTAATGCGGGTCAATGGCGTTACGCGCTGCGTAATTCGCTGGCCATGTGTTTGGCGCTGTGGATTGCATTTGCGCTGAATTTAGACGAACCCTACTGGGCGATGACGTCCGCGGCAGTGGTCAGTTTCCCCACCGTCGGTGGCGTGATAAGCAAAAGTATTGGCCGGGTCATTGGTAGTCTTATTGGCGCTGCGGCATCACTGATGATTGCCGGACATTGCCTCAATGACCCCTGGCTGTTTACCTTTGTCATTGCCGCCTGGATTGCCTTATGCACTTTTGTCTCAAATCACTATCAGAATAACGTTTCTTATGCTTTTGCGTTGGCGGGCTACACCACCGCCATCATTGCCTTTTCTACCGTCAACACCACTGATACCCAACAAATATTTGATATCGCCCAGGCCCGAGTCTGTGAAGTGATTACCGGCATTCTCTGTGGCGGCCTGATGATGATGCTACTGCCCAGCACCTCAGATGGCGAAGCGCTGCTGACATCATTGCGCCGGATGCAATCTCGCTTGCTGGAACATGCGGAATTATTATGGCAAACAGAACAAAATCCGCAGATTCGCACCTCGCATGAGAGCCTGATTGGGCAAATCCTCACCATGAATTTGCTGCGAATTCAGGCATTTTGGAGCCATTACCGCTTACGTCGGCAAAACAATGTATTGAATTTTATTCTGCATCGCCAATTACGTATCACCAGCGTGATTACCAGCTTACGCCGTATGCTAGCTAACTGGCCATCTCCACCAGAGAACTTGCCCAGCGTATTGGCGCAATTGCTCACGGCCTTACAGCAACCAGATTGTGATAGATATCAGGTCGCCAAGATCCTTCAGCACATTGCTCCCCATGATGAGTTTGATTATCGCCATCGAGCTTTCTGGTTACGATTGCGGCATTTCTGTGGGTTATATTTGCAAGTCAACCGCTGGTTAGCACAACTGGATAAAGAACCTGAAAGCGGCGTGTTGTCACCCCCTCCCGTGACCTCTCTCGCCCGACACACTGACACCTATGAGGCCGCCTATAATGGTCTGCGGACTTTTGCATGCATTGTTATTGGCTGCGCATTCTGGATACACACACAATGGAGCGCGGGCAGTGCCGCGCTGGCATTGGCGGCCGTGAGTTGCGTGCTCTACTCTGCCACCCCGTCGCCCACTGACAGCATTGCCACACTGGTGAAAGCCATTGTTTTACTCTCCATTAGCTGCTTTATCCTGAAATTTGGCGTAATGGTGCAACTTGATGATTTCTGGCAATTTGCCGCACTGCTATTCCCCATTTTAATCACCATGCAGATGATGAAACTCCAGCATCCAGCTTATGCATCCTTGTGGGGGCAATTGATTGTGTTTATGGGGTCATTCCTGAGTGTAACCAACCCGCCCAGCTATGATTATCAGGAATTTCTAAATGATAATATTGGCAAATTAGTTGGTGTGATGTTAGCTGGCGTGGCATTTCAGCTACTGCGCCCCAGCTCTGACAAACGTAAAAGTCGGCGAATTATTCGCATGCTGCGGCGTGATTTTATCGATCAACTCAGTGACCACCCACAACAAAATCAGAATCAATTTGAATCACTGATATATCACCGCATCAGTCAACTCAATCTCAGCAAAGATCAACTGGCCCGCCTGTGGCTGCTCCGCTGGGGAATGGTGCTGCTCAATTGTAGTCATGTGGTCTGGCAGTTGCGGGATTGGCAAACCACCTCTGCGCCACTGTCCGCCGTGCGAGATGTCTGCATTCATTGCTTAAAAGGGTGTATGACAGAGAAAGGTGTCCAGCCAAGTTCATTGCAAGCCACGTTACAGGAATTGCAACGAATGAGTGCTATTTTAGGACAATATCCGGATGCGTCGGGACGAGAACTGGCCGGGCTGATTTGGCGGCTGTATTGCTCGCTAACACAGCTCCAGTTGGCGGTGCCTGGCGAGGAGAATAAAGTTGCGCCAGCCTGAGGCTCGCTGGCGCAAAAAAATGGGCTTAAGGCACGTCATAGCCCAAAGCGGCGCGGCGAATACGGAACCACTGCTGCCGCGTCATCGTCAGGGAAAGTGATGCCCACGCGGTTTTAACGCGCTCTATCTTGCCGGAACCAATAATGGGTAATGGTGCCGAAGGTAAGCGCAGCACCCAGGCATACACCACTTGTTCGATACTTTCCGCGCCAATCTCATCAGCAATGGCCTGCAACTCATTACGTAATGTCTGGAATTCAGGATCACTAAACAAGCGACCACCGCCCAAACAAGACCATGCCATGGGCTTAATACGTAACTGCTGGCAAGCATCCAGCGTCCCATCCACAATGGCTGGCTGGTGCAGAGGTGAAATTTCCACCTGATTAGTGACCAGAGAAAACGGCAGGCGTGACTGCAACAAGCTGAATTGCGCAGGCGAAAAGTTTGAAACACCAAAATGTTTTACTTTGCCGCTTTTGTGTAATTGAGTGAATGCCTCAGCAACTTCATCAGCATCCATCAATGGGTCTGGCCGATGAATTAGCAATAAATCGAGATAATCTGTGTGCAGATGGGTTAAAGATTGTTCAGCACTTTCAATAATATGAGAACGATCCGTAATATAATGCCCCAGCGCATGTTCTGGTTTAGCCGTGGTGGCAATACCACATTTACTGACTAATTCCAGTTGGCTACGCAGGGAGGGTTTAAGGCGCAATGCTTGCCCGAATGCCTGTTCGCATTGATAACCGCCATAAATATCAGCGTGGTCAGCGGTAGTGATACCCAATTCAATATGTTGCTCGATAAAAGCTAGCAATTGTTCCGGTGTCATGCCCCATTCCATCAGCCGCCAATATCCGCAAATCATGCGGGAAAACTCAGGCCCTAGCGGAGCCAGTTGGCTACGTGTATCCATTATTAGCTACCTCATTTGTTTATCTGCCTATCAGCATACACAACCGACAGAAAGGGTAAATCCTCCCTGACCAATGAATTGGGGCTGAGTAACTAAATCGCCATAATCGCTAAACGGTAAGACAAAATAATGTTGAATCAGAATAATGAAGGCTGTTCTGGCAATGGGTCGTCCAGTTGTTTATTGGCGCGCTGCAAGCGCAATAGGCGTTGACGGCATAACCGCAGGACATCCCGCTTTTGTGGGTCACTCATTTTCATCCAATTAAAGCGCTCATCCCGGCTACGCATGCAGCCACGACAAAAGCCACGGTCATCTGTTTGACAGATACCACGGCACGGACTGGGGATGTCAAAAAACTCAAGTTGCTGAGCCAAATAGCCTCCTACTGCTAACACTTTAATTGAAGACTGCTTCGACGCGCCTGACAAGTCCCTATTTCTCATCGTGACCAACACAGCGCTCCAACCACTAAGGTTATCTTAAGTTTCATTCAGTAGCATTCAATCAATTAGTGAACTGTAGGGTTTGATTTTCACAATGAATGTTCGATATAAGTTACAGTGTAACGGATTGGTTTTTATTTTAGCCACGGCGCTGTTTTTTACTCTTTTCCAGAATGCACTGTTTATTGATAAAGCCTGGTCGCTCATTCACTTTGACAGCAGTGACAGCTACTTATTTGCCGCGACCATTCCGGTCGTTATTTTCTGCGCCCTCAATATCATTTTTAGTCTATTAGCGGTGCCAGTGCTGCGCAAACCGCTCATTATTATATTTCTATTAGGCGGCGCGGCAGCTAACTATTTTATGTTCAGTTACGGTGCTGTCATTGACGCCAATATGATGCAGAACGCGTTTGAAACCAATTCACAGGAAGCCACCGCCCTTTTCACTCCGCGCATGGCCTTGTGGCTGCTGATATTGGGTATTTTCCCGGCCATTGTTATCTGTTTTGTGCATATCAGGGCAACCCGCCCTTGGTGGTATATGTTGGGGCTGCGTGTAACCAACATACTGATATCAACTGTCATTATCATGCTCGTCGCCACACTGTTTTATAAAGATTACGCCTCACTTATCCGTAATAATAAAAGTATCGTTAAGATGCTGACGCCATCCAATTTTGTCAGCGGTAGTTTTCAGTTTGCTAAACATAAATATTTCGCCAGTAATATGTCACTCGTGACAATCGGAGAAGATGCCCATAAAGGCCCTTTAATTAGCGGGCAACCAAAGAAAACACTGGTGATTTTAGTGGTCGGAGAAACAGCCAGAGCAGAGAATTTTTCGTTGGGCGGCTATGAGCGGGAAACTAATCCTCGCTTACAAAAACAGGATGTTATCTATTTCCAAAAGGCCTCTTCTTGCGGAACAGAAACCGCGGTTTCCGTGCCCTGTATGTTCTCGAATATGTCGCGTAAAAATTATGATGCCACACTTGCCAGCCATCAGGAGGGCTTGATGGATATTCTTGCTCATGCCGGGTTGAATGTGTTGTGGCGGGAAAATGACGGTGGTTGCAAAGGTGCCTGTGACCGAATTCCTCACCAAGATGTGACTCAGTTACAATTAACTGTCGAGTGTGAAAATGGTGTCTGCTTAGACAATGCATTGCTCTACAAGTTAGATGATTATATCAATGGATTACAAGGTGATGCAGTCATTGTATTGCACCAAATGGGGAGCCATGGCCCCGCTTATCACCGCCGTTCCACAGCAGAAACACGTCAGTTTTCCCCAACCTGTGATAGCAACCAAATTCAAGATTGCACGTCACAGGAACTGGTAAATACGTATGACAACTCCATTCTTTACACTGATGCGATGCTCGATAGCACCGTTAAATTACTGCAACAACATAATAATAAATTTAACACCGCCCTGGTCTACCTCTCTGATCACGGTGAGTCATTAGGCGAAAATGGCCTGTATTTACACGGAACGCCCTACATGTTTGCCCCCAGCCAGCAGACACACATACCTTTTT